>DASTGO010000099.1:0-34700 GCA_035719045.1 Kineosporiaceae bacterium | reverse complement strand
GCCGGGTCGAGCAGGTCGCGCAGGGCGGCGCCCTCGCCGCGGCCCAGCAGTTCCGCCAGCAGCACCGGGTCCAGGGCCAGGGCGGCGGCCCGGCGTTCGGCCAGCGGGCTGTCCCCCTCGTAGAGGAACTGCGCGACATAGCCGAACAGCAGGCTGCGGGCGAACGGGGACGGGACCGCGGTCTCGACCTCGACGACCTTGACCCGTCGGGCGGACAGGTCGCGCATCAGCCCGACCAGCCCCGGCACGTCGAACACGTCCTGCAGGCATTCCCGGACCGCCTCCAGGACGATCGGGAAGCTGCCGTACCGCCCGGCCACCTGCAGCAGTTGGGCGGCGCGCATCCGCTGCTGCCAGAGGGGCTGCCGCTTGCCGGGGGTGCGCCGGGGCAGCAGCAGGGCCCGGGCGGCGCATTCCCGGAACCGGGCGGCGAACAGTGCGGACCCGCCGAGTTCGGTGGTGACCAGGTCCTCGATCTCGTCGGGGTCGAACAGCACCAGGTCCGCCACGGAGGGCGCCTGCCCGTCGTCGGTCTCCAGGTCCGGCAGTCGAAGCACGATCCCGTCGTCACCGTGCACCGCCTGCACCTCGACGCCGAACCGCTGCCGGAACACCGCCGCCAGGGCCAGCGCCCAGGGGGCGTGCACCTGTCCGCCGAACGGGGAGTGCACGACCACCCGCCAGTCGCCGAGCTCGTCCCGGAAGCGTTCGACGACGATCGTCCGGTCGTCGGGGACGTGCCGGGTGGCGGTCTTCTGCTCGTCGAGGTACGCGATCAGGTTGTCGGTGGCCCAGGCGTCCAGACCTGCCGCGGCGACCCGCTGCCGCGCCTGGTCCGGGCCGAGCCTTCCCACCTCGCGGACGAAGGCGCCGACCGCTCGGCCGAGTTCGGCGGGCCTGCCGAGCGCGTCCCCCTTCCAGAACGGCAGCCGTCCGGGCTGCCCGGGGGCGGGCGTGACCAGCACCCGGTCGTGGGTGATCTCCTCGATCCGCCAGGAGGACGAGCCGAGGGTGAATACGTCGCCGACCCGGGACTCGTAGACCATCTCCTCGTCGAGCTCGCCGACCCGCCGGCCCGCCCCGGAACGCCGCTCGTCGCCACCGGCCAGGAACACCCCGTAGAGGCCCCGGTCGGGGATCGTCCCGCCGGAGGTGACGGCCAGCCGCTGGGCACCGGGACGGGCGGTGAGCGTGCCGGTCACCCGATCCCAGACGATCCGCGGGCGCAGTTCGGCGAACTCGTCACTGGGGTAACGGCCGGACAGCATGTCCAGCACCGCCTCCAGGACGGTGCGGGACAGGGTCGCGAACGGGGCGGCCCGCCGGACCAGCGCCTCCAGGTCGTCGACCGTCCACGGGTCCATCGCCAGCATCGCCACCACCTGCTGGGCCAGGACGTCCAGCGGGTTGGCCGGCACCCGCAGGGCCTCGATCGCCCCGGACCGCATCCGCTCCACCACCACCGCGGTCTGGACCAGGTCGCTGCGGAACTTCGGGAACAGCACCCCACGGGACACCGCGCCGACCTGGTGCCCGGCGCGGCCGACCCGCTGCAGCCCGCTGGCCACGCTCGGCGGGGACTCCACCTGAACGACGAGGTCGACCGCGCCCATGTCGATGCCCAGTTCGAGGCTGGACGTGGCGACCACGGCGGGCAGCCGGCCGGCCTTCAGCTCCCCCTCGATCAGGGCCCGCTGCTCCTTGCTCACCGAACCGTGGTGGGCCCGGGCCAGTACCGCGGGGACCCCGACCGCCGCCCCGGACTGTGCCATCAGCGCGGCCGGCTGCAGGCTCCCGTGGTCGGGCAGACGCTCGCCGTCGGGGTCGGTCCGTTCCTGCCAGAGCTCGTTCAGTCGCGCGGTCAACCGTTCGGCCAGCCGCCGTGAGTTCGCGAACACCAGGGTCGAGCGGTGGGCGGCGACCAGGTCGACCACCCGCTGCTCGACATGTGGCCAGATCGACGGGCGGCGCGGTCCGGCTGCCGCGGCGCCGGACAGGTCGGGCAGGTCGGGGCCGGCCGGTACCGGGCCGGGCAGGCCTGCGACGGGAGCGGCCGGTCCCGCAGGGGCCGGGGAGGACATGGCGAGCGGCTCACCGAACGGGTCGAAGGGCGGGTCGGGCTCGGTGGGGCCGCCGGGCCCCCAGGTGCTGCCGGGGGCGAGCGCATCCAGTTCGGACATGTCGGGCACAGGGACGACCACCCGCAGGTCGAACTGCTTGGCCGACGGCGGCTGGACGATCCGGACCGGGGTCTGGCCCTGGCCGCCGAGCCAGCGGGCCACCTCCTCGACCGGCCGGACCGTCGCCGACAGCCCCACCCGCTGGGCGGGTCGCGGGAGCAGGGCGTCCAGCCGTTCCAGGGACAGCGCCAGGTGGGCACCCCGCTTGGACCCGGCCAGCGCGTGCACCTCGTCGAGGACCACGGTCTCGACCCCGGCCAGGGCGGACCGGGCGGCGGAGGTCAGCAGCAGGAACAGGGACTCCGGGGTGGTGATCAGGATGTCCGGCGGCTGGCGGGTGAAGGCCCGGCGCTGCTCGGCCGGGGTGTCCCCGGAACGGACCGCCACCCGGATGTCCGGCACCGGCAGCCCGAGCCGGGTCGCCGCCTGCCGGATCCCGGTGAGCGGGGCACGCAGGTTGCGCTCGACGTCGACCGCGAGGGCCTTCAGCGGGGAGACGTAGAGCACCCGGCAGCGCTGCCCGGACGCCGCGGGCAGAGGCAGGGTGGCCAGTCGGTCCAGCGCCCAGAGGAAGGCCGCGAGGGTCTTGCCGGAGCCGGTCGGGGCGACGACGAGCGCATGATCGCCCCGGGACACCGCTTCCCAGGCGCCGGTCTGGGCGGCGGTGGGCGCGGCGAAGGCACCGGTGAACCAGGCCCGGGTGGCAGGGGAGAAGCGGGCCAGGACTTCCTCCGGTCCCGGCCCGGGGTTCCCGGTCGTCGCCATGCCGAGATTCTCGCCCCTGGCACCGACAGCTTGCCCGCAGCCACGAGCCCGAGGGGCGGGGGTGTGCTGACCTCTGTCCGATTCGGCGTCCTGCCCGATTCGAGGTACCTCTGACTCGGCGCCGGGAGCAGGTCTGGGGCCTGGTTCAGCCCGAGAGGGGCCGGTGCCGCCACCGCGCGACCAGCCGGTGGATCGTGGCCGGACCTCGGCGGCGGGCCAGCCCGTGGTGGCCCGGGCGCCAACCGGCCACCACGTCCAGCGCCGCAGCCCTGGCTGGTTCCGGGGCCGCGGGCAACCGTCCGGCGAGCACATCGCAGGCCAGCAGGTACCCGTCGGAGGTGGGACCGCCGGGGGCGCGGCCCGCAGCCCATCCGCCGACCGCCTCGCGCCAGGCCGGGCCGAACCCGGCGGCCAGTTCGGGCCAGTTCACGGCCAACGTCCGTGCCCGCTTGTCGAGCAACTGGTGCCGGACTGCCGCGACCCGCTCGGGGTCCAGGTCCGCCGGGACGGGGCCGTTGAGGACGAGGGCCCTGACCAGCGCGGACTGCAGTGCGGCCAGGCCGGTCCCGGCGGGGTGGGCGGTCACCGGCGGGCCTGCGCGGCCTCGCGCACGGCGTCGAGTTCGGCGAGGAACTCCGCGGCGGGCGGGTATTCGCCGTCGCGTTCCAGCAGCACCGGCAGCGGACCGGCTCCGGCCTCGGCGCGGGTCTCGGCGAACCCGGCGAGCAGGCCGAGGACGTCGCGGGAGACCGGGTCCAGGTGGGTGTCGCGGTAGAGCCCGTCCACCCAGCGGCCGCCGGCCATGTGCGCGTACGCCAGGCGTTGCGCGGGTAGTGCGGTCAGGAAGGTGCCCGGGTCACCGCCGTGGTTGAGCGCATTGGCGTAGGCGTTGTGGACGTCGGGCAGGAGCCAGACGTCGGTCCGTTCCACCAGTTCGGTGAGGAAGGATGCCTCGTCGTAGTCGCCGCCGAGATCGAGCAGCGCGGCGATCGGTTCCACCGCCAGCGGCACCGGGAGTTCGGCCTGGACCAGGCGGATGTTGCGGGTGAGCACGTCCAGCGCCTCCCGGGTGCGCGGGACCGGCAGCAGGTGCCCGGACTCGACGACGACGCCGTCGACCTCGGCCCGAACGAAGGCCACATGCTCGCTGACCAGGGGTGATCCGAGGGCCTGTGCACAGGCGGCGAGATGGGCGACCCGCCGCGGATCAGGTTCGGCCACCCCACCCAGGGACAGGGTGACGCCGTGCGGGACGACAGGGGTGCCGCTGCCGACCAGTGCGGCCAGCCCGGGTGGCAGGTGCGGCGGGTGGACGTTCTCGGCGATCGCCTCGGCGAAGGCGATCCGGCCGGCGAGGGATCCGGCGAACCCGTCGATCTCCGGCCGCCAGCCGAGGCCGACCGGACCGGGAGCCGGATCCAGGACCGCGGCGAGCGGACCGGCCTGCCCCGGCTCAGCCACCGCAGCCCCCGCAACCGCCGCAGCCCCCGCCTCCGCCGTCGCCTCCGCCGTCGCCCCCGCCGTCACCGGAGTTGCTGCCACCGCTGCCGGAGGTGACGCCGCCGTACCAGGTCGTGCCGTCGGCGGAGCGCACTGCCGTGATGCCCTGGAGGGTGGACCAGTCGTCCCGGAACGGGGTGAGCAGCGCGTCGGTGTCGAACGCGGCGACGCCGAACAGGGCCACGGCCGCGGTCGCGGCGTCGACCGCCGTCCCGAACCGGGGGACGGTCCCGCGGCGGGTCAGCTGCCGGATCCGGCTGCTCAGGTCGGAGTGCGCCCGCGGGACGGCCAGCAGGAGCAGGGCGGCCCCGACGACCACGACGAGTTCTCCCACCAGGAACCCGACCGGGTGGTGTGCGCGGACCCCGGCCACGAGTCTGGCCAGGCCGAGCAGCGACACGGCGAACGGGATCAGCGCCGCCCGGCGCATCCGTCGCCGGACGTCCTGAGGGAGCAGGGCCCCCGAGGCGACCGCCCTGGCATGGAGGTCGCCGAGGCAGGCCTGGATCTCCGGGACCCGGGCGAGCTGGGCGACGGGCGTCTGCCTGGTGACCGCATGCCGGACCTCGGCCGTCACCCGATCCGGTTCGGCGGTCGCCGTCGGGGAGCCGGCCGGATGGTCCGCGGCGGTGGCGCACCAGACCCGGCGCTCGGCCGACGGCTGAACCAGGCCGAGCAGCCGCAGCCTGATCAGGACGCTCTGCAGGACCCGCGGTACCCCCGCCACCAGGTACGCAATGAGGAGGGTGTCGGACTCGTCGAGGCTGAATGCCACCCTTCGGGCCAGGGTGCGGCGGATCCAGACGGCGGCGACCAGTCCGGCCGCCACGGCGGTGCCGTACAGGCCGGCGAACTCGGGTCCGCTGATGCCCCAGGTCTCGTTCATCAACGCGCCTCCCTTCGGGGCCGCCCCGCGCGGCATCCCCGGGGCGGGCTCCGTCGAGGACGCCGTCTCGTCGGGCGATTCCCGCCGATTTGAGTCTAGGGATCACCACCGACAGGCGATCATCTGCGATGAGCGGTTGAGCGGTCCACGCTTCGCGCACCTCTCCCGCAGAGGACTGTCCGGGGACCTACCTAGACTCGCCTCCATGCCGCGCAGCGACCGACGCACCCGCCGGGCCATCGACCGGATGCTCGGAAGCGACGGCCTCCACTCCGACGGCCTGGCGACGGCCTGAGCCCTTCCTCCCGAGTCCCCTTCTTCCCGAGTCGTCGAGTCATCGCAGGTCAGGAGCTAGTCAGTGCGGATGAGCGAGTTCTGGACGCTGGTCGACGAGGAGTTCGGCCGGGCCCGGGGGAGGGCCCTGGTCCGTGACCACGTCGTCGGCGGACTGCGCCACCGCACGCCGGAGCAGGCGCTGGAGGCCGGTGAGGACCCGCGCACCGTCTGGCTCGCACTGTGCGTGGATCTGGAGGTCCCGCCCGAGCGGCACTGGGGTCGGCCGGAGCAGCAGCGGCAGCACGGGCGGCGGCGGTGACCGGCACCGTGTCCGTCGAGGCGCCGGACCAGGTGCAGCGGCGGATGGTCGTCGTACTGTCGGCCGCGCAGGTGCTCGGCGGGGTCGCGGTGGCCTCGGGGGTGGCCGTCAACGGGGTGCTGGCCAAGCGGCTGTCCGGGTCGACGTCGCTGTCCGGCCTGGCCCAGACGATGTCGGTGATCGGGGCCGCCCTGCTGGCGGTGCCGCTGGCCCGGCTCGCCGGTCGCCTGGGTCGCCGCCCCGCGCTGACCGTCGGCTACGCCCTCGCCACGGTGGGGGCGGTGATCAGCCTGACCGCCGGGATCCTGGGCAGCTTCCCCCTGCTGTTGCTGGGAGCGGCGCTGTTCGGCGGCGGGTCCGCCAGCGGTCTGCAGGCCCGGTATGCCGCGGTGGACGCGGCCGTCCCCGCCCGCCGCGCCCGCTCGTTGTCGGTCGTGGTCTGGGCGACGACGGTGGGATCGGTGGCGGGTCCGAACCTGACCGGTCCCGGAGGCTGGGTCGCCGCCCGGCTCGGCATCCCCGAACTGGCCGGGCCGTTCGTGTTCTCGGTGGTCGCGTTCACCCTGTCGGCAGGCGTGGTGTGGGGCCTGTTGCGCCCGGATCCGCTGGCCGCCGGGCTGCGTCACGCGGTCCAGGAGCGGCATGCCGGAGTGCTGGCAGCGTTGCGGGTGGTCGGCGGCCACCGGGGTGCCGTGCTCGGGCTGGTCACGGTCGGGATCAGCCACGCGGTGATGGTCGGTGTCATGGTGATGACCCCGGTGCACCTGCAGGACCACGGCGCGACCCTGCGCATCATCGGCCTGGTGATCAGCGTCCACATCGCCGGCATGTATGCGGCCAGCCCGCTGTTCGGCTGGTTCGCCGACCGTGCCGGGCGGGTGGCCGGGGTGTTCGTCGGGGCCGGCCTGCTCGCACTGTCGCTGGTGATCGCCGCGACCGCGGACCCGATGGACCACACCCGGCTCGGGATCGCCCTGACGGTCCTGGGTCTGGGCTGGTCGGCCTGCCTGGTGTCCGGCTCGACGCTGCTCACCGAGTCCGTGCCCGCGGTGCACCGGACGGCCGTGCAGGGGCTGTCCGACCTGGCGATGGGGACGGTGGCCGCTCTCGCCGGACTGGCCGCGGGACCGGTGCTCGACCACGGTGGCTACCCGCAACTGACCGCGTCCGCCGGTCTCCTGCTGGTGCCCGTGCTGCTGCTCGCGGGCTGGGCCGCAGGCGTGGACGGTGAGCGCCCGCGCCGGGACCGGGAGCCGGCCCGCGGCTGACACCCGGGAAATCCGTTGCGGGGCTGTCGGACGGCTGGCCTAGGGTCGCAGCCTTGAGACCTGGGGGAGATGTGACACCTGGGGGAGATGTGGGGCCAGGGGGAGCCATGGGGCCAGGGAGAGAGTCGACGGGCACGTCCACGGTGGATCCGGACCTGGCCACCCTTACGGCTGGGCCGGCGCCGGGGGAGCCGGGCGCCCCGGCGGACGGTGTGGCGGTCCTGATCGCGGCGCAGGGGCTGACCAAGAGGTTCGGGGACTTCACCGCGGTCGACGGGATCGACGTCGAGGTCCGCCGCGGCGAGGCCTTCGGCTTCCTCGGCCCGAACGGTGCCGGGAAGTCCTCGACCATGCGGATGATCGGCTGCGTCTCCCCGCCGAGCTCCGGCCGGCTGAGCATCCTCGGCCTGGACCCCCGCCGGGACGGTCCCCGGATCCGGGCCCGGCTCGGCGTCGTCCCGCAGCGCGACACCCTCGACGAGGAGCTCACCGTCCGGGAGAACCTCGTCGTCTACGCCCGGTACTTCGGCATCCCGCGTGCCACCGCCGAGGCGAAGGCCGCGGAACTGCTGGACTTCGCCCAGCTCACCGACCGCGCACAGGCCAAGGTCGAGCCGTTGTCCGGCGGGATGAAGCGGCGGCTGACCATCGCCCGGTCCCTGGTCAACGACCCGGAGATCCTGCTCCTCGACGAGCCCACCACCGGCCTCGACCCGCAGGCCCGCCACATGCTCTGGGACCGGCTGTTCCGGCTGAAACGCCAGGGGGTCACGCTCGTCCTCACCACGCACTACATGGACGAGGCCGAGCAACTGTGCGACCGGCTGGTCGTCATGGACGGCGGCCGGATCGTCGCCGAAGGTGCCCCGCGCGCCCTCATCGAGCGGTACAGCACGCGCGAGGTCCTCGAGCTGCGCTTCCCCGTGGACGACCACGCGGTGCTGGCCCCCCGGGTGAGGGGCCTGGGTGATCGCGTCGAGGTGCTGCCGGACCGGCTGCTCGTCTACACCGATGACGGCGACGACGCGGCCGAGGCGGTGCACCGGCAGGGGTTGCGGCCGCTGTCGGTCCTGGTCCGCCGCTCCACGCTGGAGGACGTGTTCCTCCACCTCACCGGCCGCAGCCTGATCGAGTGAGCCGGTGATGACGACCGCCTCCGCCGCCGGGCCCGGCACCCTGCGGCCCCTCCCGCCCCGCCGACGGCCGGGGGCGCTTGCGCTGCGTGCCACCGAATACTGGCTGCGTGCCTACCGGGCCACCTGGCGCGGCAGCGTCGTGTCGGGGTTCCTCGCGCCGCTGCTGTACCTGGGATCGCTCGGGTTCGGCCTCGGCTCGATGGTCCGGGGCGGGGTCGGCGGGGTGCCGTACGTCGCCTTCGTCGCTCCCGGGGTGCTGGCGGCGAATGCGATGCAGACCTGCATCGGGGAGTCCACCTACCCGGTGATGGGCGCCATCAAGTGGCAACGGCAGTACCACGCCATGCTCGCCGCCCCGCTCGGCGTCGCCGACCTGCTGCTGGGGCATCTGCTGTACATCGTCCTGCGGGCGGCCTTCGTGGTGGTCGCCTTCGTCGGGATCGGCGCGGCGCTGGGCGTCTGGCGCAGCTGGTGGATCCTGCTCGCGATCCCGGTGGCGGTGCTCGGCGGCGTGGCGCATGCGGCTCCGGTGATGGCGTACGCATCCCGGCAGGAGAGCGACGGCGGCTTCACCCTCGTCTTCCGGTTCGGCGTGATCCCGATGTTCCTGTTCGCGGGCACGTTCTTCCCCGTCGAGCAGTTGCCGGTGGCACTCGCCTGGCTGGCCCGGGTGACGCCGCTGTGGCACGTCACCCAGCTCTGCCGGGAGTTGTCCCTGGGGGTGGCCGCACCGCTGTCCGCCGCCGGACACCTGGCGTACCTGCTGCTGTGGCTCGGGGTCGGCGCCCGGCTGGCCTACGTCGGACTGCACCGGAGGCTGGTCGCATGAGTGTCGCGGACCTCGCCGGGCGCCGAGGCATCCGAGCTCTGGCCGACGCGGTGCCCATCCCCGCCGGCGCCGGGATGGCCCGGGCCCTGATGCGGCGCAACCTGATCGCGTGGAAGCACATGTGGCCGACCCTCGTCAGCGGCTTCTTCGAGCCGGTGTTCTACCTGTTCTCCCTCGGGATCGGGATCGGGGCCCTGGTCGGGCGCGTGGACGTCGGCGGCGGCCGCAGCGTCCCCTACGCGGCCTTCGTCGCACCCGCGCTGATGGCCTCCTCGGCGATGAACGGCGCGGTGTTCGACACCACCGGGAACGTCTTCTTCAAGCTCAAGTACGCCCGCCTGTACGAGTCCGTGCTGTCCACCCCGCTCGGCCCCCGTGATGTGGCCGTGGGGGAGGTGACCTGGGCGCTGCTGCGCGGCACCGGCTACTCGGTGGCCTTCCTGGCCGTCATGGCGCTGACGGGGACGGTCACCAGCTGGTGGGCGGTGCTGACCCTGCCCGCCTGCGTGCTCATCGGCCTGGCCTTCGCCGGGGCGGGCATGGCCTGCACGACCTGGATGCGGTCCTGGCAGGACATGGACCTGGTCCAGCTCGCCGTGCTGCCGATGTTCCTGTTCTCCGCGACCTTCTACCCGCTGAGCACCTACCCGGCGTCGCTGCGCTGGCTGGTCGAGGCCACCCCGCTCTACCACGGGGTGGCGCTGACCCGGGACCTCGCGCTCGGCACGGTCGGTCCCGGGCTGCTCGCGCACGTCGGCTATCTCGTGGTGCTCGGTCTCGCCGGCGTTCTGGTGTCCGCGCGGCGGCTGGAACGACTCCTGCTCTCCTGAGCCAGGGCTCCCCTCCCCAGCCACACGTCCTGCGGCCGCGGTCAGGCGGCGTGCCGGTCCCGGTCGCGACGGGCGTAGCCGGAGGCGGACCACAGGGCGCAGGCCAGCCGCTGGTACCCGGCGTCGCTGGGGTGGATGTCCTGCTGGCCGCACATCAGGGTGAGCGTGCACACCGACAGCTGTTCCTGCCCCGGGACGGCGAGGTTGATCGCGGTGAACCCGTCGGCCACCCGGGCTCCGGTGCGGGCCGCCACCGTCGCGATCGCCGCGTCACCGGCCTGCAGCAGGGCGTCGGTCGCCGGGTTGATCACGTAGGCGGGGTTGTACGGGGTGAGCACGATGATCTCGGCGTGCGGCGCCTGGGACCGCAGGGCGGAGAGGGTGGTTCCGAGATTCGACGACAGCCGTGCCAGCGTCCCCGGCAACCCGTTCTGCACACAGGTCAGCTCACGGGCGCAGCCGTTGAACAGGTCGTTCAGGTCGTTGGCGCCCAGGCTGACCGTGATCGGCGAGACCTGGTTGCGGTGCGCCGCCAGAAAGGACACGGCGGCCGCGAGCTGGGATCCGGTGTAGTCGTCGTGCAGGGCCCGCGGGTAGCCGAGGGAGTGCACGTAGGCCGCGAAGTCGCACGGCCCGGTGACCATCGAGCCGGTGGTCTCGCCGGGGCAGGAGTAGTTGACCACCGTCTGCCGGTGCTCACTCACCCGGCGCAACTGGGAGGCGAACGGCTGGACATAGCCGGGGAAGTGGTCGGGGGAGTAGCCGCCGACGGCCAGTTCCGCGCTGATCCGCTGCTCCTGGTAGCCGAACCCGAGGGAGTCCCCGAGGGACAGCAGGTACCGCCCCGGCCTCGCGGAGCCGCCGTCGCCCCGCGAGCCCGCCGTCCCGATGGCCGCTGTGCCGGTGCCCGTCGTCCCGGAGCCCGTCGTCCCGGTGGCCGCCATCGCGGCCGGCCCGCCCGCCGCGACTGCGGCGAGAGCCAGCAACGGGACGGCCGTTGCCGTCAGCAAGCGGCGTAGAACGGTCTTCGGGGCAAGCGTCATATCGACCTCCTGGACGGGTGCGCAGGGGTGCGCAGGGCGCCCAGTGTGCCCGGTTTCGGGCACCCGGGACGAGAGGTCATCTTCCGGTCACCCGGTGCGGAAGTGGCCGGGACCTGTCCCCGTGGCGGGGGCAGCGGTCTCTGGCCGGGTCAGCGGTCCCCTGTCGGCAGGAGCCCGAGCAGGGCCTGCCAGCGTGCGATCTCGCAGCCGTTGGTGCGTGACAGGCGGGCGTCGACGGCCTTGCCGCGCCAGGTGCCCGTGATATGCGCGGTCTGGGCGCCGCCGAAGACCTGGGTGCACATCCGGCCGGGCGGCACCGGCGGCAGCGCGGTGTCCCCGTGTTCGGCGAGCACGGCGCAGGCGCGGGCCGGGTCGGGATGGTTCCCGCCCGCGGGGGAGCAGGTGAGGTGCCAGGTCGTGGTGGTGCCGGCGCCGTCGTCGAGGACGATCGTCAGGTCGGCGGAGCCCGCCGCGGCGCGGACCGAGCCGCTGGCCGGGGGCTTGGGCGAGGTGGTGGAGGGGGAGCCGGACGGCTGCGGTGTGCCGGAGCTGCTGCTGGTGCCGGAGGGCGGTCCGGAGGAGGCGGGGGTCACGGATCCTCCCGAGGTCGAGCCGGAGCCGCCGCAACCGGCAAGGAGAAGCAGGACGGTGGCGAACAGGGCCGGCGTGGTCAGGCGCACGGTGGACATGATTCCCTCCCGGCACAGCGATGGGCTTCGCCCCTGCGACGGTGCGGTGGTGCGGCGGGTTCCGCGACCGGCGCGTCGCCGCTGTGCGCGTGTCGCTGATGTGTGGCGAGCGGGTAGGGGGTCGGTGCGTGACGGGCGGACGGTCGGGCCGGGGTGTGTGGCGAGCGGGTCCGGGGTCGGCGCGTGGACGCCGTGCGTGTCGGCGATGCGCTCGAACACCTGTTCGGTCTACTGTCGTCCCCAGGCGCGGGGAACGTCCCGTCGTCCACAGACCCGGTGGGTCCGTCCCCGGTTGTCGGTGGAGCCGCCTAGCGTGACCCGCGATGGCTACGACGAGATCGCCCCAGCAGACCAACCGGGCGGCACAGACCCGGACGCAGACCACCCGGCGCCCCGCGCGCGCCGCCGACCGAGGTGAGAACATGCCCGCTCCCGCAGATCGCGAGAAGGCCCTGGAGGCCGCCCTCGCCCAGATCGACCGCCAGTTCGGCAAGGGCTCCGTGATGCGGCTGGGTGACGAGTCCCGGCCTCCCATCGAGGTGATCCCGACCGGGTCGATCGCCCTTGATGTGGCGCTCGGCATCGGCGGTCTGCCCAGGGGCCGGGTCGTCGAGATCTACGGCCCTGAGTCCTCCGGTAAGACCACGGTCGCGCTGCACGCCGTCGCCAATGCCCAGCGGGCCGGCGGGATCGCGGCTTTCATCGACGCCGAACACGCGCTGGACCCGGACTACGCCAAGAAGCTCGGTGTCGACACCGATGCGTTGCTGGTCTCCCAGCCCGACACCGGTGAGCAGGCGCTGGAGATCGCCGACATGCTGATCCGGTCCGGGGCCCTCGACATCATCGTCATCGACTCCGTCGCGGCCCTGGTGCCGAAGGCCGAGATCGAGGGCGAGATGGGCGACAGCCACGTCGGCCTGCAGGCCCGGCTGATGTCTCAGGCGTTGCGGAAGATCACCGGTGCCCTGAACAACTCCGGCACCACGGCGATCTTCATCAACCAGCTGCGGGAGAAGATCGGGGTCATGTTCGGCTCCCCGGAGACCACGACCGGTGGCCGGGCGCTGAAGTTCTACGCCTCGGTCCGGCTGGACGTCCGGCGGATCGAGACCCTCAAGGACGGTTCGGAGCCGGTCGGTTCCCGGACCCGGGTCAAGGTCGTCAAGAACAAGGTCAGCCCGCCGTTCAAGCAGGCCGAGTTCGACATCCTCTACGGGATCGGGATCTCCCGCGAAGGCGGCCTGATCGACATGGGTGTCGAGCAGGGCTTCGTCCGGAAGTCCGGCGCCTGGTACACCTACGAGGGCGACCAACTCGGCCAGGGCAAGGAGAACGCCCGGTCCTTCCTCCGCGACAACCCCGACCTCGCCAACGAGATCGAGAAGCGGATCAAGGAGAAGCTCGGTGTCGGTCCCCGGATCGACCTGCCGTCAGACTCCGTGACGGTGGACTTCTGAGCACCCGGCGTCGTGGGGCACGGCCCGGGACCGGATCCGACGGACCCGTCCCGGGCAGCCCTGCCGGCCTCACCCCGGATGCCGATCCGGAGTCCGTCGCCCGTGCGATCGCCCTGCGTCAGCTGACGATCGCGCCGCGGACCCGGGCCCAACTGGCGGAGGTCATGTCCCGCCGTGGCGTCCCTGAGGACGTGGCGGAGGCGGTCCTCGACCGGTTCGAGGAGGTCGACCTCGTCGACGACGAGCAGTTCTCCCGGATGTGGGTGCGCAGCCGCCACCTCGGCCGTGGACTGTCCCGGCGTGCCCTGAGCTATGAACTGCGGCAACGCGGTGTCGCCGACGAGACCGTCCGGGAGGCGGTCGACGAGATCACCCCGGGTGACGAACTGGCCGCGGCCCGGGACCTGGTCCGGCGCCGGCTGCCCGGGATGCGCGCCGACGACCCCGCCCGGCGGACCCGACGGCTGGCCGGGATGCTCGCGCGGAAGGGATACGGCCAGGGGGTGGCACTGCAGGCGATCCGGGAGGAAGTGGCCGCCACCCTCGGGCCCGACGCCGACCTCATGCCTTCTCCCGACGACCTCATGCCCTCTCTCGACCCAGGCGACGAGCAGTTCGGGGACTGAACCGCCGCAGCAGGTATCGGGCATTCCGCCTCGAGACGGGCCCGTGGTGCTGCGCCACGTACGCTGGGACGGCTATGACGACCACCGAGGACACCACCGCCGGCACCGGATCCCGCCCGGCCCGCACCTACGAGGTGCGGACGTTCGGCTGCCAGATGAACGTGCACGACTCCGAGCGGCTGGCCGGGGTCCTCGAAGCGGCCGGGTATGTCCGGGTCGGTGAGGGCCACCAGGCCGACGTCGTCGTGTTCAACACCTGTGCCGTGCGCGAGAACGCGGACAACCGGCTCTACGGCAACCTCGGCCACCTCGCCCCGGTGAAGGCCACGCATCCGGGGATGCAGATCGCCGTCGGTGGCTGCCTGGCGCAGAAGGACCAGGGCACGATCGTGCGCAAGGCCCCGTGGGTGGACGTCGTCTTCGGCACCCACAACCTGGGATCCCTGCCCGCCCTGCTGGACCGGGCCCGGCACAACCGGCGGGCCGAGGTGGAGATCCTCGACGCCCTCGAGGTCTTCCCGTCCACCTTGCCGACCCGCCGCGAATCCGCCTACGCCGCCTGGGTGTCGATCAGCGTCGGTTGCAACAACACCTGCACGTTCTGCATCGTCCCGAGCCTGCGCGGCGCCGAGCGGGACCGGCGTCCGGGGGAGATCCTGGCCGAGGTCGAGGCACTGGTGTCCGAGGGGGCCATCGAGGTCACTCTGCTCGGGCAGAACGTCAACACCTACGGAGTCGAGTTCGGCGACCGTGGAGCCTTCGCGAAGCTGCTGCGGGCCTGCGGCGACATCGACGGCCTGGAACGGGTCCGCTTCACCAGCCCGCACCCCGCCGCGTTCACCGACGACGTCATCGAGGCCATGGCGGCGACCCCGAACGTCATGCCCCAGCTGCACATGCCCCTGCAGTCAGGGTCGGATGACGTGCTCAGGGCGATGCGCCGCTCCTACCGGTCCGAGCGATTCCTCGGGATCCTCGACCGGGTCCGGGCCGCCATCCCGGAGGCCGCGATCAGCACCGACATCATCGTCGGCTTCCCCGGCGAGTCCGAGGCCGACTTCCAGGCCACCCTCGACGCGGTCGCCGCGGCCCGGTTCGCGCAGGCGTACACCTTCCAGTACTCCCCGCGCCCCGGCACACCCGCGGCGACCCTGCCCGATCAGGTGCCCAAGGCCGTCGTGCAGGAACGCTACGAGCGGCTGGTCGCCCTGCAGGAGGAGATCTCCTGGCAGGAGAACCGCCGGCAGGAGGGCCGCACCGTCGAGGTGCTCGTCGCCGAGGGCGAGGGCCGCAAGGACGGGGCGACCCAGCGGCTGTCCGGCCGTGCACCCGACAACCGGCTGGTGCACTTCGCGGTCCCCGACGGCGGTGAGCTGCCCCGGCCCGGTGACCTGGTCGCGGTCGAGGTGACCTACGGTGCCCCGCACCACCTCGTCGCCGACGCCGCCCTGACCGGGGGTCCCTACCGGGTCAGACGCACCCGGGCCGGTGACGCCTGGGACCTGCGACGTACCGGGGAAGCCCACGAGCACGGCGAGGGAGCCGGCAGCGGCGGTCCGGTGCCGCTCGGGCTGCCCGCCGTCCGCCGCGGCTGAGACCGGTCCGTCCGCTCCGCACCGGTGCCAGTCCCGGCCACAGGGGACGCCGGGGACCGCCCGCCGCACCTGGGAGACTGCCGCAGTGACGACGCAGGTGATCGCCGTGGTCGGTCCGACCGCCGCCGGGAAGTCCGACCTGGCGGTGGACCTCGCGCTGGCCCTGGGCGGCGAGATCGTCAACGCCGACGCCATGCAGCTCTACCGCGGGATGGACATCGGGACCGCGAAGCTGACCCCCGAGCAGCGCCGGGGGGTCCCGCACCATCTGCTCGACGTGCTGGACGTGCGCGAGGAGGCCAGCGTGGCCGCCTATCAACGGCAGGCCAGGGAGGTCCTCGCGGAGATCGCCGGGCGTGGCCGTCGGGCGCTGCTGGTCGGGGGGTCGGGTCTGTACGTGCGGGCCGTGCTGGACACCCTTGACATCCCGCCGACGGATCCCGGGGTCCGGGCCCGCTGGGAGGCCGAACTGGCCGTGACCGGTGCCGCGCAGCTGCATGCCCGGCTGGCCGCCGTCGACCCCGTCGCCGCCGCGAACATCCTGCCCGGGAACGGCCGGCGGATCGTGCGGGCGCTGGAGGTGGTCGAGCTCACCGGACGTCCGTTCAGCGCCAGCCTGCCCCGGCAGGAGTACGCCGTGCCGGCCGTCCAGCTCGGCCTGAGCGTCCCCCGCCCGGAACTGGACTGGCGGATCGAGGTGCGGGTGGACCGGATGTGGGCCGACGGGCTGGTCGAGGAGGTCCGGGCCCTTGCCGCGCGGGGGCTGGCGGAGGGCCGGACGGCCTCCCGGGCGCTCGGCTACGCCCAGGTGCTGCGGGTGCTCGCGGGAGAGTGCGACGAGACCGCAGCCCGGGAGGACACCGTCCGGGCCACCCGCCGGTTCGCCCGCCGTCAGGAGTCATGGTTCCGCCGTGACGGCCGGGTCACCTGGCTGCCCCACGATGCTGCCGACCTGGTCGGGCAGGCGCTCGCGGTGATCGCTCCCCGCTGAGGTGACGGGCCTCCTGACCTGCACGGACGAGAAGCATCAGGGACCCGTCTGACGAAGCCGGACGGGTCCGGGCGGGCCGAAGCCGTGTCCGTCGCCCACCGGCGGTACTGCCGCGGGCCGCCGTGAACGACCGGCGGGCGGGCCCGTAGCCTGTGCCGATGCACTCCGCGATCCGGTTCGCCAAGGGCCACGGCACCGAGAACGACTTCGTCGTGGTCCCCGACCTCGACGGTGAACTCGACCTGTCCGCGCCCGTCGTGGCGGCGCTGTGCGACCGCCGGTCAGGGATCGGCGGTGACGGCCTGATCCGGGTGATCCGCTGCGAGGCGCTTGCGGAGGGGGCCGGCCAGACCGGCCGGGCGGAGTGGTTCATGGACTACCGCAACGCCGACGGCTCCGTCGCCGAGATGTGCGGGAACGGTGTGCGGGTGTTCGTCCGGTACCTCCTGGAGTCCGGGCTGATCCGGCTGGCTGAGGGGGAACAGGTCGCGGTGGGCACCCGGGCCGGGGTGAAGCTGGTCCGGCGGGACGGCGACGACCTGGCTGCGGACCTCGGACCGTGGCGCATCGTGGGCGGCGCGGCCGCAGCCGAGGCCGGTGCCGACGTCGCCGTGACCCTACGGGGCGAGACCGTGGACCTGCCCGGACTGTCCGTGGACCTCGGCAACCCGCACGTGGTCGTCGCGCTCCCGGACCAGTCCCGGCTGGCCGGGGCCGACCTCAGCGTCGCCCCGCGGGTGCATCCGGCGAACCCCGCCGGGACGAATGTGGAGTTCGTGGTGCCCGTCCACGAGGCCCACGCCCACCTGATCATGCGGGTGCACGAACGCGGCGTGGGCGAGACCAGGTCCTGTGGGACCGGTACCGCTGCCGCCGTCCTGGCGGCCCGGGTCTGGGCGGGGGAGCGGGCGCCGGACGCCTGGCAGGTCGACGTGCCGGGTGGGCGGCTGCGGGTGACCACCCCGCACGGGGACCTGCTCGCCGGGCCCTCCGTCGAGCTCGCCGGCCCCGCCGTCCTGGTTGCCGAGGGCCGGGTGGACCCCGCCTGGCTGGCCGGACGGCTGCCCGTCCCGGTGCCCGCGGGCAACGACTGACCACTCGCCCTTCACCGGCCCCCGTCCCCGTCGGGAGCCGTGCGATCGGCCGGAAGTAGCCCCGAAATCCCTCAGGACAGCTCTGCCGGCCGGCGGACCGGTCGCGGGTATCACCCGAACGGACCTTCACTCCCGGCGGCGACCTGCCGATGAGGCGGCATGGTTTCCGAGGGGGTGCCGCAGACGGATGTCAGCCGGCCCGGCGCGCAGGAGGATCTTCCCGGCGAAGCCGACCGGCTCGCCCGGCACGACCTGCTCGTCCTCCGCATGGAGGCCGCCCGACGGCAGCGTCGTCGCCCGCAGGGGCTGCCCCGGCCCCGTGAGCCCTACCTGGACCGGATCAGCGACTGACCCGCAACACCCGGAAGCCCTTGGCGCTGGCCTCCCGCTCGATCTCCCAGCCATCGAAGGCAGGAAGCTGCTCGCCCAGCCAGCGGTGCAGGGAGTCCGCGCCGAGATTGCGCTGCACCACCAGATACGCCGAGCCGCCCTCGGCCAGTCGCGGCAGCCAGCGCAGCAGCAGTTCGTGCAACTGGTCCTTGCCGATCCGGATCGGCGGATTCGACCAGATCTCCGCGAACCGGACCTCCTCGGGCACCTCGTCCGGCGCCGCGACCCGCAGGTTGGCCACGCCCAGCCGTCGGGCGTTGAGCGTGGTGAGCTCGCGGGCCCGGCTGTTGACGTCCACCGCCCAGACCCGGGCCCGGGGGGACTCCAGCGCCATGGTCAGCGCCAGCGGTCCCCAGCCGCAGCCGAGATCGAGCAGGTCACCGGCCTCCGGAGGGGACGGCACCTCGCGCAGCAGCACGGTGGTGCCCAGATCGACCCGGTCCGCGCTGAACACCCCGCCGGCGGTGACGACGTCGACATCGCGCCCGGCCAGCCGCACATGCAGTTCGCGCTGCCGATGCTCGGTGCCCGGTTCGGGGGAGAAGTAGTGGTCCGTCATGGCGGCTCGAGGGTATCCGCAGTCGTCACCCGCCAGGGCGCCGGCCTGCGGAATCACGTTCGCAGGGGCCGGCGTTGACGTGGGAGTCTGGAGGCAAATGAGTACTGAACCCTCGTCGCAGGACGACCTTCCTGCCGTCGCCGGTCCCGCGGCGCCCGGCTCGCCCGTGGTCGCCCGCATCCTCGCCCGGGAGACCGGCTCCGCTGATGGGCACCGGGGCCCGGCCGCCGCACACGATCACCGGTCCGCCGGGACGTCCCCGGGCGCCCGGGCCGACCGTTTCGCCCGAGGTTCGGACGGTGACCAGTTCGACCTCGCCGACCGCCAGGCGCTGCGCCGGGTCGCCGGGCTGTCCACGGAGCTGCAGGACGTCACCGAGGTCGAGTACCGGCAGTTGCGCCTGGAACGGGTGGTGCTGGCCGGGCTGTGGACCTCCGGCAGCGTCGCGGACGCGGAGAACTCCCTGCACGAGCTCGCGGCGCTCGCGGAGACCGCCGGCTCGCTCGTGCTCGACGGGGTGATGCAGCGGCGCGACAACCCGGACCCGGGCACCTTCCTCGGCGCCGGCAAGGCCGAGGAACTGCGTTCTCTCGTCGCCGCCACCGGCGCCGACACCGTGATCTGTGACGGCGAGCTGTCCCCGTCCCAGCGTCGCGGCCTGGAGGACGTCGTCAAGGTCAAGGTCATCGACCGGACCGCGCTGATCCTCGACATCTTCGCCCAGCACGCCAAGTCCAAGGAGGGCAAGGCCCAGGTCGAGCTGGCCCAGTACGAGTACCTGCTGCCGCGGCTGCGCGGCTGGGGCGAGTCGATGTCCCGGCAGGCCGGTGGCCGGGTTGCCGGAGGCGCCGGGATCGGATCGCGCGGGCCCGGTGAGACGAAGATCGAGCTGGACCGCCGCCGGATCCGGACCCGGATGGCGCGGCTGCGGCACCAGATCGCGGGGATGAAGACCGCCCGGGTCACCAAGCGGGACTCCCGCCGCCGTAACGCGGTGCCGAGCGTCGCCATCGCCGGGTACACCAACGCGGGGAAGTCCAGCCTGCTCAATCGGCTCACCGGCGCGGGCGTGCTGGTCGAGAACGCTCTGTTCGCCACCCTGGACCCGACCGTCCGCCGGGCCGTCACCCCGGACGGGCGGGAGTACACCCTCGCCGACACCGTCGGGTTCGTCCGGCACCTGCCGCACCAGCTCGTCGAGGCGTTCCGCTCCACCCTGGAGGAGGTGGCCGACGCCGACCTCGTCCTGCACGTCGTCGACGGCAGCCACCCCGACCCGGAGGGCCAGCTCGCGGCCGTCCGGGAGGTGCTCGCCGAGGTGGGCGCCGAGCAGGTTCCCGAACTCGTCGTGGTGAACAAGTGCGATGCGGCGGACCCTGAGGTGGTCGGGCGGCTGCTGCGCCGGGAACGGCATGCGGTCGCGGTGTCCGCCCGGACCGGCGAGGGGATCGGCGAGCTGGTCGACACCGTCGCCGCCCTGCTGCCCCGTCCGGACGTCGAGGTGGAGGCACTGCTTCCGTACACCCGGGGTGATCTCGTGCACCGGGTGCACAGCGAGGGCGAGGTGCTGGCCGAGGAGCACACCGAGGCAGGCACCATGCTGCGGGCCCGGGTGTACCCGCCGCTGGCGGCCGAGCTCGCGTCGTACGTCACCAGTCCCGCGATCTCCTGAGCGGTGTCCGCGCAGGAGCTGGCCGGCCGGGCCCCCAGGCCGTGGCGGCGGCGGTTGAGGCGTGCCGGTCTGGCCCTGCTCGTCCTGCTGGTCGTGCTGACCACGGCGTCCGGTGGCTACAACCTGCTCACCGGGGATCCGGCCGCCCCGCCCGCCGGGCTGACCTTCGTCCAGGCCGGTGACGTGCTCACCCGCTACGTGTCCTGGGGAACGTCCGGCAGCCCGGTCGTGCTCGTGCACGGGGCCGCCGAGTCCGCGGACACCTGGTCCGACCTGGCCGGGCGGCTGGCCGCCAGGCACCGGGTGTTCGCCCTCGACCTCGACGGCTGGGGGTACAGCCGGCGGGTCGCCCCGTTCGACCTGGACCACCAGACCCGGCAGCTCCTCGCCCTGATCGCGGCCCTGCACCTGCAGCGTCCGGTGCTGGTCGGGCACTCCAGCGGCGCCGCCGTCGTCGCCGAGGCCGCGTTGCGGGAACCCGGATCGGTGGGTGGTCTGATGTTTCTCGACGGCGACGCGCTCAACACCGGTGCGGGGGAGCAGTCCCCGGCGAGGTTCCTGCTGCTGCCGCCGTACCGCACCACGGTGCTGCGGCTGGGAGTGCGCAGCGATGCGCTGATCCGTTCCGTCTACGCGCGAGCCTGCGGACCGCGCTGCCCGGCTCTGGACGAGGCGGGGGCGGAGCGCTGGCGCCGGCCGTTCCGGGTGGCCGGGGCGGAGTCGGCGGTGTGGGACATGGTCTCCCTCGGCGTCCCGGGCCTGCCGGTGGTGACCCTGCAACAGTTGCGGTCGGCGCCGTTCCCACGGTCGGTGGTGTACGGCGCGCAGGACCCGGTGTTCGACGCCGGCAGCGCACAGCGGACTGCGGACACCATCGGCGCAGGGCGGGCGGAACTCATCCCGCAGGCCCGGCACCTGACGATGATCAGCGACCCGGGACCGGTGGCGGCGGCGATCGAGACGCTGGCCGCCCGTGCCGTCCCAGCCGTGGGCTGACCCGCGCCCTGCCCGGGGCACCGCGCGGGGCGCCCGGGGTTCGCGTGCGGTGCCTGTCCTGTCGCGGATCCGGGGGCCGGCCGGTCCTCTCCCCCGGCTCCGGACCCCGCGCCCGGTCGCGCGCCGGTCAGCGCGGCGCCAGGAACCGCTGGGTCCCGGCCGGCACCTCGGACGCCACGGGCTGCAACCAGACCACGATCCGGCAGGCGGGGTCACCGACCGCGATCCGCTCCTCCAACTGGACCCGGACCTCACCGCCGTCGACATTGCGGGTCGCGATGCCGCCGAAGACCCCGGCGGTCATCCGGCACAGCCCGGGGGTGCGCCGGACGCCCGGTCCGAACGGGCACCGGGTACTGGCCAGCACCACGCGGTGCTCGTCGGCCTCCACGACGTCGAACTCCCCGCCGATCTCGCGCTTCAGCCGGGCCAGACACTCCCCGAGTTGCTGCGGGGTCAGTCTGCCGGCCAGTACCCGGGCCGCCCGGTACTGCGCCTCCAGCCGCTGCCCGACATCGGTGCCGACCTGGTTGATCGCCGCGCCGGCGGCCTCGGGGCCGTACTGGAGTTCGACCGCCTGCATCAGGTGGACCACCAGCGCCCGCAGGAAGCCCTCCCGGCCGCCCGCGCCCCGGGACGGCTCGGACGGCAGCGGCAGCGGGTCGTCGGCCTGCCGCGGCGGGGACGGCGGGCGCGCCGGGACGCGGACCACGTCAAGGGTCGCGCGGACCGTGTTGCCGCCTCCCGACCGGGCGACCACCTCGAAGTCCTGCGCGAAATGCGTGACCAGGAACAGCCCGCGGCCCCGATCGGCCGGGAGACCGTCGACCGGCAACGGCCGGCGGATGGTGCCCGGGGCGAATCCGGGGCCGAGGTCGGCGACGGTGAGGATCGGGTGGGCCTCGTCCCAGCGGACGGACACCCAGGCCGGCCCATCGGTGTGTTCCAGGGCGTTGGCCAACAGTTCGGAGATCACCAACTCGGCGTCACCCGGGTCGCGACCAGGGGCGGCGTGCCGACGCAGGTACGCCATGATCTGCTTGCGCAGCAACGGGACCGCAGTGGTGTTCCTCGGCTCGACGTACCAGTCCACAGGCGATCATCTCCTGGCCCGGGGGGACAGATCCGGGTTCGGGGGGCCGGTTCCACCGTGCCACACCGCAATGGCGCCCGCACCTACGCATGCACGTGCAGATGCTCGGGCATGTCGAGGGTTGTGTCCCATGGCCGGCGCTGTGTCCGTTGCCCACAGGACCCGGCGTCCCCCGCAGCGGTGTCGCGGGCAGCGTCTAGGCTCGTCGGGTGTCCGCCGCCCTGAACGCCGAGCCCGGGCATCGGTCCTCCCGGCCGGACGATCCGCTCGGCGTCCTGCCGCTGCTCGACGCCGCGGTCGCCGCCGTCGGTGGGGTGCCGCGTCCGGGGCAGCAGGAGATGGCGGCAGCCGTCGCTGAGGCTGCCTCCCGCGGGCGCCACCTGCTGGTCCAGGCCGGGACCGGCACCGGGAAGTCCCTGGCGTACCTGGTGCCCGCCGTGGCCCAGGCGGTCCGCACGCAGCGGCCGGTCGTCGTCAGCACCGCCACTCTGGCGCTGCAGGCCCAGGTGGTCGACCGGGACCTCCCGCGGGTGGCCGATGCCCTGGCGGGACTGCTCGGCCGCCGCCCGACCTGGCAGCTGGTCAAGGGCCGCCGCAACTACCTGTGCCGGCAGAAGCTCGAAGGCGGCTTCCCGCCCGAGGAGGACCTGCTCTTCGACCTTCCGGTGGCGGGCGCGGCGGCCGGGAGTACCGGTACGGCCGAGCCGTCCCCCACCTCCCGGCTCGGCCGGGAGGTGGTGCGGCTGCGGGAGTGGGGCGAGGGCACCCGGTCCGGGGACCGGGACGAGTTGGTCCCTGGGGTGAGCGAGCGGGCCTGGCGGCAGGTGTCCGTCAGCGCCGAGGAGTGCCTCGGCGCCCAGCGCTGCCCCCTGGCCGCCGACTGCCACAGCGAGCAGGCCCGCGAACGCGCCCACCACGTCGATGTCGTGGTCAGTAACCACGCGTTCGTGGCGATCGACGCCTTCGAGGGCCGGCAGATGCTGCCGGAGCATGAGCTGCTCATCGTCGACGAGGCCCATGAACTCGCCGACCGGGTGACGTCTGTGATCTCCGACGAATTGACCGAAGGGGCGGTGGACGCGGCGGCGAAGCGGGCCCGGCGGGCCGGGGCTGCGGACACCGGTCGGCTGCAGGATGCCGGGGCGATGCTGGCCGCGGCCCTGGACGAGTTGCCGGACGGCCGGATCACCACGGCACTGCCGGAGTTCCTCGTGGTGGCCCTGTCGGCGCTGCGCGATGCCGCGCGCGGGCTGCTGACCTCGCTCAAGGGGGACCCGTCGACCACCGGCCCGGATGGCGGGCGCCAAGTGGCCCGGGCGGCCGTCCAGGAGTTGTTCGAGGTCGCCGACCGGCTGGTGTCCGGTCCCGCAGCCGGTGCGCAGTCCGCCGAGGCCGATTCCGGGGCGCCCCGAGCGGCGGGTGCCTCGGCCTCGGCGTCCGGAGCGGGGTCGCCGGAGGACGGGGGTGGCGGGCCGGCGGACGATCCTGACGGGGTCCAGGGGCCGGGTCGTGACGTGGTGTGGGTGTCGCGGATCCGCCGCTCCGACGGGGTGGAGCGGGTGGGGCTGCACGTCGCCCCGCTGTCCGTGGCCGGGATGCTGCGCGAGCGGCTGTTCGCGGAGCGGACGGTGGTCCTCACCTCGGCGACGCTCACTCCCGGGGGCGGCTTCGACGCGACGGCGGGTGCCGTGGGGCTGCGCGGAACCGGGGCGCCACCGTGGCGGGGGCTGGATGTCGGCAGCCCGTTCGACTACCCCCGGCAGGGCATCCTCTACGTGGCACGCCACCTGTCGCCGCCGGGACGCGATGGCCTGTCCGACGCTGCACTCGACGAACTGGCCTCGCTCATGGCAGCGGCCGGTGGGCGGACCCTCGGCCTGTTCTCCTCCCGGCGGGCCGCCGAGTACGCCGCGGAACGCCTGCGCGAACAGTGCGAGCTGCCGATCCTCTGCCAGGGGGACGACGCCACCCCGACCCTGGTCCGCGAGTTCGCCCGGGACACCCGGACCTGCCTGTTCGGGACGCTCTCGCTGTGGCAGGGGGTGGACGTCCCGGGGTCGGCCTGCCAGTTGGTCGTCGTCGACCGGATCCCCTTCCCGCGCCCGGACGACCCGCTGGCGGCGGCCCGGCAGCAGGCGGTGGCCAGGGCCGGGGGGAACGGGTTCATGGCGGTCGCCGCCACCCATGCCGCGCTCCTGCTCGCCCAGGGGACCGGCCGGCTGATCCGCGCGGCGTCCGACCGCGGGGTGGTCGCCGTGCTCGACTCCCGGCTCGCGGCGGCCCGCTACGGGGGGTTCCTGCGGGCCTCGCTGCCGCCGTTCTGGAGCACGACCGACCGCGAAGTGGTGCTGGACGCCCTGCGCCGGATCGATGCCGCGGCGCCGCCGCCACTGCCGGTGGCCGATCCGGTGGACCGGGCCGGGGATGCTGCCGACAGCCCGGTGCCCAGCGCCAGGTCCAGCCGGTCCGCGGTACGTGCCGGGCGGGGCTGGACGGCGGCCGAGGATGCGGTACTGCGGGCGGGGATCACCGCCGGCGAGGCGGCACACCGGCTGGCCGACCGGGTGGGCTGCAGTGGCGCGCAGGTGCTGGCCCGGCTCGCGGACCTCGGCCTGGCCGTGGTGCCGACGACTGCGGGTGAGGCCCGTGGCGAGAGCCGACAGGGGGCCCTGCCCACGGACCCGGACGCCGAGGACCCGTACGCCGAGGACCCGGACGCCGGCGGAACAGGCGTGGGTCGTCAGTGCTCAGGGGCGGGTCACGACGAGGGGATGCTCGGCCTGGACGGCCTGTTCACCCGCTGATCTCTTGGCCCACTGACGGGACGGCGTGTGGTCACCGCTCGTGCACCCGAGGGTGACAGGCGCCTTGCGGTGCCGGATTGTGACGAGGTCGCACCGCTCGTGCGCCCGAGGGTGACAGGTCTTGACGCTGGCCCCGACCTTCCCCGTAACGTTCTGGAATGGCGAAGCTCATCAAGGGAACCCGGCGCGCCGACACGGCCGTCGAGGAGTGCACCTGCTACCGGGACTGCGCCTCTGACCCGCACGCCGGCTGCTCGGCATCCGACTGGCACGTCCACGACGACGAGCCGTGCGCTCGTCATCCGGAGCGGCTCACCCGAACCTGATCCCGGCTCACCATACGGCGGCCGCTCCCGCCGCCCCTCTCATGGTCCCGGATCGTTCCGGATCGTTCCGGATCGTTCCGGATCGTTTCGGATCGTCGCGCGGCGCGGCTCCCGGCGACTGCGGGGCGAGGGTGATTCTCCGACGGGGGTTGACGGATCCTCACGGATCCCTCAACCCCCGGTCCGCACGTCCGTGCCCGGCCCAGCCGCGGCCGCCCGGTGGACCTCAGATCCGGCGGAGCACGGCCACCACCCGGCCGAGCACCGTCGCCTGATCACCGGGGATCGGCTCATAGGCGGGGTTCTGCGGTAACAGCCAGACGTGGCCGTCGCGGCGCTTGAACGTCTTCACCGTGGCCTCGCCGTCGATCATCGCCGCGACGATCTCGCCGTTGTCGGCCACCGGCTGCTGGCGGACCACCACCCAGTCCCCGTCGCAGATCGCCGCGTCGACCATCGAGTCGCCGGCCACCTTGAGCAGGAACAGGGTGCCGTCGCCGACCAGTTGCCGGGGCAGCGGGAAGACGTCCTCCACGGCCTGCTCGGCGAGGATCGGTCCACCGGCGGCGATCCGGCCGACCACCGGCACGTACGAGGGGCGCGGATGCACGTCCCCGGAACCGGTCTCGTCGAAGCCCTCCGGCACACCACCCCCGCGCAGCGTGGCGGCCCTGGCCCCGGACGGGAGGGTCACCTCGATCGCGCGCGGGCGGTTCGGGTCCCGGCGCAGGTAGCCCTTGCGTTCCAGGGTGGCCAACTGGTGGGCCACGCTGCTGGGGCTGGTCAGCCCGACCGCCTCACCGATCTCCCGCATGCTCGGCGGGTAGCCGCGGCGGTCCACCGCGTCCCGGATGGTCTCCAGGACCAGACGCTGCCGCGGGGTCAGGCCGTCGCCACCGGTGGGACCGTCAGGCAGCTGGTGCACCTGGGCGGAGCCCCCCGCGCCGCCGTCGTCGCTGCCCATCTGGTCATCCCCGGTCATCGTCGGCCTCCTCGAGCCTCGTGGCGATGACGTCACGCTAGGGGCTCGGCGACACGCTTTCAAACAGGTGTTCGAACGTGTCTCGACTCCGCATGAGGGGGGTGGTAGAACTCGTACAAGCGTTCGATCGAACACAGGTTCGATTCCCTCAGACGCGGAGGCAATCATGGCCACCACCACCGTCCGCACCAGTGCCACCGGTACCGCCGCAGGCGCGGCCTCCCCGAACGCTCCGGGGGTGGGGCGCCCGCGGCTGCGGGTGATCGACGGAGGCCGGCGGGGTGGGTGTGCCCGCGCCGTGCACCCGGACGGTGCGGGGGCTCGGCGGCCGGCGGGAGTCCGGACGGCGGCGGTCGGGGTAGGGGTGGTCGGGGGCGGCGCCGCCCGGGGCGTGGGCCGGGATCTGCGGGTGTGCGGCCTGTCCGCCGTGGGGGAGGCGACGGCGGGGATCGCCGCCCCCGGGCGGTTGCGACTGACCCGTCGGGGCCGGCTGGTGGTTCGGGCTGGAGTCGTCCTGCTGGCCATGCTGGTCGCCCTGCTCGCCGTCCTCCTGCTCAGCCGTCCGGCCGTGGCTGGCGCCGGGGCCGAGCCGGTGCCGGTGCGCTACCACGTGGTCCTGCCGGGGGAGACGCTGTGGGGCATCGCCGGCGAGGCGGCGCCGCAGGGGGATCGGCGGGAGGTCATCGCCCAGATCATCGAGCTGAACGCGCTGCCGAGTGCCGGGGTGGTGGCGGGGCAGCGGATCGCCCTGCCGTAGGCATTCTGAGCCGTCCGCCGTCCGCCGTCCGCCGTCCGCCGTCCGCCGGCCCCGGGTCGGGGTCGGGGTCGGGGTGGTCGTCCGGCGGAGGCCGGGGGCTGAGTGCTGCGCGGCGGGCGACCGAGACGACATGTGCCGGGCCGGCGTTGCGGGGCAGGTGCGGGCGGGGGCTGCGGGGCAGGCGTCGGACCGGGGTCGGGTGGGCCAGGGCTGTGCGGACGGGTGGTCGTCCGGGTCGGGCGGGCTCGTGGTGCCGGTTCCGGAGCCTGTGGGACGTCGCTGCCGAGGGGGAGGACCCCGGCTGAGGGTCTTCTGTGGAGATAACCACGAGTCATTAATGGTAACGATTCGTCCATGAAGACGGTCGGTTCCGGTGGCTGGGGGTGGGTTCGGGCAGGCGTGTCCGGCTTGCATCCCCTGGGGTCGCCGTCTTAGCGTTACCCCCACATCTAGTAGTTACACCGCTGTGAGTCATCCACATCTAGTCCCCAGCGGGATCCCCAGAATCCGGGCCTTCGCCCACAGGTGGTCCCCACGTTCGTCCACAGGTGGGAGCCCGAAGCCGTGATCTGTCCGTTCTGCCGGTACGCCGACTCGCGGGTCGTGGACTCGCGCAGTACCGACGACGGGACCGCGATCCGCCGGCGACGCCAGTGCCCCCAGTGCGGCCGGCGGTTCTCCACCGTCGAGACCGCGAGCCTGACGGTGATGAAGCGGTCGGGGGCCAGTGAGCCCTTCAGCCGGGCCAAGATCATCTCCGGGGTGCGCAAGGCCTGCCAGGGTCGCCCGGTCGGGGAGGATGCGCTGGCCCGGTTGGCGCAGCGCGTCGAGGAACAGATCCGCAGCACCGGTGCCGCGGAGGTCGACGCCCATGAGATCGGCCTGAGCATTCTCGGGCCGCTGCGTGAGCTGGACGAGGTGGCGTTCCTGCGCTTCGCCAGCGTCTACCAGGCCTTCGAGTCCTTGGAGGACTTCGAGGCCGCGATCACCCTGCTGCGGGCCGAACGTGAGCCCACCGGGGTCGAACCGGGGCCGGATCCCGACCGGCCGTCGAGCGGTGGCCCGCTGCCCAGCGCGGCGGGGTAGTACGGCCGCGGTTCCTGAGACCGCCGCCGGCGACGGCGCAGGGGAAGGCGACGTCGTCGGCGGCCAGCAACGTGAGATCACCCACACGTCCGGGCCAGGAAGGGCCGGACGGGTAGTAAGCGAAGACGGATGTGAGGGGAAGCAATGACGGAGACGACGTCGGGTGCCGGGGGGCGCAGGACGCGTAGCGACGTGCCGAAGGTCAAGCGCACGGGGCTGACCATCGGGCGGGTGTTCAGCAAGCCCGGTGTCCACCCCTACGACGAGGTGACCTGGGAGCGGCGCGACGTCGTCCAGACCAACTGGAAGACCGGCGAGACCATCTTCGAGCAGAAGCGGGTGGAGTTCCCCGACTTCTGGAGCCTGAACGCCTCGACGATCGTGACGACCAAGTACTTCCGTGGCGCGCTGGGCACCGAGGCCCGGGAGCGGAGCCTGAAGCAGTTGGTCGACCGGGTCGTGCTGACCTATGTGAAGCACGGCAAGGCGCTCGGCTACTTCGCCACCGAGGCCGACGCCGAGGTCTTCGAGCACGAGCTGACCTGGATGCTGGTGCACCAGGTGTTCAGCTTCAACTCACCGGTCTGGTTCAACGTCGGAACCCCTGCGCCCCAACAAGTTTCGGCGTGTTTCATTCTGTCGG
This sequence comes from Kineosporiaceae bacterium, assembly GCA_035719045.1. GTDB lineage: Bacteria > Actinomycetota > Actinomycetes > Actinomycetales > Kineosporiaceae > DASTGO01. The sequence goes on along the minus strand of DASTGO010000099.1, from coordinate 5,905 downwards.
TAGAGGACTCGATGGACTCGATCCTCAACTGGTACAAGGAAGAGGGGTTCATCTTCAAGGGTGGCTCCGGTGCCGGCCTGAACCTGTCCCGGATCCGGTCCTCGAAGGAACTGCTGTCCAGCGGCGGCACCGCGTCCGGTCCGGTGTCGTTCATGCGCGGGGCGGACGCCTCGGCGGGGACGATCAAGTCCGGCGGGGCGACCCGGCGTGCGGCCAAGATGGTCGTGCTCGACGTCGACCACCCCGACATCGAGGAGTTCATCGCCACCAAGGCGCGCGAGGAGCACAAGATCCGCGCGCTGCGGGACGCCGGCTTCGACGTTGACCTCGGCGGCCGCGACATCACCAGCGTGCAGTACCAGAACGCCAACAACTCGGTCCGGGCGTCCGACGAGTTCATGCGCGCGGTGGAGAACGGGGAGTCGTTCGGCCTGCGGTCGCGGACCACCGGTGAGGTGATCGAGTCCGTCGACGCCAAGGGCCTGTTCGGCAAGATGGCACAGGCGGCGTGGGAGTGCGCCGACCCGGGCATCCAGTACGACGACACGATCAACGACTGGCACACCACCCCGGAATCCGGCCGGATCACCGCGTCGAACCCGTGCAGCGAGTACATGCACCTCGACAACTCCAGCTGCAACCTCGCCTCGCTGAACCTGATGAAGTTCCTCACCGACGACGGCTCGTTCGACAGTGCGACGTTCGTCAAGGCGGTCGAGCTGGTCATCACCGCGATGGACATCTCGATCTCGTTCGCGGACTTCCCGACCGAGGCGATCAGCCAGACCACGAAGGCGTTCCGCCAGTTGGGCATCGGCTACGCCAACCTCGGCGCGCTGCTGATGGCGTCCGGGCTGGGCTACGACTCCGACGGCGGCCGGGCGCTGGCCGCGGCGATCACCTCGCTGATGACGGCCACGGCCTACCGGCGGTCGGCGGAGCTGGCCGGGGTGGTCGGCCCGTACGACGGGTTCGCCCGCAACGCCGAGGCGCACCGGCGGGTGATGCGCAAGCACGCCGTCGCCAACGACGCTGTCCGGACGCTGCACCCGATGGACACCGACGTGCACCGGGTCGCGACCGCGGAATGGGAGACCTGCCTGCGGATCGGGGAGGCCAGCGGCTGGCGCAACGCGCAGGCCAGCCTGCTCGCCCCGACCGGCACGATCGGTTTCATGATGGACTGCGACACCACGGGGATCGAGCCGGACTTCTCGCTGGTGAAGTTCAAGAAGCTGGTCGGCGGCGGCTCGATGCAGGTGGTCAACCAGACCGTCCCGCGGGCGCTGCGCAAGCTCGGGTACACCGAGGAGACGGTCGAGGCGATCGTCGAGCACATCGCCGAGCACGGCCACGTCATCGACGCCCCCGGCCTGAAGCCGGAGCACTACGAGGTGTTCGACTGCGCGGTCGGCGCCCGGGCGATCAAGCCGATGGGCCACGTGCGGATGATGGCCGCCACCCAGCCGTTCCTGTCCGGGGCGATCTCCAAGACCGTCAACCTGCCGGAGACCGCGAGCGTCGAGGAGATCGCCGACGTCTACTTCCAGGGCTGGAAGCTCGGCCTGAAGGCGCTGGCGGTCTATCGGGACAACTGCAAGGTCGGCCAGCCGCTGTCCGACGCCAAGGCGAAGAAGGAGAAGGCCGAGGTCCAGGAGCCCGCGGAGAAGGTCCGGGTCGAGTACCGGCCGATCCGCAAGCGGCTGCCGAAGCGCCGTCCCAGCCAGACCACGTCGTTCTCGGTCGGTGGTGCCGAGGGGTACCTGACCGCCGGTTCCTACCCCGACGACGGCCTCGGCGAGATCTTCCTCAAGCTCGGCAAGCAGGGGTCCACCCTCGCGGGCATGATGGACGCCTTCTCGCTGGCCATCTCGATCGCCATCCAGCACGGCGTGCCGCTGGAGACCTACGTCGAGAAGTTCGTCAACATGCGGTTCGAGCCGGCCGGCCTGACCGACGACCCGGACGTCCGGATGGCGCAGTCGGTGATGGACTACGTGTTCCGCCGCCTCGCCCTGGACTACCTGGACTTCGACACCCGGGCCTCGATGGGCATCTACACGGCGGCCGAGCGGCAGCGGCAGCTGGAGACCGGCTCCTACGCCCCGATCGAGTCCGAGGACGACGTCGAGGAGGACCTGCAGTCCCTCGCCCAGTCGGCCTCGTCTCAGAAGCCGAAGGCGTCGGGGGCCAGGGCGGAGTCCGCAGCCGGTGAGCCCGCCGCGGCCAACCGGGCGGTGCCGGTGCAGGTGCACTCGTCCGCCGAGCTGATGGATGCCCTGCAGGGCCGCACCGCCGACGCCCCGATGTGCTTCACCTGCGGCACGAAGATGCGCCCGGCCGGGTCCTGCTACGTCTGCGAGGGCTGCGGGTCGACATCCGGCTGCAGCTGAACCTGCGGGCCCGGCCGGCGGACATCCGCACGGGTGGGCGCTGAGGCGGGAGCGGAACGACGCGAGGGGCGGTGGCGGGGACATCCGGCACCGCCCCTGCGCACGCCGTTTCGGGTACTGAGCTCACCGGACGGCGCGTCCGTGGGGGGCCGCATCACGCCACCGAGGGAGTTCACCGTGAGTGGCCAGAGATGTGGCCACTCACTAGCCTGTGCCGGGGAGGTTGACATGCGTATGCACGACCTCGTGCGGCGAGTGCCGTCCGAGCGGCTCCGGCAGTGGCTTCTGGTGACTCTGCGTGAGACATCGGATCCGGTGCCGCGCTGGTTGGGCCCGAGCCAGGTGGCGGCCGCGGTCGTACTCTTCAGCGGCTTCCCCGGGCTGTTGCTGCTGCCGTCCGAGCGGGACCTGTGGTCCGGTCTGATCGGCCTGGGCGCCGCGGCCTCCCTGGCGCTGCGCCTGCTGTCCCTGCGCTGGGCACCGGCCCTGCGGACCGGTCCCTGGCCTCGCGCGCTGGGGTCGGGCAGTCTCGTCGTCACCCTGACCGGGGCGGGTGAGGCTCCGGTCCGGGTGGTGAAGGCGGTCCGGGAGATCAGCGGCGCCACCCTGGCGGCGTCCCGGCAGGCCGTCGTCACGGCCCCGACCGTGCTCCTGGTCGAGGCGGACGAGCAGGCCGCGACCCGGGCCGCAGACGTGCTGTGCACCGCCGGCGCCGAGGTCACGGTCGAGCCCGGCGCCACGGCCACGCCAGCCGTCGAGGTCTGACCCGGCGCGCCCGGCGCGCGGGCCCCTGACCTGCGGGTGCGGCAGGTGAGGTGGGGAACGGTGGGAAGTCGCCTTCGACGCGGGGGCGACCCGCCGTCGGGATGAGCCTGCGATCAGGGGTTCAGCCCGCGGACCCGGGGTGCCGATGAGCCCTTGGTGAGGGTGGTGCGCACCTGGCTGGGCCGGTACCTGTGGAATGCCGTGGGCCGGGACAGATTGACGCGCGCGGCCGCGGACGAGGACCGGCAGCTGCAGTTCTGCCAGTACATGTGGTGGGTGCGTCATGCGGCCGCCGTCGGGGGGCTGGTCATCGGCTGGCGGGGTGGGACCGGTGATCGCGAGCTCGCGGTGATCGGGGCCCTGGCCGTGGTGCAGGTGGCGGGGCATGTCTGGTCGCTGCTGCGGCCGGGGCAGGCGGGCATCGTCTCGGTGGCCGACGCCCTGGTGGTGATGTTCCTGGCCGCCCTCGGACTGCCGTCGCCGGTGCTGCTGGTCGTGCTGGTGGCGATCATGGGCTGGGCCGCCACGTTCCGCCCGCTCCCTGCCGTGGGTTCCTTCCTGGCGGTGTTCGCCTCGGTCGTGCTGATGCGGCAGCGGTCGACGGCCCTGGACCCGCAGGTGGTGCTGGTGGCCTTCTGCCTGCTGGGCGGGGTGTTCATGCTGCGCACCATCCGGCTGAACATCGGCAACCGGCGGGCGGCCGAACGCGAGCAGCTGGTCAGCGAACGTGTGGACGCGGTGATCTGGGAGGAGATCCCCGGCCGGGACGCGATGAAGATGTCCCCGGCGGTGCAGCGACTGCTGGGGCATCCGTCCCAGCAGTGGGAACGTCCGGGCTTCTGGCGGGAGGTGGTCCACCCCGACGACCAGGCCGGACTGATGCCCGACCCGCAGTCCGCCGCCGGCGGCCGCCGGTTGCTGCGCCTGCGCCACCAGGACGGGACCTGGCGCTGGATGGACTCCCGGACCAGCTCGGTGACCGAGCGCAGCGGGCGGCACGCCTTCTTCGTCGGGGTCCTGGTCGACCGCACCGAACAGGTCGAGGCCGAGCGGGAGGCTCTCGCCTTCGGCCGGCTGGTGGCCATGTCGCCGATCGGGCAGCTCCTGCTGGCCTGCGAGGACGGCCGGCCGACCGTGCTGGCGCTCAACCCGGCCTGCCAGGTGGCACTCGGGCTGCCGGCCGTTGCCTCCGGAGCCCACTGGCCCTGCGGGGCGGACACGCCTGCCGTGCGGGAGGTCAGCGCGCTCGTCGCCTGCACCGTGGCGCGCGGCCGGGCGAGCGTGGAGTTCCTCGGCGCCGACGGGCGCACCTACCAGGCGGACGGCCACCACGTCGACGACTGCCACTGCAAGATCGACCTGATCGACGTCACCGAGCGCGTGCGTGCCCGGGAACGCCTGGACGCCCTCGCCCGCCGGGACGACCTCACCGGCCTGCCCAACCGCCGTGCCCTCAACGAGCTGCTCGCCCGGCTGACCGCGCCCGACGGCGGGCCCCCGTCCACCGCCCTGCTGATCCTCGACCTGGACCGGTTCAAGGAGATCAACGACTCCCTCGGACATGTGCTCGGCGACGAGCTGCTGCGCCAGGTGGCCGACCGGATCGGGGAGTCCGTCGGCGCCACCGGTGTGGTGGCCCGGCTGGGCGGCGACGAGTTCGCCGTGGTGCTGCCCGGAGCCGATGACGCCCGGGCCGCCGAGCTGGCACGACGGCTGGCGCACACGATCAGCCGGCCCATCGACGTCGCCGGGCTGCGGTTGCGCACCCGCGCCAGCATCGGGATCGCCGTCCACCCCGAGGACGCCGCCACCACCGACGAGCTGATCCGCCGGGCCGACGTCGCCATGTACCAGGCCAAGCAGCAGGCCGACGAACCCCAGCGCTACGACGCCGCCCGGGACTTCTCCCAGGGGGACCGGGTCACCCTGATCAGCGACCTGGAGACCGCGATCGACGAGGGACACCTGGTGCTGCACCACCAGCCGCTGTTCGACCTGGCCACCGGCCGGCTGGCCGGAACCGAGGCCCTCGTGCGCTGGCAGCACCCCACCCTGGGACTGATCCCGCCGGGGGAGTTCATCGACCTCGCCGACGCCGCCGGATACATGCGGGCCCTCACCCGCTGGGTGGTCCGCCAGGCCCTGCGCGACCTGCGGCAGCTGGGTGATGCGCTGGGCGGTCCGCTGGAGGTCTCGGTGAACCTGTCCGTGCGCAACCTGTACGAGCTGGACTTCGTCGACTGGCTCGGCCGGACCCTGATCGAGGAGGGCATCGACGGCGGCAGCCTCGTCACCGAGATCACCGAGCACACCGTGATGACCGACTACGACCTGGCCGCAGCCATGATCGGCGGGCTGCGGGAGCTCGGGGTCCGGACCTGGATCGACGACTTCGGCACGGGGTACTCCTCCCTGGCCCGGCTGCGGAACCTCCCGGTGCACGGCGTCAAGATCGACCGTTCCTTCGTCACCCACGCCGCACAGCAGTCCATCGACCGGCGGCTGCTGCGCAACCTGATCCGCCTCGTCGACGACCTCGGCCTGCAGACCATCGCCGAGGGGATCGAGGACGCCCGGTGCCTGCAACTCCTGCGTGGTCTCGGCTGTGACCTGGCCCAGGGCTACCACCTCGGCCGTCCCGCGCCGCTCGGGACGCTGCTGGCCGGCCCGACCCAGCTGCCGGCCATGAGCGGGACCGGCGCCGTGCCGCGGCCGAGGAGGGTCGCGCCGTCCGCCCGATCCGCGGC
>DASTGO010000098.1:0-19623 GCA_035719045.1 Kineosporiaceae bacterium | reverse complement strand
GGCGGGAGACGAAGGCGCCCCGGAACGCCGGGATCGCGCAGAACGAGCAGCGCCGGTCGCAGCCCGACGCCAGCTTCAACGGCGCCCACGGCCGGCCGTCCAGCCGCTGCCGGACGATCCTCGGCCCGCTCACCGGAGCCGGACCGTCCGGTGCGGGGAGCTCGAGGTCCGACCCCGGGTAGGACGGCCGGACCCCGGACCCATGCCCGGGGACCTGCCCACCGGTGGCGGACCGGGCGACCGGGGTCACCGGGAGCAGGGTGCGGCGGTCCCGGGGCACATGCGAGGCCGGGTGCTCCCCGCGCAGCACGGCCTCCAGGCTGGCGGACAGCTCGGCGTAGGAGTCGAAGCCGAGCACGGCGTCGGCCTCCGGCAGCGACTCGGCGAGCTCGGCGCCGTACCGCTCGGCCAGACAGCCCACGGCGACCACGGCCCTGGTCCGGGCCGTGGAGTCCTCGCGCAGGTCGGCCGCCTCCAGCAGGGTGTCGATCGAGTCCTTCTTCGCCTGCTCGACGAACCCGCAGGTGTTCACCACGGCGACATCGGCGTCCCGGGCGTCGTCGACCAGCCGCCAGCCCGCCTCGGCGAGCCGGCCGGCCAGTTCTTCGCTGTCCACCTCGTTGCGGGCGCAGCCGAGGGTCACCAGAGCGACGGTGCGGGGGGTGCCGGACACCCTGCCAGCCTATCCGCGCACGCCAGGGCAGCAGCGGCGGAGGCCACGAACCACCGGGCCGGACGGGCGGGGGTGGCCGGGTGCGGCGTCGCGCCGGTGCGATCCGCTCGGATTGGTACCGAAACGTCGCACGGCGCAACCCCGCACCCGGTCCGTGATCATCAGGTCAGCGGTGCCGGCTGACCGCCCGCAGGGCGTTGACGATGCCGTCGCCGTAGATCGAGTTCCGCTCGCTCGTGCCGACGCACTGCGCGTCGAACTCCGCCGGGCGGCCCTCGGCGGCATAGCTGATCAACGCCGGCTGCGGGCAGGCGACGTCGGTCGCGGTCTCCTTGAGGATCTCCTCGACCTTGTCCGGGTCCATCCGCAACCCCGGGTGACGCTCGTCCCGCTCGCCGTACTGGCTGACGATCAGGGCGGCCACCCCGGCGGCATGCGGTGAGGCCATCGAGGTGCCCTGGAGGTACTGCCAGTAGGCGCAGTGGTCGGGCCCGGGAGCCGAGCAGGAGGAGACGACGAACGGGTCGGTCGACTCCCCCGTGGTCAGGTCGATCGAGCCGCTGAGCAGCGCGACGTTGTGCGGCATCGGAGCCAGCACCAGGTTGTCGACCGTGCGGGTGCGGGCGGTCCCGGCGTAGTCCCGGAAGAAGCCGCCGGGGGCGGACACGTCGTTCTGCTCCAGGCCGTGGTTGGAGTAGTCGGCCTTCTTCCCGCTGTACCCGATCGAGGCGACGCTGATCACGTGCCGGCCCTCGGTGGGCATGCTCAGGCAGGTGGCGTTGTCGATGGTGCGCGGGTGCGCCTTGGCCGCCGGGTAGTCCGGGCTGGTGAGGTCGGGCAGTGGGTTGCCGAGGTCCTCGTGCTCGTTGCCGAGGGCGGCGACCAGGGTGACTCCCCGCGCATGGGCGTAGTCCAGGGCCCGCTGGGTCGCCGCCACGATGGTCCGCTGCTCGGCCTGCTCGGCCGGGCTGTCCGCCGGGTTGGCCTGGCAGTTGAACAGCCACGGGTCGATGTAGAAGCTCATGTTGACCACGTCGACGCCGATGTCACCGGCGTACTTGAGGGCCTTCAGCGCCGGTTCCAGGAAGATGAACCCGGAGTCCTGACCGACCCGGATGTTCACCAGGGTGACCCCGGGGGCCACACCGGCGATCCCGACCCCGTTGATCGGCGAGGCGATCGTGCCGGCGACGTGGGTGCCGTGGCCGTCGTCGTCCTCGTCCACCGGGTCCACGCAGGACGGGTGCTCGCACGGGCCGTCGATCGCGGGGATGTCGGTGACGAAGTTGCGGCTGAGGTCGCGGTCGTAGTTGGGCTTGATGTCCGGGTGGTTTCCGTCGATCCCGGAGTCCAGGACGCCCACAAGGACCCCGCGCCTGCCGGGCTGGACCGCATAGGACCCGCTGGCCGTCGCCCCGATCATCTGCATGTCGGGTTGCAGGGCCGCCAGCGGTTCGGCGGCCGGGCCCTTCTTGCCCCGCCGGGCGGGGTCGGCTGCGGCGGACGCGGCCGCCTTCTGGGCCGCCTGCCGCAGTTCGGCGTCCGCCGGGTCCGTCTTCGGCAGGCTGCCGAGAACCTGGTTGCGCGCCACGCCCAGCACGCCGGCCCCGGCGTCCACCCGGGTGGCGAAGTCCGTCCGCGCCGAGGTGGCCGTGACCACGCCGAGGTCGCCGTCCACGCTGGTCACGGTTCCGCCGGCGCCGGTCACCGCGGCCACCGCCTGGTTCACCGTCGCGGTCGAGTCCGCCACCACCACATAGGCCTGCTCGGCGCCCGCGGTGGCGGTCCCCGTCGTCGCCGCCTCGGCCGGCAGCTGGGCCGGGACGCTCATGCCCAGCGTCACCAACCCGCAGACCACCAGGGTGGTCCGGGCCAGGGATGTTCTCATCCCACGCTCTCCTCCCGATCGGGGCGCGCACCAGGCGGCCGTTCAGCCGCGGCGCCCGTGATCGTGGAGGCTAGCCAGGTCAAGATCGGCACGGAAGGGGCCCAGGCCGACGAATCGGCCAGGATTCCCCACTCACACCGAAAACCTTGCAGATCCCTCATCTTTGGCGGTGCGTTCTTGTGGCGCCGCCACCGGCCGCCGGGACTCGTCGCCGGTGCGGGGCGGCAGGACGGACAGGCCCGGTCAGGCCTCGCCGTCCTCCAGCAGGGCACGCATCGGCCGGGTGGGCGCCAGCCACGCACCCTCGGGCGGCAGGTTGTCCAGGCGGACCCGCGGCAGTGGGGAGATGAACGCCCCGGGCACGTCCTCCAGGTCGATGAAGGTGATCAGCCCGGACTCCTGGGCGTACCCGGCGACCTCGGCGAACGAGATCACCACGACCTCGACCCCGGTGCGGGCCAGATCCTCCAGCGGTTCCAGGAAGTTGCGGCCGTCCCCGCTGGCCACCAGCAGCCGCCGCAGCCGGTGGGTACGGGCCCGCTCCCAGATGTGCCGGAGCATGTCCGCGTCGACGTCGTCCTCGGGACCCAGCTTGGGCCGGGCGAACACCGCGTACCCGAAGGAGCGGATCGCCTCCACCCAGCCGCGCATCGTCACCGCGCCACCGGGCGGGACGTTGGCGAACACGCAGCCCTCGACATCGCGGTCGTCGGCGTAGGAGATCATCCAGCGCGCCACGGCGTCGAACCGCGGCCGCGAGGCCGGGGTGGGCCGGCCGCCGATGACATTGGCCAGGGTCATGTCCACGTTGGGGGCGTCCCAGACCAGCAGGTCCAGCTCCGGACGGTCCTCCTCGGCGAAACCGTCCCCGGACCGGCTGTCCCCGCCGAATCCTGGCTGATCGGTCATCAGTCGTCACCCTCCCCGGGCTCCCAGAGGTCGGGGATCGCCCCCGCGTCGTCGTCGGGCGGATCCTCGCCGCGCATCAGGGCCAGCGTGGCGGGCAGGTCGTCGGGGCGCACCAGCACCTCACGCGCCTTGCTGCCCTCGCTGGGGCCGACCACGCCCCGGGACTCCAGCAGGTCCATCAGCCGCCCCGCCTTGGCGAAACCGACCCGCAGCTTGCGCTGCAGCATGGACGTCGAGCCGAACTGCGTGGTGACCACCAGTTCGGCGGCCTGCAGCAGCAGGTCCAGGTCGTCACCGATGTCCTCGTCCACCTGCTTCTTGGCGACCGAGACGGTGACGTCCTCCCGGTAGCTGGGCTGCAACTGGCCCGTGACGTGCGCGACGACCTTGTGGATCTCCGACTCGGTGACCCAGGCGCCCTGGACCCGGATCGGCTTGCTCACCCCCATCGGCAGGAACAGCCCGTCGCCCTGACCGATGAGCTTCTCCGCACCCGGCTGGTCGAGCACGACCCGGGAGTCGGTGATCGAGGAGGTCGCGAACGCCATCCGGCTGGGCACGTTCGCCTTGATCAGCCCGGTGACCACGTCGACGCTGGGCCGCTGGGTGGCCAGCACCAGGTGGATGCCGGCGGCCCGGGCCAGCTGGGTGATCCGGACGATCGAGTCCTCGACGTCGCGGGGGGCGACCATCATCAGGTCCGCCAGCTCGTCGACGATCACCAGCAGATAGGGGTAGGGCGTCAGCTTGCGCTCGCTGCCCGGCGGCGGGGTGACCTTCCCGGCCCGGACCGCCTTGTTGAAGTCGTCGATGTGCTTGAACCCGAAGGCGGCCAGGTCGTCGTACCGCATGTCCATCTCTTTGACGACCCACTGCAGCGCCTCGGCCGCCTTCTTCGGGCTCGTGATGATCGGCGTGATGAGGTGCGGGATCCCCTCGTACGCCGTCAGCTCCACCCGCTTGGGGTCGACCAGCACCATCCGCACCTCGTCCGGGGTGGACCGCATCAGGATCGAGGTGATCATCGAGTTGACGAAGCTCGACTTGCCCGCACCCGTCGCGCCCGCAACCAGCAGGTGCGGCATCTTCGCCAGGTTGGCCACCACGTAGCCGCCCTCGACGTCCTTGCCGACCCCCATCACCATCGGGTGCTCGGTCTTGCGGGCGGCCTGGCTGCGCAGCACGTCCCCGAGGGAGACCGTCTCGCGGTCACTGTTCGGGATCTCGATGCCGATCGCGGACTTGCCGGGGATCGGGGACAGGATCCGCACGTCCGCGCTGGCGACCGCATAGGCGATGTTCTTGCTCAGCGCGGTGACCCGCTCGACCTTGACCGCCGGGCCCAGTTCGACCTCGTACCGGGTGACCGTCGGGCCGCGGGTGAACCCGGTGACCTGGGCGTCGATCTCGAACTGGTCCAGGACGGTGGTCAGCGCCTCCACGACCCGTTCGTTGGCCGCGCTGCGGGCCTTGGGTGCCGACCCGGGCGCGAGCACGTCCGAGGGCGGCAGGGTGTACGTGACGTCCCCGGCCAGCAGCAACTGCTCGACCCGCTGCGGCAACTGGGTGGTCGGCGGGGCCTCCAGGCCGGACTTGGCGGCGGCCGGGGCTTCGGCGGGCCCGTCGGCGTGCGCATCGGGGTGCAGGTGTTCGGTGTCCGCCGTCGGGCTCACCTTCGCCCGGGGACGGGTCCCGGGCCGGGCGGCACCGGTGCCGGTGGCCAGCCCGGCGACCAGATCCTTCGCGGAGGGCGCCGCCGCGGCGGCCTCCCCGGCCCCGGGCAGGTGGGCGTCGATGTCCAGCGCGGAGGGCCGGCGCTGTCCGGGGCGGGAGCTCCGGCCCTTGCCCGGCGTGGTCACGACCGCCTGCTCGTAGGCCTCGTCGCCGTCCAGTTCGCCGTCGCCGAGCCCCCGGCGGCCCCGGCCACGGCGGCGGCCGGTCGCGCTGCCCGTGTCGCTGCCGTGCTGGTCGTCGGCGGTGAGGTCGACCACGTCGTGGCCGGTGAGCAGGTCGTGCAGGTCGCGCAGCCGGTCGCCGATCGCGTGCACCGGGGTGGCGGTGATGACCAGGACACCGAAGAACGCCAGGAGCAGCAGCAGCGGGACGGTCACCCAGGCGCTGACCGCGGAGGCCAGTGGCGAGGAGGCGAGATAGCCGATCATCCCGCCGGCGCTCTCCATCCGGGCCGAACCGTCCGGCGGAGCCGGGATGTGGGCGGCAATGTGCACCAGACCGGTGGCGGCCACTCCCATGGCGCTCAGCCCGATACCGACCCGGTTGGTCGCCTGGACCAGGTCCGGGTGGCGCAGCAGCCGGATCCCGAGCCCGAAGAGCACCAGCGGCAGCACCAGGCCGACCCGCCCGAGGGTGCCCGCGACGACGGTGTGCACGGCGGACCCGGCCGGACCGGGCAGCCGCCACCACTCGCGGGCGGCCACCACGATGCCGAGCCCGATCAGGAACAACCCGAGCCCGTCCCGGCGGTGCACGGGGTCGAGATCCCGGGCTCCCGAACCCATCCGGCGGGCCGCGCCGCCGACGACATGCGCCGTTCCCATCCAGATCCCGCGGACGGCGCGCAGCGGCAGCGGCAGGCCCGTGTTCCTGCGCGGCCTGCGGGAGGTCGCGGTGCGGGCGGCGGGGCGGGAGGAGCCGGTCCGGGCCGGGGAACGGCCCGTGGACCTTGTGCTGGTGCCGCGCCCCGACGACCGGCCGGTGCCGCGGCCCGACGTCCCGCCCTGGGCGCGCCCGCCGGAGGAGGACGTACGGGTGGCCATGGTGGCGAGGCTACGCGATCGCCCCGTTCCGGCCGAGACCCCACGCCGCGCGACGTGTGTCCGCCCGGACCGGGCCGCCGCTACGGGCGGTGACGGTCACCGGTCGGGGACCGCGGCGAGGTGACGTCGGGCCAGCACCTGTTCGGCCGGGCCGGAACAGCCGGGGCGCTTCAGCCCAGTCGGGTCAGCTCGACCGCGAGCCGCGCGGCCAGGTCGGCGTTGTTGCGGATCAGCGCGATGTTCGCGGTCAGCGAGCGCCCGCCGGTGAGTTCGTTGATCCGCGCCAACAGATAGGGCGTGACCTCCTTGCGGGTGACGCCCTCGCGCTCGGCGTCGGCGACAGCCTGCGCGATCCGGGCGTCGATGTCGGCGGGGTCGAGGGCATCGGCCTGCGGGATCGGGTTGGCCACGAGCGCTCCCCCGCGCATCCCGAGCCGGTGGTGGGCGGCGATCACGGCCGCCAGCTCGGCCGCCGTGTCCACCCGGTGGTCCACAGGCAGGCCGGAGGTCCGGGTGAAGAAGGCCGGGAACTCGTCGGTCCCGTAGCCGATCACCGGGACGCCGCCGGTCTCCAGCACCTCCAGCGTCTTCGGCAGGTCGAGGATCGACTTCGCCCCGGCACACACCACGGTCACCGGCGTCGAGGCCAGCTCGTCCAGGTCGGCGGAGACGTCGAAGGTGTGCTCGGCGCCGCGGTGCACCCCGCCGATCCCGCCGGTCGCGAACACCGCGATGCCGGCCAGCCGGGCCAGGTACATGGTCGCGGCGACGGTGGTCCCGGCGGTCACCCCCCGGGCCACGGCGACCGGCAGGTCCCGGCGGGACGCCTTGATCACCTCGCCGGCCGCCTCCGGTGCCCCGGCCAGCCGCTCCAGGGCCTCGTCGTCCAGGCCGATCCGCAGCTTCCCGGCCACCACCGCGATCGTTGCGGGCACGGCCCCCGCGTCACGAACCACCTGCTCGACCGCGCGGGCGGTCGCCAGGTTGTCCGGATACGGCATGCCGTGGCTGATGATCGTCGACTCCAGGGCGACCACGGCAGCCCCGGCGGCAAGGGCGTCGGCCACCTCGGGCGCGAGTTCGAGGCCCGCCGGGGAGGGATTGCCGGGGCCGCGGTGCCGGCCGGTCGGGCTGGGGGCGATCATCGGGACCTGTTCTCCAGTTCGGCGGCCACCAGTTCGGGGCCGAGGTCGGGGCGGACGCTGCGGTCGCACTCGACGGTGAGGGCGGCGGTGAGCGTACCGAGGACGAGGGACTCCGGCAGCGACCGGCCCCGCGCCAGACCGGACAGCACCCCGGCGACCAGGGCGTCCCCGGCGCCGGTGACGTCGACGACGGCGGCCGGGACCGCCGGTACCTGCCACAGCACGAACCCGGGCGGCGTCGCGGCGGCCGGCGTGATGTCCGGATCCTCTGGCGCGACCGGGCCGGGCGGGCTGAACTCAGGACTCCGGGCAGCGGCCAGCACACCCTTCGGGCCCCGGGTGAGCACCACGGCGGCAACCCCGGCGGCAAGCAGCCCGGCAACCAGCGGCTCGTCCTCGTCACCCGGACCGGACCCGTCGCAGGCCCGGCCCTGGTCACCCGGCCCGAGCCCGTCGACGGCCGGGGCGAGGGCTCCGATGCGGGCGAGCAGGGCCCTGGCCTCGTCCCGGTTGCAGAACAGCAGGCCGATGCCGGCCAGGTCGGCGGGCAACCGGGTGACCTTGGGCGTGGACACGGCGTCCACCGCCACCCGGACCCGCCCGTCGGCACCGGTCGCCCTGCCTCGGGCGAGGAGGTGGGCGAGCACGTCCGGGGCGAGGTTGCAGTCGGCGAACACCCAGCCGGTACCGGGCCAGACGGCATCCAGATCCGCGACGCCGATCCGCTCCAGGACGGCCATGTCGGCCACGCCGAGGACCAGTTCCCCGGCCGGGTCGAGGACCGCGAGGTACTCCGCGGTGCCGGCGTGCGCGTCGGCGGTGACAGCGGTGACGTCCGCCCCGAGGGCGGCCAGCCCGGCGGTCAGCTCCGTGCCGGCGGCGTCCCGGCCGACCCGAGACACCAGGGCGACGTCGATCCCGAGCCGGGCGAGGTTCTCCGTGACGTTGCGCGCCACCCCTCCGGCCGAGGTCGTCCCTGATGCGGGGTTGGACGTCCCGAAGGCGGCCGGCGCGTGCAGGTGCAGCTTGCGGTCCCGGACGGCGCCCCCGATGCACACGACGCGGGACGGGGCGGTCACGCGCTGCATGTTCCCACGGCCCGCCGACCGGCCCGGGAGCGGACCACCGACGAACCCCGCCCGCCACAGGAGCGGACCGCCGACGACGCCCGACCGGCGCCGGTTCCCCGCCGTACGGACCGTTCCCGACGCCCGCCCGGACGGACCGGACCGGACGGACCGGGTCAGGCCTCGACGACGAGCGGGATGATCATCGGACGGCGGCGGTAGCTCTCGTTGACCCAGCGACCGACCACCCGGCGGACGATCTGCTGCAACTGGTAGGTGTCGCCGACGCCTTCGGCGGCCGCGGCGGCCAGGGCGTCCACGATCCGCGGCAGCACGGCGTCGAAGACGGCCTCGTCCTCGGCGAAGCCGCGGGCGTGGATCTCCGGACCGGCGACGACCTTCCCGCTGCCGGAGTCGACCACGACGACGATGGAGATGAACCCCTCCTCGCCGAGGATGCGCCGGTCTTTGAGGTCGGCCTCGGTGATCTCGCCGACGCTGGCTCCGTCGACGTAGACGTAGCCGCATTCGACGGCTCCGGCGATCCGGGCCACCCCGTCGATCAGGTCGACGACGACGCCGTCCTCCGCCACGACGATCCGGTCCTTCGGGACCCCGGTCAGCTCGGCCAGTTCCGCGTTGGCGACCAGGTGGCGGACCTCGCCGTGTACGGGCATCACGTTGCGCGGCTTGACGATGTTGTAGGCGTACAGCAGTTCCCCGGCGCTGGCGTGGCCGGAGACGTGCACCCGGGCGTTGCCTTTGTGCACGACGTCCGCGCCGAGCCGGGTCAGCCCGTTGATCACCCGGTACACGGCGTTCTCGTTGCCGGGGATGAGCGAGGACGCCAGGATCACCGTGTCGCCGCGGCCGACCCGGACCCGGTGGTCGCGGTTGGCCATCCGTGACAGGGCGGCCATCGGCTCACCCTGGGATCCGGTGCACATCAGGACGACCTCGTTGTCAGGCAGGTCGTCGACGGCCTTGATGTCGACGATGACCCCGTCCGGCGCGGTCAGGTAGCCGAGGTCGATCGCCACGGCCATGTTCCGGACCATCGAGCGGCCAACCAGGGCGACCTTGCGGCCGTGGGCCATCGCGGCGTCGAGCACCTGCTGCACGCGGTGCACGTGGGAGGCGAACGACGCCACGATGATCCGCCGCTGGGCGGAGCCGAACACCCGGTCGAGCACCGGGGCGATCTCCCGCTCGGAGGTGGTGAAGCCGGGAACCTCCGCGTTGGTGGAGTCCGGGAGCATGAGGTCGACACCGGACTCACCGATCCGGGCCAGCGCGCGCAGGTCGGTCAGCCGGCCGTCCAGCGGCAGCTGGTCCATCTTGAAGTCGCCGGTGTGCAGAACGGTGCCGGCGGCGGTCCGGACGGCGACGGCGAGGGCGTCCGGGATCGAGTGGTTCACGGCGACGAACTCACACTCGAACGGCCCGAACCGTTCGACCTGGTTCTCCTTGACCGCCAGGGTCAGCGGGGTCACCCGGTGCTCGCGCAGCTTCGCCTCGACCAGGGCCAGGGTGAGCTGGGAGCCGACCAGGGGCAGGTCCTCCCGCAACCGCAGCAGGTACGGGACGGCACCGATGTGGTCCTCGTGCCCGTGGGTGAGCACGACCGCGACCACGTCACCGAGCCGGTCGGCGATCGGTGTGAAGTCCGGCAGGATCAGGTCCACCCCGGGCTGGTGGTCCTCGGGGAACAGCACGCCGCAGTCGATCACCAGCAGCTTGCCGGCGTGCTCGAGGACCGTCATGTTGCGGCCGATCTCGCCCAGACCGCCCAGCGGGATCACCCGCAACGCTCCTTCGGGCAGCGGGGGCGGCAGCTGCAGCTCCGGATGCGGGTGGCTCACCGCCCCTCCTCGCTGCCGCTCGTCACCGCGGTGTTCACCAAACCTCCTCGGGGCGCGGACGGCGCCCGGTCATGGTCGTCGTTCAGTGATCGGCCCGCCCACGTCACAGGAGCCCTGCCTCCTGCAGATCCCCGCGCAGCAGCCCGACCTGTTCCTCGGTGGCCGGGACCAGCGGCAGCCGCACCGCCCGGCCGGCCAGGAGGCCCTGCAACTGCAGTCCGGCCTTGGCCATGATCGCACCCTGGGTCCGGGTCATCACACCGCGTACAGCGGGCAGCAGCGCGCGGTGCTCCGCCAGCGCGGTAGCCAGGTCCCCGGCGCCGACGGCGGTCACCATCCGGGCGTAGGCGGGCGCCGCGACGTGGCCGACCACGCTGATGATGCCCGAGCCCCCGTGGGTCAGCCAGGCGAGGTTGAGCGCGTCGCTGCCGGAGTAGAAGGCCAGGTCGGTGCGGGCCATCACCCAGGAACCCTCGTAGAGGTCGTCCTTGGCATCCTTGACCGCGATGATCCGCTCATGTTCGGCGAGCCGGACCAGGGTCTCGGTCTGGATCGGCACCCCGGAGCGTCCCGGAATGTCGTACAGGATGACCGGCAGCGCAGTGGCGTCGGCGACCGCGGTGAAGTGCGCCCGCAACCCCTCCTGCGGCGGCTTGTTGTAGTAGGGAGTGACGACGAGCAGGCCGTGCGCGCCCGCCTTCTCCGCCGACTTCGCCAGCTCGATCGTGTGGTGGGTGTCGTTGGTTCCCACACCGGCCACGATCCGGGCCCGGTCCCCGACCGCCTCCAGGACGGCCCGCAGCAGGTCGTCCTTCTCGGCGTCGCTGGTGGTCGGCGACTCCCCGGTGGTCCCGGAGATCACCAGCCCGTCACAGCCGCCGTCGACCAGATGCGAGGCGAGGCGCTGCGCGGCCTGCAGGTCCACCCGGCCGTCGGCGTCGAACGGAGTGACCATGGCGGTGAGGACCGCACCGAAGTGGCGGGTCGCGGCGTTGTCCGGCATGGTGCTAACGCTACCGCCGCGCCGTCGAAGCGCTTCGCCCCTCGTCTCCCGGTCGGACCGTGGGCGTGGTCGTCCGCCGGTAGGAGCCGATCCGGTACCGCAGACCGGTCCGGGACTCGTTCCAGCCGGCGGGCGGATCGCAGTTGACCTGCCGCCACTGCTCGCCGAGTGCGGGGGCGTGGGTGTCTCCGTCGACCTCCAGGTCCACCTCGGTGCGCTCGACCCGGTCGGCCAGTGCCAGCGCCTGGGCGTACACGGCGGCCCCACCGATCACCCAGACGTCGGTGCTGCCGGCCAGGCGCAGCGCGGACTCCAGGTCGGCCACCGCCTCCGCACCGGGCGCCGACCAGCCGGGGGTGCGGGTGAGCACAATGTTGCGCCGGCCCGGCAGGGGACGGAACCGCTCCGGCAGGGAGTCCCAGGTCCGCCGGCCCATGACCACGGCCGCCCCCAGCGTGCAGGCCCGGAAGTGTGCCTGGTCCTCAGGCAGCTGCCACGGGATCACCCCGCCCCGCCCGATCACCCCGCCGGCCGCCTGCGCCCAGATCAACCCGAGCATCCCCCGGCCCCCGCTCACACCGCGACCGGTGCGCGAAGCACGGGATGGGACCGGTAGTCCTCCAGGTGCAGGTCCTCGTAGCGGTAGTCGAACAGGGACGGCGCCTGGTCGATCCGCAGCCGCGGGAACGGGTAGGGCTCACGGCGCAACTGCTCGGCGACCTGCTCGACGTGGTTGTCGTAGACGTGCACGTCGCCGCCGGTCCAGATGAAGTCACCCACCTGCAGCCCCACCTGCTGGGCGATCAGGTGGGTGAGCAGGGAGTAGCTGGCGATGTTGAACGGCACGCCGAGGAACAGGTCCGCGCTGCGCTGGTACAGCTGGCAGGACAGCCGCCCCTGCGCCACGTAGAACTGGAACAGCGCGTGGCAGGGCGGCAGTGCCATCTTCGGCAACTCCGCGACGTTCCAGGCCGAGACGATCATCCGCCGGGAGTCAGGGTTGCTCCGCAACTGGCCGAGCACCTCGCAGATCTGGTCGACATGCCCACCCTCGGGTGTCGGCCAGGACCTCCACTGCACGCCGTAGACCGGCCCGAGCTCGCCGTCCTCCCGGGCCCACTCGTCCCAGATGGTCACGCCCTGCTCACGCAGCCAGGCAACGTTGGAGTCACCCCGCAGGAACCACAGCAACTCCACGGCGATGGACTTGAAGTGCACCCGCTTGGTGGTGACCAGCGGAAAGCCCTGGTCGAGCGGGTAGCGCAACTGGTAGCCGAACACGCTGCGGGTGCCGGTGCCGGTGCGGTCGGCCTTGGCCACGCCGTCGCTCATCACATGGCGCAGCAGGTCCTCGTACTGGGTGTCCGGACGCCGCACCGGGTCTGGCGCGGCCGCGTCGTCCGTCGGAGTGCTCGTCACGCCCGCGAGCGTAGCCCCCGCCCCGGACGGTCCCGCCGGTGCGGCCCTGCCGGGTCAGCCCTGCCGGGTCAGCCCTGCCGGTGCAGCCGGATCCCGTCCGGACCGGTCACGAAGGCCACCTCGGCGAGGCTGCGCACGACGAGGTCGGCCGACAGTTCGCCGGGGGCGTGCGTGGTGGTCACGGCGAGGGTGGTGCAGCCGGCCGCCGTACCGGAGGTGATCCCGGCGGGGGCGTCCTCGACCACCAGGCAGCGGGCCGGGTCGGCACCCAGCCGCGCGGCCGCGAGCAGGTACGGCTGCGGATCGGGCTTGCCGACGGTGACATCGCTGGCGGTGACCACCACGGCCGGGGCGGGAAGTCCGGTCGCGGCGATCCGGGCCCGGGCCAGCTCGGCGCTGCCGGAGGTCGCGATCGCGGCACGCCCCGCGGGAAGCACGGCGAGCGCCTCCAGTGCCCCGGGCAGGACGCGGATCCCGTCCACGTCGGCCACCTCGATCGCCTCGATCTCGGCCAGCGCGGCCTCATGCTGGTCGGGAGGCAGCACCGAGGCGATCACCTGCCGGGCCGGGATCCCGTGCGGGACGGCGAACCCGATCCGGTCCAGGCCCCGCCGGCGGGCCCACAGCGCCCAGGACCGCTCCACGACCGGCGTGGAGTCGATCAGCGTGCCGTCGAGGTCGAACAGAACGGCATCGAAGGTCCGGGTGGACAGCACCGGGTCGGTGAGCGGGGCCACCTCTGGACCCTACTGGCGCCGCGGAACCAGGAATCCGCGCCCAGCGCTGCGGGGCCGAGGGGCTGCGGGGCCGCGGGGCACAAGGCACGGACGCGGCGGGCGGGATCGGCGGGGCCTACCCTCTGCGGCTGGCGGCGGGGCCGGGGCGGGCACGGTGGGCGGCGAACGGTCCCAGGCCCATCGCCGCCCTGCGGGCGTCCAGCTGCTCGGGATCCTCGATCTCGGCGGGTTCTGCCCGGCCGCCCGCCTGCTGGTGGAACTGGGTGCCGTAGCGCTGGGGCAGGCCCTGCCCGACCCGGACCCGGTCCTCCAGATAGGCGGCCTGGGCCGGCGTCGCCTCCCCCGCCGCCACCGCCTCCTGCAGGGCGGTCAGCAGTCGACGCTGCACCTGCGGTTCGGCGTGCTGGGCGAGCAGCCAGGCGGCCATCGCGCCGTCCTCCCCGACCCGGGACCGTCCGGGCCAGCCGCTGCGCGCGACGACGGCGGCGAGCCAGTCGGAGTTGTCCGCGCCCATGGCGGTCAGCTCGGCCGACAGGTCCGGGTCATCGGCGGCCGGGGCTGCGGACAACCGGCGGCGCAGCTCCTGATCGCGGCGCGCCCGGCGGAGCAGGTCGGCCCACAGCCGGCGGTCCTGCCGCTGCGCTGCGCGGGACGGGTCGGCGTCCACCTCGGGATCGTCCACCCGGCGATCGTCCCACCCGTCCCCGCAGGTCACGGACGGGACTGTCCGGCTGGCCGGCCGTGAGAGGGTGGAACGGGCGATGAGCAGGAGGGATGCGGTGGAGGCGGACAGCCACGGACCGTCGGGCACGGTCCGTGCGGCCGGGGCGGGGGACGCCGCGGCGATCGGTGCGGTGCAGGCCCGGGCCTGGCGGCAGGCGTACCGGGACGTGCTCCCGCCGCAGGTCCTGCAGGCGTTGTCCGCCGAGGCGCTGGCGGACACCTGGCGCGCCGCGATCACCGCGCCGCCGTCGCCCCGGCACCGGGTGCTGGTCGCCTGCGGCGACGACCTCGTGGTCGGGTTCGCGGCGGTTGCGCCGGCGAGGGACCGGGATGCCGCCGAGGCCGACGGCGAACTGGTCGAGCTGGCCGTGGACCCTGCCCATCAGGGCCGCGGGCACGGCTCCCGGCTGCTGGCCGCCGCCACGGACACCCTGCGCGAGGCGGGTGCGGCGACCGTCCGGGCCTGGGTTCCCGCCGCCGACCGGCCAAGACATGACTTCCTGGTCTCGGCGGGGCTGCGCCCGGACGGTGCCACCCGCACCCTGGCCGCCCCGGACGGCACGCAGGCGGAGCAGCTGCGGCTGAGCGCCTCCCTCGGTCCGGAACCCGGCCGGGCCCCCGAACCGGGCTCGACGGCCGACCCGGCATGATCCCGGGACGTGACCGACCCGAGCAGAACGGCTCCGGGGCACCCGGGCCCGGGAAGTCCGGCCCGGCCAGGGCGGGTACCGACGCGGAGCCCGCTGCACCGACCGGACCCCCCGAACCCACCTCACCGGGAAGGCCCGGCGATGCGGCCGAACCCGCCGCACGGGCCGAGCGGGCCGCGGTGTGGCGGCAGGCCCTGTCGATCGGGGTCGCCACCGGCACGTACGGCATCTCGTTCGGGGCCCTCGGGGTGACCTCGGGCCTGAGCCTGCTGCAGACCTGCCTGCTCAGCCTGCTCATGTTCACCGGGGGATCGCAGTTCGCCTTCGCCGGAGTCGTGGGCGCCGGAGGCAGCGGCGCGGCAGCGGTGGCCACGGCCGGGTTGCTCGGAGCGCGCAACGGGTTCTACGGGCTGCAGATGTCCCCGCTGCTGCGCCCGTCCCGCCGACACCGTCCGCTGGCCGCGCATCTGACCATCGACGAGTCCACCGCGGTGGGGCTGGCCCAGCTCGCCGTGCATCCGGGCCGGCTGGATCTGGCCCGGCTCGGCTTCTGGTCCACCGCGGGTTCGGTCTTCGTGCTGTGGAACCTGGCCACCCTCGCCGGCGGCCTGCTCGGCAACGCGCTGGGAGACCCGCGCCGCTTCGGCCTGGACGCCGCGGCGGCGGCCGCGTTCCTCGCCCTGCTGTGGCCGAGGTTGAGCAGCGCAACCCCGCGATGGGTGGCTCTCGGCGGCGCCACCGTCGCAGTCATCCTGATCCCGATTGCTCCCGCGGGAGTGCCGGTCCTGGCCGCAGCCCTGGTCGGGATCACGGTGGGCCTGCGTGAACGGGCCCGGACGACACCCGACGACGGGCCGGCACCCGAACCCGAACAGGCCGCCGCTCCGGGCACCGGATCCGGACGTGCCCGCAGTCCGGGCACCGAACCCGCGCAGGCCCCCGCTCCGGGCACCGGAACCGAGGGACTCCTGGGAGCCCCGACAGATCCGGCCGGCGCCGGCCGGGACGACCGGCGGGAGGCGAGATGAGCGGCACTTCCGGCAGTTGGCTGGCCCTGGGGGCGGCGATCGGCGTCTGCTACCTGGCCAAGCTCGCCGGCTACCTCGCTCCGCACGGTTGGCTGGAGCGGCCGCGGGTGTCCCGGGTGGCGGCCCTGGTCACGGTGGCCCTGTTGTCCGCCCTGGTGGCGGTGCAGACCCTCGCCTCAGGCCGGGCGCTCGTGCTCGACTCCCGGCTGGCGGCGGTCGCGGTGGCCGCGACGGCGCTGTGGCGGCGGCTGCCGTTCATCGTCGTGGTGGCGCTCGCCGCCGCGGTGGCTGCCGGGCTGCGAGCCGCAGGCTGGTCCTGACCCGGCCGACACGCCGCCGCTCCACCCCGAGCCGCCCGCACCCCTCCTCACGACGCCTGGCAGGCTGTCTGCGTGAGCACCGACACTGCGCCCGGCACGGCGACCCCGGGGACGGCACACCGCAAGGTCCTGCTGCTCAACGGGCCGAATCTCAACCTGCTCGGCCAGCGGGATCCCGCGACCTACGGCAGCGCCACGCTGGCCGACGTCGAAGCCCGGACCGTCGCCGCCGGGTCCGAACTGGGCCTGGACGTCGTCTGCCGGCAGAGCAACCACGAGGGCGCGCTGATCGACCTGGTGCAGTCCGCGCCGACCGAGGGCTTCTCCGGGATCGTCATCAACCCCGGGGCCTACGCCCACTACAGCTACGCCCTGCGCGATGCGGTCGACGCCATCGACATCCCCTGCGTCGAGATCCACATCAGCAATGTGCATGCACGGGAGCCGTTCCGGCACACGTCCGTCACCGCGCCGGTGATGGACGGGTTCATCTGCGGCTGCGGGATCGCCGGATATGTGCTCGCGCTGCGCGCGTTGCTGTCGCGGCTGGACGGCTGACAGGGGCCGAGACCTGCTCGGGCATCTCGCGCCGGGCCCATCCGCCGTGGTCGACTGCCGCGCCCGGAGGACACCCTGGGCGGGCGAGCACCTGGCAGACAGACACCCCGACACCCCGTCGGCGGATACCCGGGGCGGGCGAGACCCCGTGGTTCCCGCCCGCCCCCGCCGGTCCGTCCCTGCCCCGGGACCTCGCCGAGCGGTGGGCCTTGGCCAGGGCCACCGCAGCGACCAGGCCGAGGCCCGCCCAGCCCCATGAACACCGCAGCGGGGCCCGGTCCCCTCCCTGCAAGGACGTGATCTCATCACGCTCTGGGAGAGATCGTATGCGGACAGTGGATACCCAGCGGGTTGACTTGTGACGTTTCACGAAGAATCAGGCCATCATGAGGACCCGGATGGCCCTGCGCCTGGCACAGCCCCCGACCCGGCACCGGCCCCGACCCGGCCCGACCAGGTCAGTCCCGCCGCAGGGAACGGGACACTCCGGCGATCAGCGCCGTCGCGAGGATCCAGCCGGCGGCGATCAGCCCGTACGCCATCCACCGGGTGGCCCCGAGCGGCACGAAGCTCCCCCGCAACCCGAACGCCCCGATCGGCACCAGCAGGTCGAGGGTGTAGACGAAGGCGTCGAAGGTGGGCTGGTGGGCAGGGTCGACCGCCTGGGGGGGCCGGGCGGTGAAGACGGCGGTCCCGGCGGCCAGCAGCACGGCCAGCCAGCAGGCGGCCAGCCACGGCCGGTACCCGTAGCCGACCAGCCCGTCCAGGAGGTAGCCGGCGAGCCGGGCGGGCAGGCGCTGGGTCCGTCGGCGGCGGCGCAGCTTGGCCAGCAGCACACGGCGGGCCTCGTCGTCGTGGCCGAGTCGCCGGTAGTGCCCGGCCAGCTGCTCGTACGGCTGGGGGCGGTACGGATCGACGTCACGGGCCAGCCAGGCGCAGCGGGCTCCGGCGTCCAGGCTCTCCCCGAACGGCAGCAGGTGCTCATATGTCAGCCCGTCCAGGCGCAGGTGCTGCGGCCAACTGCCTCGCCGGTCCCGGATCGCACCGACCCTCGCCCGGCTCAGGTCCACCAGACCCTCGACACGGTCCGGCGCCAGCACCAGTTCCCCCGCCGTCAACCCGCGGGCCCGGATCGCCTTGCGCCGGGCGAGCACCGTGGCGGCGAACAGGTTGACCTCTCCGGACACCTGGGCGCCGCGCAGTTGGACCTCCCCCTCGCAGCTGAAGCCGTCGCAGCAGCGGATCCGGGTGGTGTTCACCTCGTCCGCGCACAGCCCGACACCGCCCGGATGACGCAGGACGGCACCCTCGAGGAACACCCCGCCGGCGATCCGGGCGCCGATGAGCCGGACCGTCCCCTCCGCGCACAGTCCGCGCCGGCCGAAGAAGCCGCCGCCCACGGACATCCCCCCGCCGGACAGGGCGCGGCCGCCGGGGTTGACCAGCCTGCAGCCCCCGATCGAGAACGAGCCGGTGATCGTGGAGTTCTCGAGCATGAGCCGCCCGTCGACCCGGCAGTCCGCCAGCCGCAGGTCCCCGGTCACGGTCATCAACCGGCCGTCCAGCCCGGGCAGCCGGCAGTCCCGCAGTTCCAGGGTGCGCAGGGACGCCCCGGTGAGGTCCGGCGCGGCGTCCAGCACACAGCCGTCCAGATGTACCGGCAGCCCCACGGTGACGTGGGACAGGTCGAGCCGGCCGGTGATCCGGGCACCGCGCAACCGCAGCGCCGGGACCCGCCCGTCGACACGTTCGGGGGCCTGCTGCAGCAACGTCACCAGGACCGCCGCCCGGACCTCCCCCAGCCTCGCCAGGTCGGGACCGGCCTGCGGGACCGGGCTGTCCGGGTCGTCCGGGCCGTCCGCAGCCAGGGGACCCTCCGCCACGGGCTCCACGGCGGCACGTACGCCCGGAACGGGATCGCCCGCCGCACCATCGGGATCAGGATCCCCCGTCACACCGTCGGGATCGGGATCGCCCGCCGACAGGCTGAGGTCGACCCAGAACCCCTCCCGGCAGGCATCCCAGACCCGACGTTCGGTCTCGTTCAGCTCGTCCCGGCGCACGCCCCGATCATGCCGGTGACCGCCGTCAGCGGCAGGCCGGGTCACAGATAGGCGTCGAGCCCCACGGTCAGACCCGGCCGGGAGGGCACGGTCCGGACCCCGAGCAGTACCCCGGACATGAACGAGATCCGGTCGAACGAGTCGTGCCGCAGGGTGAGCTGCTCCCCCGGCCCACCGAGCAGGACCTCCTCATGCGCGACCAGCCCGCGCAACCGGACCGCATGCACCCGGACCCCGGACACCTGCGCCCCGCGCGCCCCGTCCAGGGCCGTGGTCGTGGCGTCCGGGATCGGCGGGCAGCCGGCGGCCGCGCGGGCGGACGCGATCTGCTCGGCGGTGTGCCGGGCGGTCCCGCTGGGTGCGTCGACCTTGTCCGGGTGGTGCAGCTCGACGATCTCGACGGACTCGAAGTGCGGGGCCGCCATCGCCGCGAACTTCATCAGCAGGACGGCTCCGAGCGCGAAGTTCGGCGCGACCAGGACACCGACCCCGGGCGCGTCGGCCAGCGCCGCCCGGACGGCGTCCAGCTTGGCCTCGTCCCAGCCGGTGGTGCCGACGACGGCGTGCACGCCGTTGCGGATGCAGGCCAGGGTGTGCTCGAGGACCACGTCCGGGACCGAGAACACCACGGCCACGTCCGCACCCGCGACGGCGTCGAGGTCGTCCCCGGCGTCGAGCTGTGGCCCCAGCTGCAGATCCGGGTCCGCCTCGACGGCCTCGCAGACCGTCCGGCCCATCCGGCCCTTGGCTCCGATCACCGCGACCGTCGTCGCCATCGGTCCTGACCTCCTGCTCGCCGAC
>DASTGO010000097.1:0-3134 GCA_035719045.1 Kineosporiaceae bacterium | reverse complement strand
GGGGCCGGAGCCGCGGGGGCCGCCGGTCCGGGCCGACCCGGACCCGGCCGAGCCGGACCCGGGCGGGCGCCGGCGGGCAGGCTGGCAGGGGCGCTGGGGGTGGGCGCGCTCGGAGCCGGAGCGCCGGGCCGGGCAGCCTTCGCCGCCGCAGCCCGCTCCGCAGGCAGTTGCTCGCGCAGCTTGCGCACCACGGGGGGCTCCACGGTCGACGACGCCGACCTCACGAATTCACCGAGTTCCTGGAGCTTGGCCATGACGACCTTGCTCTCGACTCCGAGCTCCTTGGCGAGCTCGTAGACCCGGACCTTAGCCACGTCTCTCCTGTCTCGGTCCGGGCCAGACAGGCGCGGACCGTCGTTACGGCTGGGGGGCGTTCATCGCTGCGTGCTCATCGGGTGCTCATCAGCTTCTGACCCGCTTCCGGCTTGGGACGGTTCTGGTGGGCTCAACGCGCTGCAGACAGCCAGGTACTCCCGGACCACCGCAGTATCGAGCGGACCACCCAGGCGCAGTGCCCGGGGGAACGCCCGGCGGCGCTCCGCGAGGTCAAGGCAAGCCGGGTCGGGATGCAGCCATGCACCTCGGCCACCCAGCCTGCGGCGCGGATCCGGGACGACGGACCAGATGCCGTCGCGCTCGGAAACCGCCACTCGCAGCAACACGGACCAATGGTCGCGAACCCGGCATCCCACACATGTCCGCACGGGGCCCCTAAGGAACCCGCCGACACGAGGAGGCTGCCGGACCGCTTCACCGGCCTGCGCCAGTCTACCCCTCGCCGGGAGGCTCTCCGCGCGCGAGTACCCGGCCCCGGCGCTGAGCGAGGTCACCGCTGCCGGTCGGAGGCCCGGCCCTCGGACATGCCGAGCCCGACCGGCCCCTCCCCGGAGGGTCCGCCTGGCTGCGCGTCCGTGACCGGGGCGGGTGCGGCGGCCGACTGCGCATGGCCCCCGGTCCCCGGCACGTCCGGGCGGATGTCGATCCGCCAGCCGGTCAGCTTCGCCGCCAGCCGGGCGTTCTGCCCTTCCCGGCCGATCGCCAGCGAGAGCTGGAAGTCCGGAACCACGACCCGGGCCGACCGGGCGGCCAGGTCGACGATCTCCACGGAGTCGACCCTCGCCGGGGACAGCGCGGCGGCCACGAAGGCCGCCGGGTCCTCGCTGAAGTCGATGATGTCGATCTTCTCCCCGTGCAGTTCCGCGACCACGGCCCTGACCCGCTGCCCCATCGGGCCGATACAGGCGCCCTTGGCGTTCACCCCGGCCACCGTCGAGCGGACCGCCACCTTCGACCGGTGACCGGCCTCCCGGGCCAGCGCGACGATCTCCACCGTCCCGTCGGCGATCTCCGGGACCTCCAGGGCGAACAGCTTGCGGACCAGGTTCGGGTGGGTCCGGGACACGGTGATCGAGGGGCCCTTGAGCCCCTTGCGGACACCGACCACGTAGCAGCGCAGCCGGCTGCCGTGGCTGTAGGTCTCCCCCGGCACCTGCTCCTGCGGCGGGAGCACGGCCTCGACCGCGCCGAGGTCCACATGGACCATCCGCGGGTCGCCGCTCTGCTGGACCACCCCGGCGACGATGTCGCCCTCCCGGCCGCGGAACTCCCCGAGGACCTGCTCGTCCTCGGCGTCCCGCAGCCGCTGCAGGATGGTCTGCCGGGCGGTCGTCGCCGCGATCCGCCCGAAGCCCTCGGGCGTGTCGTCCCATTCCCGGGCCACCGCGCCGGTGCCGTCCAGCTCCTGGGCCCAGACCACGACGTGCCCGCTCTTGCGGTCCAGCACCACCCGGGCGTGCTGGTGGGCGCCCTCGGTCCGGTGGTAGGCCAGCAGCAGGGCCTGCTCGATGGTGCGTACCAGCAGGTCGAAGGGGATCTCCTTCTCCCGCTCCAGGGCGCGCAGGGCAGCCATGTCGATGTCCATCAGGCGCTCCCCTCCGCGTCGTCCCGCTCGTCGTCCTGCTCGTCGTGCATGTCGTCCTCGTCCTCGTCGTCGAGATCGTCCTCGTCGTCGAGGGCCTCGCCCTCCCCGTCGGGATCGGGTTCCTCCGGCCGGCCGAACTCGACCTCGACCCGCCCGCCGGCCACCTCGCCCCAGCTCAGGGCGGTGCCGTCCACGACGATCCCGGTGTCGGTCACCTCCGACAGCCGTCCGGTGAGCTGCCCGCCCGAGGTCAGCCGGACCACCACGAGCCGGCCACGGGCCCGCTTCCAGTGCCGGGCCTGGGTCAGTGGGCGGTCCACCCCGGGCGAGCTGACCTCCAGCACGTAGGGCACCTCACCCATCACGTCGCTGGCGTCCAGCGCCTGGGACAGCGCCTGGGAGGCGACCGCGACCGCGTCGACCGGCACCCCGCCGCGCACGTCCTCGGGCAGGTCGACCGTGACCCGCAGCAGCCGGCGCCTGCCGACCGGGGTGACGGTCAATTCCTCCAGGACCAGTCCGGCGCTTCCGACGGCCGGGACGGCCAACTCGCGCAGGCGCTCCACCTGCGACGTCGTGGCCATCCAAGTCCTCCTCGTCATAGGCGTACCCGTCCCGGGGACGCCGTTCGGACCGACAGGGTGCGGGGCGGTGCAACTGGCGCGACGCGCCCGGCCGTGCCGGTGGCGCCGGTACGGGCAGTTGCCATCCACCGCGCCCCACGGTGTGTCGCGGCCAGCGTACCGTCGCGCCGGTCACCGCGGGTCCGCCCGCCCCGGGGCGGCGCGACGTGCAATGATCCGCCCCGTGGACGGTGGGGGGTACCGGGCGGGTAGGACGGGCGGCCGGTCGCCGTCCCGTCGCAGCGTGCTGCGGGCGGGCTGGGCCGGCGGCCTGCTGGTCGTCACCGGGGTGCCGGGGCTGAGCGGATGCCGGTCGGGCGCACCCTCTGCGGCGACGATCACACCGCCGCCCACCCCGACCCCCGACGAGGTGCTCCGACGGCGGGCGCTGGCCCAGGTCGAGTCGCTGCGGCAGACCGCCGCGCAACTCGACGGCCAGCCGGCGCTGCGGACCGTGCTGGGCGTCCTGTCCCAGAACCCGCTGGCCCAGCGCAGCGCGCTCGGCGCCCCCGCACTGCCCCCGGCGTCCGGCACGGGGCTGCCGACGACCTCGGCCACCGCCACCACAGGCACCGGGTCCGGCACGGACA
>DASTGO010000096.1:0-3306 GCA_035719045.1 Kineosporiaceae bacterium | reverse complement strand
CCCGTAACTCGTCCCGGAACCTGGTTGAGGCCGGGGTTCCGGGACGAGTTGCGGGACGAGCGCCCCCGTGCGGGTTGTTGTCAGTTCGTCCTTGTCCTTGTCGTTGTCGGGGTGGCGGGCACTGGTTTGCCGAACATCTGGCAGATGGCGGTCTGGTCGGCGGCGGTGGCGGCCGCGTTGGCCTTGTCGACGGCGGTGTTCGGGGTGGCTCGGGGGTCCAGCGAAGTGGTCATGTCGGTGACGGTGGCGCGGCGGCCGTCGGCGGAGAACAGGGCGGTGCTGAGGTGCCCCAAGGTCCCCCCGCCGTGTCCCCAGGCCGTGCCGCAGGGGGTGTCGACCCGGATCAGACCCAACCCGTAGCCGCCCGTGGCGCCGGAGCCCGCCGGGAACGGGACGAGGGTGCGCATCTGGGTCAGCTGTGCCGCGGGCAGGAGCTTGCCGCCGAGCAGGACGGAGAAGAACCGGCTCAGCTCGCGGGGGGTGGAGATCATCGCCCCGGCGGTGCCGGCCCAGCCGCCGATGGCCCAGCCGGAGACGTCGGTGTACCGGAACGTGGTGGCGTCAGGGGTGGCGAAGTACCCGTGCGCGTACCCGGGGCCGGTGTGCTTGGCCGTGAGGGCGGGCAGGTAGGTGCGGTGCAGGCCCAGCGGGCGGGCGATGCGTTGCTGGACCAGGTCGGCCGGGGAGGTGCCGGTGACCTTGTGCAGGATCATCCCGACCAGGATGTAGTTGGTGTTGGAGTAGGCCCAGTCGGTGCCGGGGGCGAAGGTGGGCTGGTGTTTCGTCGCGATGGCGACGATCTCTTCCGGGGTCCAGGCGCGGGTCGGATCCGCGAGGACGGCCTCCATGAAGGCCTGGTCGGTGTAGTTGTACAGCCCGCTGGTGTGCTGGAGCAGCATCTTCAGGGTGATCTTGTCGCCGTTCGGGACGAGGCCGGGCAGGTGCTGCTCGACGGTGTCGGTCAGGGACAGCTTCCCGTCGGCGACCAGTTGCAGGGTGAGGGTGGCCATGAAGGTCTTGGTGTTGCTGCCGATCTCGAACTGGTCGTCCGGGCCCAGCCTGCGCCCGGTGCCACGGTCGGCCAGGCCGGCCACCGCGGTGGTGACCCGGGTGCCGTTGTCGACACGGGCGACGTACCCGACGACGCCGGCCGCGACCAGGGCGTCCGCCCGGCCCTGCAGCGGGGAGGCGGCCACCCTCGCTCTGGGTGCGGTGGTGACCGCGCCGGCAGGTGCCGCCGCCCCGGTGACGGCGAGCAGCACCGCGCAGCCCGCGGCACCGGCCAGCCACACCCGCCGACGGCGCGTCAACGACAGGGAAGCACGTCCGGGGTCTCGTTGATGACACACACGATTCATGATCATGACCGGAAGCCTGGCATCTAGGCGCAAAGCTGATATAGGGAGCTATCCCCCCATATCCACAGGGAGCTATCCCCCATATCAGCAATGATGTGATCTCGGATGCCCGTCCCGGTTGACGCACCGCAGAAGGCCTGCCCCGGACGCCCGGATCGAGCAGGTGGGCTGGGGTCGAGGCGACAGGCGGTGGCCTGGCAGGCCCAGGAATCCCCGAAGCCACGGCGAACTGCAGGGTGGGCCGGGGTTAGGCCTGGAAGATGCGTTCGATGACGGCGGCCTGTTCGGTGGGGCCGGCACGGAAGTAGCGGGCGGCGGTCTCCAGGGTGGCGTGGCCGAGCAGGGCCTGGATCTGGGCGGGGTCGGCGCCGCCTTGGCGTAGCCGGGTGGCGTAGGTGTGCCGCAGCCGGTGCGGGCGCAGGGCCTGCAGGTCGGGGAGGCCGGTGGCGGCGCCGACGGCGAGGACGACCTGGGTGAGGCCGGAGATGGTTAGGGGGCCGCGTTGCCCGGTCCACAGCGGGCCGGGGTGGCGGCCGCGCCGCTCGAGCCAGGCGGACAGGTGGTCGCGGGTTTTCGCGGGCAGGGGCAGGTCGCGGGCCTGGTCGCCTTTGCCGACCAGGTGGACGCGGCCGGTGCGGGCGGTGACCGCGACGTCGGCCAACTGCAGGCGGGCGCACTCCTCTACCCGGGCGCCGGTGTACAGCAGCACGGCGATGATCGCGGCGTCCCGGGGGCCGCGGCGGGCGGCGGCGCGTTCGAGCGCGCCCTGCTGGGTGGGGGTGAGGGCGTCGGGCTCGCCGGGGCGGGGCACCCGGGCCCGCTTCACCTGGATCCGGATCCCGGCGCCGTGGGCGTACAGCAGGGTGACCGCGGCCAGGGCCTGGTTGACGCTGGAGGGGCTGGCCTTGGCCCGCAGCAGGTGCCGACGCCAGGCGGTGACCGCGGCCTCGGCCCCGACGAGGTCGGTGAGGGCGTCCGGATGCGCGTTGGCGTGTGCGCCGAGCCAGGCCGCGTACGCGGCGGTCTGCCGCCGGTAGGCCCGCACGGTGTTGGCGGCCAGCTTGCATCGGGCCAGGTAGCGGTCGGTGGCCGCCCGGGCGGTCTCGACCGCAGCGGTCATGTCTTGGCCTGGGTGCAGCGGGACCGGCCGCGCGGTCACGGCGTTGCCTGCGGCGGTGGTGGGGCCTGGGTGAGCGTTTGGACCACCGCGGCGCTGGCGTCCCAGGTTCGGCCCATCTGCTCGAACACCCGGTCGAGGTCCTCGATGCGGGCTCGGTTCAACCGCAGCATCTGCGTGATGTTGTCCTCGGCGAGCCGGTCGGCCTCGGCGTAAGCGGTGTCGAGCCGGCGCCGGGCAGCGGTGATCTTCTCGGCGTTGCCGGCCTTGCACGCTTTGGTGAGCTGGCCGCGGGCCGCCGACACCCGACGCCAGGCGGCCTTCTGCTGGTCGGCCAGGTCGCCGATGCGGCGGCCGGCGATGATCCCCTCGGCCGAGCCGATGGCCATCAGTTCCTCGAGCCGGCGTTGCTCGGCCTCACGCGCGGCGGTGAGCGTGGCGAGGTCGGTGTCGGGGGCCGGCTCGGCCGTCATGGCGCACCTGTCGTTCTTATCCGCTGAGTTCCGGGCCAGGTTCCAGGGTCGGCCGGAGCGTGTTATCCGCTGAGTCCGGGGGTGGGCTCAGCGGATAAGGCACCTTGGGGGTATCCATCTAACCGGCCTATCGCAGGTCAGCCCTGCGCCAGGGGCGATCTGCTCGGGGTCGTTCCAGGCTGGGTGGCTTCCCGCGGCTGATCGGCGGCGTCGGCGGGGTCTTGCCCGGGTGCTTGGTGACGATGAGGTTCTTGTACAGGACGGGGTCGTGGTCGACGGCGAGTTGTAGCAGTCGGTAGAAGACCAGGCCGCGGCTGCGGGAGTTGCGGCGGTTGAACCGGAACACGAACTCGTTCAT
>DASTGO010000095.1:0-8183 GCA_035719045.1 Kineosporiaceae bacterium | reverse complement strand
TCGACCCGGAGGCCGGTGCCTGACCTGCGGCCCCAGCATCGCCCTCCGGCCGAGGTGAATCCGGCCGACCTGGACCTGGGCGGCCCCGCGACAGCCACGAGCTCGCGGGGCCGCCCGGTCCACCTCTGCGGGCAGGTTCCGACCGGACCTGCTCCCTGACTGCCGACCTGCTCCACAACCGTGAACCTGTTCCGCGGCCCACGGATCAGCTCCCCGCGGTCCGGCGCTCGAGACCGAGCAGGAACTCCTTGGCGGCCAGACCCCCGGCGTAGCCGGTGAGGGCGCCGTCCGCCGCGACCACGCGATGGCAGGGCAGCACGATGCACAGCGGGTTCGCACCGAGGGCGGCACCGACGGCCCGGGCCGCGGTCGGCCGTCCGAGACCGGCGGCCAACTGCCCGTAGGAGGTGGTCCGGCCGTAGCCGACCTGGCCGGGCAGCCGGCCGAGCACCGTCCGCTGGAACGGGGTCGCCAGCGCGAGATCCACCGCGAGGTCGAAGTCCCGCCGCGTACCGGTCAGGTACTGGTCCAGTTCGCGGCGGATCCGGTCCAGGGATCGCCCGCCGCGCAGCACCCGTGGGGACACCAGCCGGGACAGCCGGTCCAGCAGGGCGTCGGCCTCGGCGTCGCCGATCACATAGGCACTGGCCAGCAGCGGCCCGTCGATCCTGGTGGCCAGCAGCATCCGGCCGACCGGGAGGTCGTCCACGAGATAGGCGACGTCCCCCGTGGTCAGCACCGGCGGGCGGACGGTCGGGTCGAAGCCTCGCAGGGCCAGCTCGAGCGGGTCCGATGGGCGCATGGTCATGATCTTCCCCTCGGAGTGGCCGGGACCGGGTCGCCGGGGCTTCGGCCCGGGGCGGGGTCCGTGGACGGGGTGCCGGGTCCCGTGGCCGGGGGCGGCACTGCCCGGCGCAGGACCGCCAGCGCGTCGGACACCAGGCGGCGGGTTGCGGCGGGGGTGGTGCCCAGGAGCTGGGCGATCTCGGCGTGGTCGAGGTCGGCGACGTAGCGCAGGGCGACCGCCGTCCGTTGCCGTTCCGGCAGGGCCCGGACCGCCGCCCACAGGTCCTCCCCCACGGGCAGGTCGGCCGGGTCGGGTGATCCGGCCGGGCCGGAGGCAGGGGTTCCGGGGGGCCGCCCCCTGTCGGGGAGTTCGGCCAGCGGGACGGCGCGCCGGCCACGGGACCGGTGGGCGTCGGCCGCGCAGCGGGCGGTGATGGTCAGCAGCCAGCCACGGAGGTTGGCGGCCGACCGCAGTGAGGGATACCCGGCCAGGGCCTGCGTCCACGCCTGCTGGGCGACGTCGTCCCCGTCGACGGGCCCGGCCAGGGCGTGCGCCAGGCGGCCGACGGCATGCCAGTGCTCGTCGACCAGGCGCTGGAAGGGCGGCAGAGTCACGGGGGTACAACGTTAGGCGTGGCGGGACTGTGAGGGAGGGGAGGTTCCGTCCCCCTGCCGGACAGACCAGGCTCACCGGGAGTTGGCGGGCCGGCAACTCTACGTATGCGAACATCACGATGTGAGTCGGACGTGATCGGATTCCCGAGTCGGCCTCCCGCCCCTCGAACCCGCTCCGGCCCGGTCCAGGTGGTCGCCCACCGCGGGGACAGCGGGGCGGAGCCCGAGCACACCCTGGCCGCCTACCGCAGGGCGATCGAGGTCGGCGCCGACGCCCTGGAATGCGATGTCCGGCTGACCGCGGACGGGCACCTGGTCTGCGTGCACGACCGGCGGGTCGACCGCACCTCCAACGGGACCGGCCTGGTCTCCACCCTCGAGCTGACCCAGCTGGAGGGTCTGGACTGGGGGTCCTGGCGCAGCCTGCCGACCGCCGACTCCGACGACGAGGAGCCGGACGTCGTCGAGCCGGGCGACCGCTCGAAACTGCTCACCCTGCGTCGCCTGCTCACCCTGGTCGCCGACTCCGGCGCCGGGGTCGAACTGGCCATCGAGACCAAGCACCCGACCCGGTACGGCGGGCTGGTCGAACGGCGGCTGGTGGAGACCCTGGACCGCTTCGGCTGGGCGAACCCGGCACCGGGCCGGACCAGCCCGGTCCGGGTGATGAGCTTCTCCCTGCTCGCGCTGCGGCGGATGCGGCAACTCGCCCCGCAGCTCCCGCTGGTGTTCCTGGCCGACCGGATGCTGCCGCTGCTGCGCGAGGGCACCTTGCCGCGCGGTGTCGGCACCGCGGGGTTGGGCGTGCAGGTGCTGCGGGCCCATCCCGAACTGCCCGACCGGCTGCACGAGCGCGGGCACGCCGTCCACGTCTGGACCGTCGACGAGCCCGAGGACGTCCGGCGCTGCCTGCAGGCCGAGGTCGAGGCGATCATCACCAACCGTCCGCAGGCGGTGCTGGAGCAGCTCGGCCGGGACACGGAGGCGCCCCGGTGACCCTCCCCGGTCCAGGTCTCCCCGGTCCAGGTCTCCTCGGGCTCCTGGCCATGAGCGAGCGCAGCGAGCGAACCCATCGGTCCGGCGCGGGGCTCACGGTGACGACGAGCGCCGGCGAGGAGGAACTGCGAGCCCCGCGGCGTTTCCCCCGGGCGGAGCACGCCCGCGGGTTTCGGGTCGCCGAGGCCGGGGTAGACCCCATGGTGGGGGCGGCCGGGGTCTGTGCGCGGGCTGCGCGGCAGGCGGGCGGCCCGACAGGGAGGGGCGGGTGAGCACGACCGAGGTATCCGGGAAGCCCGATACGGAGAAGCCCGCGACGGAGGGGACGGCGGTCGCCGACGTGCTCCGGCTGCCGCACAGCCCGGCTGCCGTGGCCCTGGCCCGGCACCGGGTCCGCGGCGAACTGGCTGCCGTGGGCCTGAGCCGGACCCTGCTCGACGACATCGAGGTCGTGGTCTCGGAGCTGCTCGGCAACGCCGTGCGGCACGCCCGGCCGATCGCCGGCGGTGCACTCCTGGTCGGCTGGCGGGTGGAGAACGACCGGGTGACGCTCAAGGTCACCGATGGTGGTGCACCGGGCAGCCGGCCGGCTCCCCGCAGCGGGGACCTGCTCGCGGAGGCGGGTCGCGGGCTGCGGATCGTCGAGGGACTGACCGACCAGTGGGGCGTGGTCGATCACGTCGGCGACCTGCGGACGGTGTGGGCGCTGCTCACCTCTCCGGCACGCCACCCCGTCGCAGGGAGCCTACGGCTGAGGATCTGAGCGAGGACGGGTCCGGGCGGTGTGCACCGGGACCTGCGGCCGACGCGGTAGGCTCGCGGGCCGCGCCCGGGTGGCGCCGATTCGCACCGGTCCGGCGGCGCGCCGGCCGGCCCGCCGACCTGCCGAGAGAGTTCAGATGGGCAAGAAGTCCCGCCGTCCCGCCGGTTCCGTCGCCGCACCGTCGGCCCCCGACGCCGAGATCCCCGTGGTGGGTGGCCGCGAGCCCTGCCCGTGCGGGTCCGGCAAGCGGTACAAGGCCTGCCACGGTCGCGCCGCCCTGGTCGAGGCGTCCCGCCTGGTCGCCCGGCCGTTCGAGGGTCTGCCCGCGGAATGCGACTGGGTGGCGCTGCGCGAGATCGTGCCGGCCGCCTCGATGACCGTCCGGCTCGCGGGTCCGGCCGCGGGTGAGCACGCCGGCAGCGAGGTCCATGTGGCCACGGTGCTGCCGATGGCCTGGCCGGCGATGCGGCGCAACGACGGGAACGTGTTCGTCGGCCTGCAGACGGCCGGCAGCCCGGTGGACCCCAGCCGGGACGCCGCGGCCGCCCTGCTTGGTGCGCTCGCCGGTGCCCCCGGCACGCCCGTCCCGGACACCTCTGCGCTGGACACGACGTACCGGCTGCAGGACCTCGTCGACCCGGCGGCCACTCCCGAGATCACCGTCCACGACGGGTTCGACTTCTGGCTCGACCCCTCCGCCGAGCAGACCCCGGAGGTCCGGGACTCCCTGGAACGGGCGAACGCGGCCGTCGTGCCCACCCGACGGCTGCAGTCGGTCGAGGCGGCGTACTGGTGCCAGGTCGGGGAGCGCCGCCACCTGCGCTGGGTGATGCCGCATCCGGAGGGGGAGCTGCTGGACGGCATCGCCCGGCTGCACGCGGCGGGCGAGTCCGGACTGGGGGAGGGCACCCGCTACGTCGGCTCCTTCCGGGCGCTCGGCATCGTGGTTCCGGTCTGGGACCTCACCCCCGACGCCGAGGCCGGGGACGTCGAGGACGCCGCGAAGGCCTTCGGGGAGCGCCTGCAGCAGGCGATGGCGGTCACCACGCCGCTGACCGCGGACGAGCGCCGGGCCCGGTCCGGGGTCGCCTCCCGCCAGCTCACCCTGCGCTGAGCGGCGCACCCGGTCGGCGGGGACGGGTGCGGTCGGCGGGGACGGGCCCGGTCGGAGCACCCGCACGCTTCCGGTTCCCGACCGCCGCCGGGGCTACAGCTCGACGGCGAGGCCGAACCGCCGGACCACGGGCAGGGCGTCGTCCCCGGTGGGCGGTCCGGCGGGCGGGTCGACGGTGAGGGTCAGGGACAGGTCGGCCCGCTCCCCGGCCAGGCGGAACGTGGCCTGACCGAGCCCGTCCCCGGCGGTCACCGCGACCAGGTCGCAGGCACCGGCCCAGGCGGCGGCCACCCGTAGCGTCCGGTCCAGGGCCGTCCGGTCCAGGTCCACGCCGGTGGCCAGCGCCTGCGGCCACTGTGGGCAGGGCTCGGCGAGCTGGGCGACGACGAGTTCGGCCACCCGGCGCAGGACCGGGACGGGTTCGGCGGCCAGGGTCAGCTGCAGGGTCTGGATCCGGGGTGGGGACTGCGGACTGAGCATGATCGCCACCCGGACCCGGCCGCCCGGTCCCCGCATCCACCAGGCGCACTGCGCGGGCGAGGACCGGTCCACGGGGGCGGCCGGGTCGGCGGTGAGCGGTCCCAGCCGCTGCCTCAGGCGCTCCAGCTCCGCGCGGCGGCGGACCAGTGGCAGGTCCAGGTCGACGTTCTCCGCGAACAGGTCCGCGGCGACCGCGTCGTCCCAGCCCTGGATGAGCAGGCCCTCGACGGCGCGGCGGGCGGCGGCGGTCGCCTCCCACAGCTCCTGCCCCGACGGCGGCGGCTGCACCGGGGAGGCGCCCGCCCGGACGGCGATGCTGGGTCCGGCGCTGCGGCGGGCCCGGCGCGCGGTCCGGCCGGCGGTCGAGAGCAGGGCGGACAGCATCCGGGCCGCCGGTCGCTGGGCCGCCGAGTAGGTCGCGTTGCCGAGGACCACCACCCCGAGACCGGTCCGGGGATGCCAGCGCATGTGGGAGCCGAACCCCGGGTAGCCGCCACTGTGCCCGACCACCAGTCCGTGGGCGGGGTCGTGCTCGACGACCAGGCCGTACCCGTACCCCGTGAACCGCACCGTGGGCACGGCGTCCACCGACGGCCAGATCAGCTGCGGCGGGATCCCCCGGTGCGCCTGCTGCTGCTCCCGGCGGGAGGCCCGGCAGAGCGGGTGCCCGCCCTCCGGGTCGTCCCGGGGCGGGAACGCGTCGGTGTACTCGCCGATCCAGCGGGCGAGGTCCGCCACGGTGCTGAACAGTCCACCCATCGGGGCGAAGGCGCCGTACGGGTCGTAGGGGACCGGCTGCCAGCCTCCGTCGCCGACCCGGTGCCCGGTGGCCAGCTCCCGGGCCGGCAGGACGGCGGCGTCGAAGCCGGTGCAGCTCATCCCCAGCGGGGTCAGCAGCCGGGCCGTCACCACGTCCCGGTAGGCCGCGCCGGTGCAGGTCTCGATCACCCGCCCGAGCAGCGCGTATCCGAGGTTGGAGTACTCGAACGCCGTGCCGGGCGCCCAGGCGAAGCTGAGCCCTCCGCGGACCAGTGCGGCGAACCGCTCCCCGGGCAGGCCCTGTTGCCGGTCCCCCCACGGGTCGTCGGTCGGGAAGCCGCCGGCCATGGTGAGCAGGTCCCGGACGGTGATCGCCGGGGAGTCCGCGGTCGGCCCGCGCAGTCCCCGGGCCTCCGGCACGTGGGCCGACACGGGGTCGTCCAGCCGCAGCACGCCCTCGTCGCGCAACTGCAGGATCACCGCGGCCGTGAAGCACTTGGTCATGGACGCGATCCGGAACCCGGTCCCGGCGTCCGGTGGGGTGCCGCCCCCGGCCCGCCGCTCGCCCAGCCCGCCGCTGTGCACCAGTGCGCCCCCGGCGACCACCCCGTAGGCGATCCCCGGCTGACCTCCGTCGGCCTGGAAGCGGGCGGCCTCGGCGTCGACGGCGGCCAGCGCGGGCGCTTCGGGCAGCACGGCAGCGGTGGCTCGGGCGGTGCGGGTCCGGCCCGGCGCGGCGGAGGGGCCCGAGATGGGGGATGACATGGCAGCGCCTACCCAACCAGATCGTCGGCGCCGGCCACCTTCGGGCGGTGGCCCCGGCCCCGCGGGGAGGTCCGGCCCTCCCGGCGGGCGGCGGCGACCGCGGCGTCCAGACGGTCCGCGGCGTCCAGTTCCAGGGACCGCACGCAGGCCGCGACCAGCAGCGGGACCAGCAGGGCCGCCGCCGTCGCCGGGACCGCCAGCCCGGTCTCCCCGACGGCGGTGCCGATCCCGAGCAGCAGGCCCAGCGCGACCAGCCCGTGCCGCAGCACCGGCACCCGGGTGACGGCCGACCTCAGCGGTGCTCCCCAGGCCTGCGGGCGGGCCAACACGAGCATGCCGAACAGCACGGCGACCGGCAGCAGCCAGGCCAGTGGCTCCAGCAGCAGGGACAGTTCCCGTCCGGCCCGCTGCTCCAGGATCCGCCCGGCACCACCGTCGAGCGCGGCCTGGACGAACCGGCCGGGCGCGGTGCGGTCGGCGGGTGGGCGCAGCCGGTCCAGCACGGCCGCCCCCGCGACGAGCGTCGCGCCCCCGACGACCAG
Source organism: Kineosporiaceae bacterium (assembly GCA_035719045.1). Lineage (GTDB taxonomy): Bacteria > Actinomycetota > Actinomycetes > Actinomycetales > Kineosporiaceae > DASTGO01. The sequence goes on along the minus strand of DASTGO010000095.1, from coordinate 1,363 downwards.
GAGCACCGCCGGCCGCAGTCCGGCCCGGCGACCGGCGACCAGCAGCCCGAGCACTCCGAACGCGGGCAGCAGGTACAGCGGGCCGTCGCCGTCCCCGCCCCAGCCGGGCACGGTGTCGACCAGGACCGTCGCCAGACCCGTACCGGCCACCGCGAGCACCGCCGCCCGCGGCCGCCCGCGGCGGAGCAGGAGTTGCGCGGCGGCGGTGGCGGCCAGCAACGCCCCCGTCCCGAGCAGGGCGGACATGGAGTCGCTCAGCCCGTGCACCCGGTCTCCGGCCAGCGGCTGCAACCCGATCAGCCCCCCGGGCAACCGCGGGGAACCGGTCACCGCCTCCGCCGCGAACACCAGTGCGGTGAGCCCGGCGGCCACCGCGGCGGGCCCGAGCGGTGCCGCCCGCCACGGTCCGGCCAGCGCGATCAGGGCCAGCGGGAGGCAGAAGGTGGCGACGGCGGCCACAGCGGCCGGCCACGGCGAGGACTCCCGCCACCAGGGGATGAACCCGGCCAGCAGGGCCGCCGCGGGAACGGTCGCGACGACGACCGCGACCCGGCGCAGCACCCGCAGGCTCCGCAGCCGGGAGAGCGGTCCGGCCGGGACACCACCGGGACGGCGCAGCAGCCACACCGTGCCGACGTAGAGGGCCAGCTGCGTGGCGGCCAGCAGGGCGAGGAACCACGGGGTCGCCGCCGCCACCGCCTGCGCCGCCTGGTCGAGGTCCACCACGTGCTCCAGGCGGACGGTCGGGTCGGGGTCCGCCCCGGAGGTGCGCAGCGGCTGTCCGTCGGCGGCCGCGGGCGGGGTCACCCCGAGGGCGTCCAGCAGGGTGGGCAGCAGGTCCGTGCCGGCGGCCAGCCCGTCCCGCCCGGCGGAGCCACCCAGCAGCCGTCCCTGGTAGGGGTGGGCCGCGCGGCCGTCGGTGCCGGCGGGTCCGGTCGCGGCCAGCAGTTGCAGGGACGGGGCCGGGCCGGCGTCCGCCAGCGAGGCCACCACGACGGTGGCCGTCGGCGGCAGCTCGCCGAGCACCAGCTGGATCCGGGAGTCCACCGCCGACACCTGTTCGGCGCGGGCGACCGGGTCCCGGCCACCGGCCACGGCCGGGTCCCGGACGGCGCCCACGTCCACCACGAGCAGGCCCGGATCCGTGGCCAGCGCGGTCCGGACCTGGTCGGCCAGGCCGGCGCTGTCGGCGGCCGGGTCGATCCCGCCGTCCGGCAGGGGCGGCACTGCGGGCCAGGCGTGCGCGACCCGGCCGGAGGCGTCCGCGAGGGCGATCACCGCGCCGGTGCCGACGGCGGCGGAGCTGATCCCGGCCCGGGCCAGCTCCCGGGCGAGCAGTCCGGGACGGGTGTCCGCCGACCAG
>DASTGO010000094.1:0-2695 GCA_035719045.1 Kineosporiaceae bacterium | reverse complement strand
GTCCTGCGCCGGGGAGGATCCGGCCGTCTTCGTCTCCGGTTCCGGCAGCAGCAGCTCCCTGATCACCTGCTCCTCGGCCATCGCGCGGGCGTTGTTCAGCCGGCCCAGCTTGTCCAGGCCGCTCTCCCCCGGCACGTCCGGGCCCGCCAGGCTGGCCGCCCGTTCGGTGATCTGCTCGCGTGCCTGAAACGCCAACTCCAGGAAGAAGTCCTCCCGCTCCCCCGCCGGGATCTGGCTGTAGGCCTGCGGTCGGTACGTCTTCCAGTGCTCGTGCGCCCGGACCGCGTATCCCCTGCTCGTCTCGTCCATCCGTGACTCCGATCGGTTCGTTTCGGCCCACCACGGGCACCGCGGTGTCCCGGGGCAGATCATCCCTGTCCGTTCCGACAACCTCCCCGCCCCCGGCCGAAGCATCTGCCGCGGGGGCTGCGGGCGCCGGGTGCAAGGCGTGGTCGTCGTCCCAGGCGTACCCCGCAGGCGCGGCGACACCGTGGTCGCGCAGCCGACGTCGGCGGTCCGGGGAGGTGATGCCGTTCCAGGAGGTGACCGCGGCGGCGATCTTCGCGGGGTCGGCGAACCATCCCGCGTACCTGCCGGCGGAGGCTTCGACCGGATCCAGCGCCGCGGGGTCGGGCGACGTCGGCTCGACGCCAGCCCGGCCGGCAGACACCGGCGCTGCGGTGATCGGTGTACCGGTGGTTGCGGGGCCCGGCTCGGCCGGTGGGCGGCTGGCGGTCATCAGGTCATCCCCCGTCGTCGGTATCTCCTCAGCTGTGTTCGCCGCGGCGACCGGTCCGCCCGCCCCGACGACGGGAGAGGGCTCGGCCTGGACGCGCGGTTCATGCGCGGCGGGCAGTCGGCCGCCGTCCGAGGTCGGGACCTCGGCGACCACTTGGTCCAGTTCGGCTGCCAGCCGGCGGATGCCGTCGGCGCGCTCCGGCGGCAGGTCTCGCCGCTGGGTCGCGGTTCCTGTAGGCCGGTCCGCGACCGCACGCAGATGCGTGGCCACCCGGGGCAGCGCCTCCTGCGGTGGTGCGCCGTGGTCCATGGCGTCGTGGATCAGTTCGACCGCCTGCCGGAAGTAGGGCCGGGTGGCTCCCAGGCGGGTGTCGACGGCCTGCAGCCGGGCCAGGGCCAGCAGATACTCCCCTGGCACAGAGTTCAGATGGGCGATCCGTTCCCCGTTGCGCGGGTCCTGTGACAGGGGGACGGTGGGCCAGCCGTCTTCACGTCCGTTCAGATGCCAGTCGACCTTGGCGGGCAGGCCCGCCGAGTGGGCGTCGATGAACACCCCGGACATCCGCACGACGTCGTCGCCCCGGCGAACCTGCTGAACCTGTACCACCGCCCCGGGCCGACCCGGTGGCTGGATCAGGTCCCCGGGTGCGACATCGACAGGCCGCTTGAGGGTGGCCTCGAGCCGGTCCACGTGCGCCCGGATCGCCCGCTCCCCCGCCTCGGTCGCGGCCAGCACGGCGTTGCCGTGCTCGTCCGCCCGGGAGGCGACCAGACCCGCAGTCGCCAGCCAGGTCACGGCCCGCTGCCCCTGCCTGTCGCCCATGGCGATCAGGTGGTGCCCGTCGTAGTGCAGCCGGGTCAGGATCTGCAGGGCCTCGTAGTCCCTGAACGCTCGGGCAGTCCCCGGGTCCAGCGGATCCGGAGCCGACGTCGAAGCCCCAGCCGAGGCGTCCACAGCGGGGCCGAGCCCCAGATCCAACTGCAGAGCCTGTTCGGGCTGCGGGTCTCCCGGACCAAGCCCCCCGCTGAAGAGTCCTTCGGCGGGCGCGTTGGGTGGCGCGGCCTGGTCGTGATCAGCGTGGTCGGGCGCGGCGCGGTCGCTGCCCTGCCCGCTGGCGGATCCCGCCGATGCGGGAACAGCGCGCACCGTGGCCGGGTATACCCGCACGGTCTGCCCCGCTCGCATGAAGCCGCGGGTCTGAAGGATCTCCCCGAGCCAGTAGACCTTGCCGAACTCGTCCCTGCAGGGCTGACCGACGATCCGGACCCGCTGCCCCCAGGCAGGACCATTGCGCCAGTCCAAGACCGTGCCCTCGGCCCGGGACTGCGCCAGCAACGCCCGCTCGGCGTCGTTGAACCTCACACGCACCATGACCGGCGCCCTTCGAACACGCCGTGGACCCGCGGCATCTGCGACCGCCCGTGCCGCAGACCGTGGGGCGGACATGGTCGGCCCGGCCAGGGGCGACCCGAGGTGGGGGGCATGCCGTCAACTCCTTCGAAGGTCGGCCAGTCCCGTCACCCACCACAGGCGTGACCGCGCATCGAATCTGGACAGCAGATCCTCGAATGTGCTTCAGGTCACAAATCTCGCCGCGGTTGGGTTGGCCCCTTGCTCGCGACTCGCCCGCCGGGTCGCCTCCGGTCCGCCGCAGGACAGCCGGCGCGCCCTGCTCATGGGGTGGGATTTGCCGGGCGGGCGTCAACGCGTCACATCGGCCGCTCCCGGGGGCCCTTGCCTCGATCCCGGTCCCTCTCGCCGCCGGACTCACCGCCACCGTAAAAGGAAAATCGACAATTACGTTTTGCGGTGCTTGGTTCCGGTCCGGACCCAGTCGTGGAGGAGGATGAGCCGGTGAGTGATCCGGAACTGGCAGTTGATGCAGCCGCAGAGCCGCCGCTGTGTGAGTTCCCGGGTTGCTCTCGCCCGGCCAAGCGGCGGGACGGCTCTCGGGGC
>DASTGO010000093.1:0-2538 GCA_035719045.1 Kineosporiaceae bacterium | reverse complement strand
ACGACGGCGCTCGCCCGCGCGTTCATCGACCAGACCCTGCACGCCGCCCACGCCGCCCACACCGCCGGCCCCGACCTGATCCCACCCGACCAACTCGCCCGGATCCAGGACGCCCACCAGACCACCTGGGCCGGGCTGACCACCCTCGCAGACCCCCGCGCCCCCCAGCGCCCGGCCAACAACTGGTCCACCCTGATCACCGAGTTCGTCAACCAGGTCAACACCACCGACCCCGCAGGACACCTCTGGTCCCAGCTACGCCACCAACTCCACGGCAACCAACTCCGGGCAGATACCACCTGGTGGGCCGACGCCCTCGAGGGCTCTCCCCAGGAACCCGCGTCTCTGTTCGACGGCGGCCTCCCGCCCGACCCCATGACCACCGCCCCACCCACCATCCCGCAAGCAGAGCCGAGCGCGTCCGAACCCTCACCGGGACAACTCCCCCCAGCCGCAACCCCGCCCACGACTCTGAACGCGGCGCCGGCGCAGCCTGCCTTCCCACAGGTGATCCCCCCACGCTCCACGGAAACAGGACAGGCCGACAGCCCGCAGTTCACCCCAGAGGAAATCGCCTGGCTGACCCGCCTGGCTGACTCCCCCCCACAACATCAGGCCCCAGCCCCCGCTCCCGGCACCCCACACCCGGGCGACACCCTGGTGAGCGATCGCGATCCGGCTGCCCCTCTGTCCCCGCCGCCCACGCGGGACGCGGAATCACCGACGCCGCAACCTGTTCCACAGTGGGTCGCCCCGACCCACGAGCCATTGGTCACCAGCCACCCGCCCCAGATCGGCCAGGCCCTGCGCGCAGCCGTGAACGAACGCTTCCGCCGAGTCGGCATCGGCTCCCAGGACAGTCCCGGGAAGATGCTCTTCCGCTACTGGCCGATGAAGACCGCAGCGGCCGATGAGGCGGCCTCGCCCGCGTCGATGGACTGGGCCGGGCAGTGGCGGGACACCCCCACGCTGGCCGCCGTCCTACCCGAACTCCTGGCCCTCGCCACGCTGCCGAAACAGCCCGCCAAGACCGCCGGACAGGCGAGCCCCAGCACAGACCCCTATCACGCCCCACGACAGGACTGGGGGCAGACCGTACTCGCCGCCGCCTGGCATCACGCCGTCCCCGCCGCCCCGACCCCACCGGGCGAACACGCCCACCCCGACCCCGAACACGCACCCGCCCGCATCGCCCAACGCGTCGTCGAGATCCTCACCCCCCGAGGCGCCGCCGGCCAGTCGCACTACCGGCACGGTGTCCTGGTGACCGCGGCCCTGGCCCAGGCCCTCCTCGACCAGACCCTGCACGCCACCGACACCGCCCCCGACCTCACCCCGGACCAGATCACCACGGTCCACAACGTCCACAAGACCACCAGGGACAGGCTGCTCAAGCTGACCGCTCCCACGGCCACCGGCAGGAACTCCCCGACGATGTGGGCGGACCTGGTGAGCGGGTTCGTCACCGACATCACCACCAGTGCCGGACCACAGATCTGGACCGCACTCCACAACCGGCTCCAGCAGGCACGACCACCACAGCAGCCCGCCCCCGCCACCCTCGGCACCGCCTCCTCAGTACCCGCGGTCGCCGCAACTGTCGCTGTGCCGGGCCGGTCCGTGACCACGGTCAGGCCGGCGTCCGGCCCGGTCGCGGAGCAGGTGCGACCGCAGGAACTGATTGTCGGGGAGCACCAGGAGGCGCTGCGGATCCTCACCGAGTCGCCGTTGGAGCCGCCGGTGCGCCGGCAGGCCGCGGACATGCTCGCCCGGTGGTGGGTGGCGGGTTCCGGCCCGGCCCAGCGGGAAGACCGGGCCGCTGCGCCGGGCGGATCGGCCTGGTCCCACACGTGGCGGCAGGGCCCGGGCAGTGCGGCGCTCGCCTCCCTGATGGCGCTGTCCGTGCTGCCCCCGCCGTCTCCACAACAGGCTGCGGACGGTCCCGGACTGGCCGAGGTCCGCGACAGGCTGCAGAAGGACCTGCTGCAACTGCTGTGGCGCAGCGCCGAGGTCACCACCCCCGCCCCGGCGACACCGGGGTCCAGCCTGGCCCCCGCTCCCGCACGCAGGTCCGCCGACGTCGCCACCGGCGTGGTCACCGACGTGGCCGAAGCGATAGCGGCCGCGCAGGCCCCTCTCGTCGGCACCTCCTACGACGAGGCCGCTGTCCACGCCACCGCGGCCCTCACCCTGGCCCTGCTCGACCAGACCCTCCACGCGGTCCAGACCGCCGAACCCGGACTCACCCCGACCGTCCAACAGGCCCGCCGTTCGGTGTGGGAGACCGCGACGGCTCTGCTCGACCCCGCCCACGTCAATCACGCCTCCCCCGCGGCATGGGGAGCGCTGGCCAGGTACTTCATCGCCAGGATCGTCAACCGGGCCGGACCCCACGTCTGGACCTACCTCGACGACCACCTGCACGGCGGACCACCCCGACCCGCCTCCCCCGACCAGAACTCACCCCGGCCCGGGCCACTCGACCAGGCACCCTGGCTGCACGCCATGCTGTCCGGTCAGCACCACACGGACTCGCCG
>DASTGO010000092.1:0-7039 GCA_035719045.1 Kineosporiaceae bacterium | reverse complement strand
ACCCGGCCCAGACATACCCGGGCCAGGCCTACCCGGGCCAGACATACCCGGCCCAGACCTACCCGGGCCAGGCCTACCCGGGCCAGGGCTACCCGGCTGCGGCCTACTCCGGACAGGGCTACGGGCAGCCGTACGGACAGCAGGCGTACGGCACCCCGCAGACCTCCCCGGGCAGCAACGTCACCCAGCAACTCCCGTCCACCGACCCCGCCCAGGGCACGGCGGGCGGGTCCGCGCAGAACGCCACGCCCGGCGGCCCGTGGACCCCGCCGCCCGGTGGTCCCGGCGCCACCTCGACCCGGCAGCGCGAACCCCGCCGCCCCGGCTGGGGAGGCGTCACCGCGATCGGCATCGGCGCGGCGGTGCTGTCCAGCCTGCTCACCGCCGGGGCGATGTCCGCGACCGGCAACAACGGCACCACCTCCGGCGGCAGCACGACGACGTTCTCCCAGTCGGGTGCCGGCGCCCAGGTGAACCCGCCGGTCAGCAGCAGCAGCAACGCCAATCCGGACTGGCCGGCGGTGGCCAATGCCGTCGAGCCGAGCGTGGTCTCGGTCATGGTCAGTGGCCAGGGCGGCAGCGGCGAGGGCTCGGGGGTCATCCTCGACGCCCAGGGTCACGTCCTGACCAACAACCACGTCGTGGCGGACGCCTCCGGCGGTGGGTCGATCATGGTGGTCCTGCACGACGGGCGGCTGTACAAGGCGACCATCGTCGGTACCGACGCCTCCACCGACCTGGCCGTGCTGCAGGTCAGCAGCGCCCCGTCGAACCTCAAACCGGCCACCCTCGGCGACTCCGCGGCGGTCAAGGTGGGCGACCAGGTGATGGCGGCCGGCAACCCGCTCGGCCTGTCCGACACCGTGACCACAGGCATCGTCAGCGCCATCAACCGGCCGGTGAGCACCCAGGCCTCCGGTGGCGGCTCCCCGTTCGGCGGCGGCCAGTCCTCCGGTGAGGCCGTGGTCACCAACGCGATCCAGACCGACGCGTCGATCAACCCGGGCAACAGCGGCGGCGCCCTGGTCGACGCGCAGGGCCGGGTCATCGGGATCACCTCGTCGATCGCCTCGCTCGGCTCCGCCTTCGGCAGCAGCCAGTCCGGCAGCATCGGCCTCGGTTTCGCGATCCCGATCAACGAGGCCAAGGACGTGGCCAGCCAGCTGATCGGCGGCGGCAAGGCGCAGCACGCCTGGCTGGGGATCACCCTCACCCAGGACACGGTCAAGGTGGACGGTGCGCAGCGGCAGGCGGCCATCCTGCAGTCCGTGGCCGCCGGGACCCCGGCCGACAAGGCGGGCCTGAAGTCCGGCGACGCGGTGATCGCGGTCAACGGCGTGCCGGTCAGCGGGGCGAACTCGCTGGTGGCCCAGATCCGTCAGTTCCGGCCCGGCACCAAGGTCACGCTGACCGTGGTCCGCAACGGATCCTCCCAGCAGATCGACGTCACCCTGGGCACCCGGCCGAACGGCCAGTGACGTCCCGACCGCGGGGGTGAGCGGTCATCGCCGCCCCGTCGCGAGGGCCTGCGCGCAGGCGTCCCCCCGAGCGCCAGCAGCGCGGCCCTCGCCCGCCACCGGTGGTCTCTCCTGATCACCGGCGGCGGAGCGGATGCCCCGGCTCCCCTGCGGAGCCGGGGCATCCGCATGTCACCCGGAGGGCGGCGAACGGCGGGGCGGCGAACGGCGGGGCAGGATGGCCCGGTGGTGCAGGAGGCAGGTTTCCGGCGTGATCTCGCGGCGGACTGGCGGGCGGCCGTCGGTGCGGCGGGAGCCCGCGCCCCTGCCGCGGACGTCGAGCGCGCCGGGTCCGCGCTGCTCGCCCGCTGGCGGGAGCCGCATCGGCACTATCACGACGCCGAGCACCTGGCCGAGGTCCTCGACGCCGTCGACCTGCTCGCCGCGCTGGCCGCCGACCCCACCGCGGTCCGGCTGGCCGCCTGGTTCCACGACGCGGTGTACCAGGCACGCCCCGGGGCGGACGAGGAGGCCAGCGCCGTTCTCGCGCACCAGGTCCTGACCGGGCTCGGGGTGCCCGCCGACCGGGTGGACCGGGTGGTGCGGCTGGTCCGGCTGACGGCCGGGCACGACCCCGACGACGGCGACACGGATGCGGCCGTCCTGTGCGATGCGGACCTGTCCATCCTGGGGGCCGGTCCGGACCGCTACCAGCGGTACCGGCTGGCCGTCCGGGCCGAGTACGCGCAGGTCCCGGATCCCGACTTCCGGACCGGCCGGGCCGCGGTCCTGCAGGCCCTCGCCGATGGTCAGCTGTACCGGACCGGGCCGGCCCGCCGTCGCTGGGAGGCCGCGGCCCGGGCCAATCTCGCAGCCGAACTGGCCCTGCTGTCCACCTGACCGGGTGTCCGCCCGGCGGGCCGAACGGGAGGGCGGCGGCACGACTCAGCGGTGGCCGTCCACCCGCCACGGACTGGTCCCGGGATCCCCGTCCCGGCCGGGGCGGCGCCGGTGATGCTCGGCCAGGGCGACCGGGGCCAGCTCCGCAGGCAGCAGGGTCAGCGCCCGCCGCACCGGCACCCACTCCGGGAACGGCGGCACCGGCCGACCGCCCGCACCGTCCACGCCGCCCGCGGTCCGGGGATCGCGGGGCAGCCGGCCGAGTTCGGGCCACCGGAGCACCACCTCGAAGCCGAACCGGTCCGGTTGCGGCCGGACGTGCGGCACCCGCCGCAGGTAGCCGACCTGGACGGCCGGCAGTTGCACCCAGTGCGGGCCGGCCAGCGCACCGGCCAGTGCCCGGCCCGTCGCGGGATACCCGCCGGAGCCGCTGACCTCCGCGGACGGCAGCCGGTACCCCTCATCGTCCGGGACCACCAGGACCGTCCCGGCGTAGCCGATCACGACGTGCACCCGGGCCACCGGTCCCAGCGGCGGCAGGGCGGACAGCACGCCGTCCACCCGGTGCCCGGCGACCAGGTCGTCCCGGCTGGCCACCACCCGCTCCCCGCGGCGTTTCGGCCGGCGCAGCCCCGAGGCCTGCAGGCGGCGCAGCAGCTCGCGACCGCTCACCGGGATCGCCCCGGCGGTCACGGTCTGGGCGTACCGCTCCTCCGGGATGTCGTAGTGGTCACCCTCGAAGGCCCGCGGGGGGATCCCGGCGGCGTCGGCGAACGCATGCAGTTCGCCCAGCGAGAGATCGCTGACCAGATGGGACCAGCAGCGCCCGTGCGCGGGCCAGATCGGCGGGTCGATGAGGACGGCCATCGGGCTGCCGCGCAGACGTTCCGGTTCAGCCGCGGCCGGCCCGGCACGTCCTGCCCGGGCCTCGCTGCGCCACCGCCGTCATGCCCGGAATCCTCGCAGCAGCAGCGGATCCCGGCGACCGAGGAGGCTGTGGACAACCGGAACGGCCGATCCGCCCGGGCTGCCAGGCTTGATCCCGAAGCCGTCCCGGAGCGGGGCGCAGGAGCCGCCCGATGGGGCGGGGAGGGGGATCCGTGACGCATTTCGAGGTCGACGTCGCCCAGGTGGACCGGGCGGGTGGCGCCGTGCAGGCGTCGGCGTCGGCGATCGCGACGGAGGTGGACGCGATGATGCGTCACCTGGTGGAACTGCAGGCGAGCTGGAAGGGCCCCGCCGCGGCCTCGTTCCAGCAGGTGATCACCGACTGGCGGACCACCCAGGACCGCGTCCGCGCCGGGCTGGACGAGATCCGCCGGGCGCTGGGGGCAGCCGGCCGGCAGTACGCGGACGTCGAGCAGGCGGCCGTGCGACTCTTCGCCGGCTGAGCACCGGGAGCACCGGGCCCGCTGTGGCCACCCCCGGAACGAACGGAGCCGGCCGCACACGGGGTGCGGCCGGCTCCGGGTCAGACGTCAGCGGGCGGACAGGGCGTCAGCGAGCGGGCAAGGTCCGGGAGGGGAGGGCCTGGGCAGGGAGGCTCCGGGCCACGGTGGAGACCACGGCTGCCGGGGTCGGCTCGGGCACCGACCAGCTCATCTCCAGGTGGCTGGCACCGGACTCGTCGATGACGGTCAGCCAGCGAGCGATGGGGCGAAGCGGTCTCGCGGACCATTCCCTCTCGTGGTGTTCACCACGAGACATCCGATGCGTGACCATCGATCCACCTCCCGTTCACCAACCGTTCATCTTTGATGGAGGCTAGCACGGCGACACCGGGGACCGAGAGGCCCTCGGTCACAGAAGATCCCCGCTACCTACGGGCGCTGCCGATGAGGCCGGAAAACGGGGCGCGGAACGGGGTTGGCAGGGCTACGGTGGCTCCTCGTGCCTGTCGAGCCCCACGTCTCCGGTCACCTCCCGCACACCGACACCACCGTCAGCGCCGACTCCACCGTCAGCGCCGACACCACCGCCCGGCCCGGCAGCGGCGCCGGTCCCGCCCGGCCCGCGGGGACGGGCGACCCGCTGGAGGCCGAGCGGGGATACCTCGCCCGGGCCCGCGCTGACCTGGCCCGGATGCGCGAACGGACCCTCGCGCTGAAGGTCCAGGGCGGGGACCCCGTCTCCGCCGAGTACCTCGCCGCGACCCTCCACCACCGGGCCGCCGCGCTGGTCGACGATCCGAGCACCACCCTGTTCTTCGGCCGGACCGACCACGAGGACGGTGCCCGCTGGTACGTCGGGCGCCGCCACGTCGCCGACGCCGCCGGTGACCCCGTCGTCATCGACTGGCGGGCCGAGGTGTCCCGGGCCTTCTACCGGGCCAGCCGGGCCGAGCCGATGGGGGTGGCCCGCCGGCGCCGGTTCGGCATCGAGCACGGTGTCATCACCGCCTACGAGGACGAGCACCTCACCGACGTCGACGAGACCGACCGGCGCAGCGAGATCCTGGCCCGGGAGATCGAACGGCCACGGGTCGGCCCGATGCGCGACATCGTCGCCACCATCCAGCCCGAGCAGGACGAGATCGTCCGGGCCGGGGTCGGCACGAGCATCTGCGTGCAGGGGGCACCCGGGACCGGCAAGACGGCGGTCGGCCTGCACCGGGCGGCCTGGCTGCTGTACGCCTTCCGGGAACGGCTCGGCCGGTCCGGGGTGCTCGTCGTCGGCCCGAACAGTTCCTTCCTCGAGCACGTCGGCGCTGTCCTGCCCTCTCTCGGGGAGGCCGAGGTGCGCCACACCACCGTCGAGGCCCTGGTCGGAGTGCTCCGGGGAGCGCGTCAGCCACGCGGCTCCACCGCGGCCGTCCAGGTGCGGGTCCGCGGGCAGGACGAGGTCGGGGCCACCATGCTCAAGGGCGACGCCCGGATGGCGGCGGTGCTGCGCGCGGCGGTCTGGTCACACCTCCGCAGGCCCACCGAGGCCCTGATCCTGCCGCGGGGGTCCCGGCGCTGGCGGCTGCCCGCCTACCGGATCACCGAACTGGTCGAGGAGTTGCGCGCCCGCGGCGTCCGGTATGCGGCGGCCCGGGACATGCTGCCCCAGCGGCTGGCCCATGCCCTGCTCATGCTGTTCGAGGAGGCCGGGGACTCCCCCGACGACCGGGTGCAGGACGCCGTCGCCCGCAGCCGGGAGGTCCGGGCGTACACCGAGGCGGTCTGGCCGGCCCTCGACCCCGCCAAGGTGCTCTTCCGGCTGTACGCCGAGCCGGACTTCCTCACCGACTGCGCTCGGGACCTGCTGACCCCCGACGAGCAGCGCCTCCTGCTGTGGACGCACCCGCCGCGCAGTACCGGATCGGCCCGGTGGACCGCCGCGGACGCCGTCCTCCTCGATGAACTGGCCGACCTGCTGCGGCGAACCCCGAGCCTGGGCCACGTCATCCTGGACGAGGCCCAGGACCTGTCCGCCATGCAGTTGCGGGCGGTCGGGCGGCGCTGCTCGACCGGTTCGGTGACCGTGCTCGGGGACCTCGCCCAGGGCACCACCCCCTGGGCCACGCCGTCCTGGGCGGACACCCTGGCGCATCTCGGCCAGCCGGGGGCCGTGATCGAGGAACTGTCCCGCGGCTTCCGGGTGCCGTCCGCGGTGATCGACTACGCGGCCCGGCTGCTCCCGCTGATCGCCGAGGGCCTCACCCCGCCGAGCTCTGTCCGCGAGGACCCGGGCACCCTCGACATCACCGCTGTCCCGGCCGCAGCACTGTGGACGCACGCCGTGGCGGCTACCCGGCGGGCGCTGGAGCACGAGGGCTCGGTCGGGCTGATCGTCCCCGATGCCCTGGTGCAGAAGGCTTCCCGTGCCCTGACCCGGGACGGAATCCGGCATCTGGTGCTCGGCGGGGAGAGGCTGTCCGAGGGCACCGGGCTCGACCTGGTCGCCGAGCAGTTCGCGGACGGGCTGCCCGCCGAGGGACTGGCCGTCGGCGACGCAACCGGTTCCGGGGCAAGCAGTTCCGGGGCAAGCAGTTCCAGGGCAACCGGTTCCGGGGCAGCCGAGGGGCCGGTGCGGGTGTGGGTGGTCCCTGCGACGACGGCGAAAGGTCTGGAGTACGACCACGTCGTCGCCCTCGAACCGGCAGCAATGGCCGAGGCCGAACCCGATGAGCGGACCGGGCTGCGCCGCCTCTACGTGGTGCTGACCCGGGCCGTGACCGGCCTGGAGATCGTGCACAGCCGGCCGCTGCCCGGGCCGTTGTCCGAGCCCGTGGCCTCATAGGTCCGCTTCCGGAACGCCCCGCGTCGCCAACGACGACCACCACGACCTGGGTCCGGGCTGGATGTCGGCCGTGCCGGCCGAGTCCGGCCCCGACCAGGACCCGTCCCCGGAAGAGTCCGATCAGGCGCTGACAGCCGGACGGCGGACCGCTGCGCGATCTGCGTCCCCTTTTTTGGCCTTCTCGCGTGACCGTGGCCGGGTCGGCGCATGAAGTCACTGGCAACCCCGGAGTGCAGCCGATGAGGTGAGGGTCGAACTGCCCGTGAGGGGACGGTTATCCAGGAATACGGGCGGCTTGAACGTTTTGGTAGTGGCTTGTGGGGCTTGAGGTTCCGCCGTGGGCGGCGGAGATGTTCCATGTCCTGACCGGTGACGGGTGGCCGGCGGTGGACGAGGACGAGATCAATGATCTGGCGCAGTTGTGGCTGGCGGCCGGCCGGGAGTTGATGCAGATCGCG
>DASTGO010000091.1:0-2879 GCA_035719045.1 Kineosporiaceae bacterium | reverse complement strand
CGCGATCTGCATCAACTCCCGGCCGGCCGCCAGCCACAACTGCGCCAGATCATTGATCTCGTCCTCGTCCACCGCCGGCCACCCGTCACCGGTCAGGACATGGAACATCTCCGCCGCCCACGGCGGAACCTCAAGCCCCACGAGTCTGCCGCTCTGGCGCCGTCGTGTCGTCAGAGTGCCGCTGGTGGGCCCTGCGGCGAAGGACCAGACCTTCACCTCGCCCAGGCTGGGGTTCCTCCGCACACGCCGGGCGGAGTCGGAGTCCGCCCACCCGGTCCGCACCGCGGCACGCGACCTCCGAGACGTCAACTAGCGGCGCCGCCACCAGCTGGGTGCCCGTCTGCGCAGCAACCACCAACACGGCGACACCCACGGCCAGGTCGGCCAGCCGATCTGGCCTCTCCCCGATCACCTCCTGCTGCAGTTCGACGAATGCGCTGGGCAACTGCTGCGCCCGTCTCCCGGGGTCGATCTCCGACAAGGCCTTCCGCCACTCTCCTTGCCACCGGACCGCACTGCGGCGAATCGGCGGCATGCCGCGGCGACGCCTGTGTCGCCCAGATGTTCCCTGCTACGAGCCGGACACCAGCCCCGGCTCCGCGGCAGGCTCGTCCTCCGACCAGCCAGCCACCCGCCTGGGAACCGCATCCGGACCGGCCAACGGACACACCACCCGCCGCACTGCGAGTCCCAACCCGCCACAGTGACGGAAGGTGGTACTTCCACCCCTCTTGACCCCGCTGCAGCCCCCTGATCACGCCGCGAGCAGAAGGCCAAAAAGGCACAAGCGCATACAGCCACGCACGGCCCACGCCAGTGCCTGGTTCGGACCTGACCGGCCGAAAGCCGCACCACTGCAGCCCGGGACCTGGCCCAGTTCCTGAGCCGACACCGGCCGCCGGTGGCGGGCTGGCAACTGATCGCCCGCGTCCACGTCGAAGCGTTCCTGCCGAGCCCGCCTGACCCCGACAACCAAACCCGCCACCTGCAAGCCCTGCAGGTGTTCTTCCGCTGGGCCCACACCCGTCCGCTGCTGCTGGTCGACCCCACCAGCGGACTGCGCACCAACGTCACGGTAGAGACCATCATTGTCCGCGGTGCCCCGCACAGATCCCAGCCCGCAGGACTACCGCGCTGAGCTCCTGCCTTGAGTGATAGCGGCGAAGCGCGCCTTGGGAAGGGGTGCATCACGCGGGGTTGCGGTAGCCGTCTGTTGGCCATCAGCTTCATCCGAGCCCAGGTCAGGTTTGACTCCTGGCTTCGGCGCCGAAGCCGCTTGAGCCAGAGCCCGACCACCTCCAAGCGGAAACCGTCGAATGTAGCAATCCACCGTAACCCAGAACCGCCCACACGTGGACGTCGTGCAGATGTGCGTGAAGCCCGGGCAAGTGAATGTCTCCGGTTTACCCTCACCCCGTCGGCGTCGCTTCCAGGCGGCGTGCCGCCCGAACTCGATCAGGCGGGTCCTGTCCGGGTGCAGTTCCAGCCCGAACTCCGCGAACCGCTCGCGTGACTCCACCAGGAACCGCCGGGCCTCCTACTCGTCCTCGAACCCGGCGACGACGTCGTCCACCCGCCCCGAGAACGGACATCACCTTCGGCGTTGTCGTGAAGCCACCACCAGTCCAGGACGCAGTGCGGGTGGACGTTCCCCATCAACGGGGACAGGCTCGCCCTGGGGATAACCCTCATCACTCTCCGTCCAGGTCCCGTCCTCGATCACTCCGGTCCCGGTAGGCACCCTCGCACCGTCACCCGACACCGACCCATCTCCCCGTCACGGCCTGACGACCGAACGCCCCCGGCTTGCTCGCGCCTCAGGAGCCGCTGGTCAGTTGCCGTCCGGCGGAGGTCCACGCCGTGACGCCACCGGACAGGTCGGCGACGTGGGTGAATCCGGCGGACTGCATCTGCTGCAACGCCATCCCCGACCGGCGGCCGCTGTGGCAGTAGACCGCGTAGGAGGCATGGTGATCCAGCGCGGACAGCCGCTGCCCGAAGTCGGCCGAATCCACATCGAGGTTCACCGCACCCGCCAGGTGTCCGGTGGCGAACTCAGCCGACGTGCGCACGTCGAGCACCACTGTCCCCGGTGTCCCGGCAAGTTGGGCGAACTCGCTCACCCCCAGATGCGCCCCAGCCTGTACGGCCGTTCCCGATCCCCCTGAGGAGGCGCCGGAGCAGCCTGTGGTCCCGAACACCAGACCGCCTGCCAGCAGGACGGCGCCCGCCGTCCGTAGGTATCGCCCCATGAATTCCATCCTCATGTACCCCACGGGGTATGTTCTACCATGCTGAGTCTGGGTGACGTACCTGCGGGCTCACGGTGTCGCTTCCGAGTGGAGCACCGCCCTGACCGGCGCCCCCAGCCCTGCCGCCGGCACGTTCCCGATGCCCTCCCGCCTGCTCCTGACCAGGGCGCGGGTCCACTCGATGCTCAGGTAGGACCGGGATCACCGGCCGGGGCACCGGGGCGGCTCGATGTACGGACATTCGCGTCACCGGTGACACCTGAGCACCTCGGCGCGCAGACGGGAGTGCCCCCAACCACCCAGGCCTTGCGAGAGACCGAACTGAAAGCGATCAAGGAAGACCAGCCCGACACCGCTTCGGTGCCCGTCAGCCCCTGCGCCCGCCTGTCCGGTCAGACGGTCAGGGAACCTGCCGTTCGGCCAGCCAGGTCCGCAGATCTGTGACGTCCTTCGTACTGCCGTTCTGGACCAGGGTCTTCAGCTGGGTGGAGGCGGGGGTCCCGGACGGTGCGGCGAAGAAGGTCAGGACGTCGGAGGTGGTGAGTCCGGGGAAGCCGTCGGCGACCTGCTGGACGGTCATCGAGCCCTTGACCCCGTCCGGTGTCAGCGTTCCGGAAGCGACGGCCG
>DASTGO010000090.1:0-6628 GCA_035719045.1 Kineosporiaceae bacterium | reverse complement strand
CGCCCCCATCCAGCCACGGAGCAGGATGTTCTGGCCCGCCTGGATGTCCCACCGGGAGCCCTCGTTGGGGTCGGCCCGCAGCACGATGGTCCCCACCCATCCGGGGGTGGAGGACCGGGCCAGCTCGGCGACCGCGGACCGTCGGCCGTCCTCCTTCGAGATCCCGGGCCCGAAGTTCTCGTCCCGGTCAACGACGGGCACGGCCGGGTCGTAGGCCGGGTTGGGTCCGGCGTCGCTGCCGTCCGCGTTGTAGAGCCTCGGCATGACCTTGGGATCCCAGGCGAGGGGGAGACGGAACGACGAGGACAGGTCCCCGGCGTTCGCGCCGACGTCGAACAGGGCCGCCCACGTCTGCGGCCCGCACACCTCGTCTACCTGGATGCCGAAGTGCTTCTGCACCACCCGGCAGGCCTTCGCGTCCGCAGTGTTGTAGACGCCATCCACGGCCACATGCGTGCCCGTCAGGCCGAGTTCGTTGACGCGCCGCTGGAAGTCCGACACCCCGTGCCCGGTCGTGGTGCCCGCGTCGGTGGACCCGACCGTCATCACGTGCCCGGCACCCGAGTACGGGTAGGCGGGGGCGGTGTCCTTCCGCAGGTCCGGGTAGACCCGGTTCTCCCAGCTGTAGCCGTCCGTGCGGACACCCCGCCCGTAGATCCGGTTCGCGGCCTGCGTGGAATCCCTGGTGAGACGCACGCTGGCGCCCCGCTGGCCGGCGCGAACCATCCAATGCACGGTGGTCCGGTCCTTGAGCCGGATCTCCAGGCCCCCCTGCGTGCCCGGGATCCGGGCGACGGTCCACTGGTTCGCCCCGTCGTCCGTGGTCGCTGTGCCCAGCAACTCCTGGCAGTAGGCGACCACCCCCGAGGACGGGTCGCCGCGCTGCGTGGTGAGGATCCCGGTAGTGACCCGGGCGACCGTGGCTGTCCGCCGGGATACCGCCTGGTTGAGGGTGTCGGCGATCACCCATCCGATGTCTGTCGGCGGCAGCCAGGTGGGCGGCTTGTGGGTCTGCAGGTCGGACACGAACGCGGACCCGAGCAAGGTCGCCTTGTACGTCCACGAGGACTCGTCGAGCTCGGGTTCTTCCGCGGCGATGATGCCCGCCCACCGGATGTCCGTCGTCGAGTCGGGCCGTAGGTGCACGAGGGCGACGTCCGCGCCGGGGGTCAGCCATGCCAGTTCACCGGCCCCGGGCTGGTCGAACGGGGTGATGCGTGGGATCTGCAGCTGGGCGGGCCCGGAACCGAACGGCTCCACGTCCTCCCACGACGTGAGGAGAGTTGGTGCTCCTCGGAAGAACGACTTGTCGACCCCGCCCACGGTGATCCGCCACCACCCCCACGGTTCTCGGGTGACACTGGTCGGCTGCCACCCGGACGGCAGCCAGCCGACGATGGTGGGAGGCCCGTACAGCTCCGATACCCGCCAGGTGACCTGCTGCTCCGGCCACGACCCGAGCACCGGGACGGCGGGGGCCGGGGCGGGATGCTCGGTCGGGATGAACGCGACGTCACCGCCGCCGCCAGCGGAAAGGGACGCGGCGACCGGGACGACGGCGTTCGGGTCGCCCCCGGCGGACAGAGCGGCGTCAACCATCAGGCGGACGCCACCGCGTTCAGGTCAAGGGCCAGCGACGCCACCGGCCACGCGGTCTGCGCCAGGAACTCCTGCTCAGGGACGAGGATCTTCCCTCGCCAGGTCCCGCCCGTCAGGGCGTTCCACAGGCCGAGGTACCGCACCCACGACCCGGCCGGGATGTTGAAGGTCGGCGGCGTGGAGGCGACGAGGATTCCCCCGGAGGACACCGACCAGGTGACGGGGATCCGGGCGTAGGCGGGTGTCCCGCCGGTCAGCTCGTTCGCGCCGGTCGCCCCCGGGTCAGCGGAGTGGGCGCTGACGTGCGTGATCTTCGTGCCGATGAAGTCCAGCGCCTCGTCCTTGAGACCGACCGCGTAGTTCCCTGCCATGCAGGAGAACGTGCCGGGGTTGGGCCGCTACTGTCGCGGACTCACGCCGGGGAACACGGGATGGTCGCCTTCCAACCGAGCCAGTGGTCTCGCATCCCGCGGGTGCACTCGACCTCCGCCGGCTCGAAGTCGGCGGGCTCGCAGTTCCACGCCAGCAGGCTCCCTCCCGCGGACACGCGCAGCTGGTAGGCGAACTGGCTGAATGCGGCGTCCACGGTCGCTTGCGCGGCCGCGAGGCCAGCAGCGTCCACCCCGGACACGATCAGCCCGAAAACGAGGGTCTTGGTCTGTCTGCGCGCAGAGGTGAGGGCCCGGCCGTCCACGAACGGGCTCGTGGCGAACTGCCGATCCCACTGGACCCCCGAGTCGGTGACGTGCCCGAACTCGATCCCCCCGGACGGCAGGACCAGGTCCCCGCCCCCGGCGAGAGGCCTGGTCACCGTCATCACGACGGAAGCCGCCATCACCAACCCCCAGCCGTCACCGGGGTACCCCAGGTACCCAACGACCCGAGCCGAGCCGCCTGCGCCTTGGCTGCGTGCGTCCGCTGCGCCGCGGTCCGCATCGTCCCGATCAGCTGCCCGTCAGCGTCCGTGATCACCGTGGTCCCCCCGCCCTGCTCCGGAGGCGGGGCGGGCCTGGTCTGCTCGCCCGCCGGCTGGGAGGAGAAGAACGCGGGCACGCTTCCTCCGGCCGCCGACGGCTGGGTGTACCCGCCGGAGTCCTCGAGGGACCCGCGGAAACTGTCCAGGCCCAGCCCGAGACTGCGGACCGCCTGCCTGACCACGCTCTCCGAGCCGACGTTGATCGCCTCGACGAGTCGACGCCAGCGACTCGTCGACTTCGCGTTGACCATGTACTCGCCGGACGACCCTGCCACAGGGACGTTGTCCTGCTCGGGGCCGCCGAGCCCGTACGGGATCAGGCCACCGTGAGCCCGCTTCACCTGCTTGCCCCGGGCTGGTGGTGACTCGGGGGCGTCGTCGAACTTGATCAGCCCGTTCTTCTGGTCGAGCTTGATCTGTATGAGGGCAGCCGCGAGAGCGTCCACCCCGGCCAGTGCTTCCGCCAGCCCTGGCGTCTCGAACCGGGTCGACACGAGGCCCTGGACGCCACCGTACGCCTTCATCAGGTCGTCGACCTTGGTCTTGTCGACGCCCAGGGCGAGAGCGTGCTCACGGATCTTCTTGAGGCCTTCATTCCACGTCTGGTTGGCTTTATCAACGGACCCGGTGGATTGCTGGACCGCGGCCGCGACGTCAGCGTTCTTCTTGATCGCGTCCATGAGCCACTGCTGCATGTCCCGGCCTGAAGCGTCGCCCAGGTCAAGCGTCCCGGTCCTCTTCAGCTTGCCGGCAGCCGCCTTGTCGAGCTTCGTCGTCAGCGAGTCAAGGGCCCCCTCGAACGCCGCGGTGGCCTCAGGGACGCCCTGGAACATCCCGAGAAGTTCTTCCATGTCGGAGCGGAGGCCCCGGGCCTTGTCCGCGGCTTTCCCGAGGGCGTCCTTGAAGATGCTCGTGGGTGTGGTGGCTTCCTTCGTTGCCCGCCCGTATCGGTCGACGCTGTCCGCCGCAGTATCGGTGGCTGACCCCATCCCACCCATCGCGTCGGTCGCTTCACGGACGCGTCGGGACTGCTCCGTGATCGCCTCGTTCTCGCCGTTCACTGCTTCCTGGACCTTGTTCGCGGCGCTCCACGCCTCATGGCCGTGCACCGGTCCACCACCGGCGCGCATCCCGGAATACTGGACTCGCTGGTTCTCCTTGATGGCCGCGTTCACGCGTTCCAAGGCGTCGCTCTCGCCCAGAGCGGCATCGGTTACGTCGGAGAGGGAGAGCCCCAGTTTGGATGCGGCCTGCGCGATCCCCTCGTCCTGCAGGGTCTTCACGAGTTGCGCGCGAGTGTTCGCCGTGATCGCACCGGTCTGCTGGTCGAGGGTTTCCCGCAGAGCATCGACCTTCGCCCTCGCATCGGCCTGCCCCTGCATCCACCCGCCCAGGGCGGTCGTCGCCGCCGCGAGAGCGATCCCCCAGGGGCCGCCGAGAAGTCCCACGAGACCACGCAGGCCAGATCCGGCTATAGATCCGGCACGCCCCATCTTCTCCAGCTTTGTGGCGAACCCGCCGATCTTCGTTCCGAGCCCGTCCATCATGGTGTTGAGTCCGGTGAGCAGTCGTGCGACGGCGGCGAGCCCGAGCATGACGCCGATGGCGGTACCCAACCCGGGGACGGCCTGAAGGACAGCGTTGATGCCGCGGGCCAAGTCCAGGAACAGTTTCCCTGCGATCACGAGCGGGGATGCACCGGAGGACAGGTGCGCGATCAGTTGGCCGATCTGCCCGAGCGTGGAGATCACGGTGGGGCCAAGGTTGTGACCGAAGTTGTTGAGGACATCGACCAGGGCGGGCAGTAGGTCGTTGCGGATCGACTGGACGATCCCAGCGATGTTCGAGTCCTGGGACAGGCTGGCGAGGGCCTTCCCGATGTCCCCGATCAGGCCTGCGACCGCTCGGGCGCCCGGCACGGCGTCGTCGAAGTGCTTCTTCAGGTTGGCGAAGCCCTGCGGGGAGTTGACGTAGGCGGCGAACCGTTCCGCCTGCCGTTCCATCCCTCCGAGGAGGGTGTTCCCGGACTCCCGGCCGGCGGAGAAGAATCCCTTGATCCCGATCGCCGTGTTCTTGATGATGCGACCGAGTCGTTCCGCTGTGGTGCCGGCGTCGTCGAAGAACCGGGTCATCCGTTGCGATGCCTGCTCACCGCTGGTGGAGGCGACCGCCCACTCCCCAAGGGAGGACACCCACCCGTCGATGCGGGCCTGTAACGGTTCGGCGGCGACCGCGATGTTGGTGACAGCCTTCCCGACGTTGAGAAGACTCCCGCCCCACGCCTGCGTGGACCTGTCCGCGGCCACGAACAGTGAGTCGACCTGCGACTTGAACAGCGGCGTCTGCGCCCACAGAGAGGCCTGATGGACGATGCTCCCGATGGATCCGGCGACCCGGGACAGACCTGTGTCGAGGATCGGGAGGACCGTCTTCGCGGTCGGTTCGATGTCCTTCGAGAACCGGGAGAACAGGCCTTCTTGCACGTCGGTGCGGAGCTTCTTGAACGGGTCCCGCAACGCGATGACGGCGCGGGCCGCGACCTGCGCGGACGGCGACAGGCCCTCGATGGCCTTGTTCGCTGCCTTCGCTTGGTCGGTGGCGGCCTGCTGCTGCTTCTTCAGCTTTCCGATCTCGGTGGCGGCCTGTCGGGCGGCCGGCGACATCCCCTGCAGCGTGGTGTTGAGCCGGGCCTGCTCCATCTGGCTGAGCGAGGTCTTGTTCCGCAGGTCGGCGACCGTCTCTGCGGCCTTCCGCTGCTCCGGGGTCAGCCCGGCCAGGGACTTCGCGGAGTCACGCTGGGCCTGGGCGACCTTCGTGCTGGTCTTCTCGATTTGCTGCTGCGCCTGGATGTACTGGGTGACCGCCTTGGCGACGCTCCCGAAACCGAGCTGCACCACGCCGAGAGCCCCAGCGACCGAAAACAGGAGACCCGGAAGGGCGCCGAGGATCCCGATGACGGGGGATACCGCGGAGATCAGGGATCCGAGGGCGGTCACGGACTGCCCGATCATGGCGATGACCGGCTGGATGACGGCGACCACCCCAGCGACCAGCCACGGCTTGAGACCGAGCCCGCCCTGGTCCTTGCTGCCCAACTTCACGTCGATGGGCTTCTTGTCCGCCTCCGACTGCGCCTTACGGATCAGGCCGAGCAGGCGCGGAATGAGACCGGTGTCCTTCTCCTTCACCG
The DNA here is from genome assembly GCA_035719045.1 of Kineosporiaceae bacterium. Taxonomy (GTDB): domain Bacteria; phylum Actinomycetota; class Actinomycetes; order Actinomycetales; family Kineosporiaceae; genus DASTGO01. The sequence goes on along the minus strand of DASTGO010000090.1, from coordinate 863 downwards.
GGATTTCGACGGGCTTCGCGTCCGCGGCCGCCTGCGCCTCGGCCACCTTCGCGGCGGTCTCCGCGACCGCGTTCTCCACCTTCGTGTGGATGGTCACCGACAGGCCTTCGGCGGCGGCCTTGACCTTGGCCTCCAGTTCGGCCCGCAGCCCGGTCGCGTCCACCTTCAAGCCGACCGCGGCCGCGACCCCCGCGGCCGCGGCCTCGACGTCCCGCTCCAGGTCGGCCCGCAACTGGTCGGCCGCCACCTTCACGCCGACGCTGGCGGCCACCCCCTCCGCGGCCGCCTTCACCTTCTCGACCAGCTTCTCCCGCAACTGGTCGGCGTTGACGTCGACGCCGATGCTCGCGGCGAGGCCTTCCGCGGCGGCCTCAACCCCGGCGCGCAGCCGTTCCGCGAACCCCGCCAGATCGGCCTCGACGGGGATCTCCAGCCGGCCAGCGACCTGCCCGGTACCTGGCGCGTCAGCCATGACGCACCATGCCCCGGGCGGCCGCGGCCGCCGCCATCGCCTTGTGCCCGGTGACCGCGGAGGCGGAAGGACGCGCGTACGGGCGCGGCACCTCACGGGGCTTCTTCCGCCGGTGGTCAGCAGCGAGCACCGCAACCTCCTCGATCAGTTGGGCCAGCAGCTCGTCGGTGGTCCCCCACGTGATCCCGCCGTGCCGGTTGACGACGGCGTCCGCGGGGAGGGCATCGACGAGCCGGATCAGGCGTCGGACTCCGAGGAATCCGGTCCGCTGGCCGGGGCGGCGCCAGACTGTTCGGAGGTCGACTTGGTGGTGCCGCTGGAAGTCGCCTTCGAGGTCCCCCCACCGTTCCCGGAGGAGACGAGCGACGCGAAGGCTTCCCCCAGGCGAACC
>DASTGO010000089.1:0-2417 GCA_035719045.1 Kineosporiaceae bacterium | reverse complement strand
GGTTCGCGACGGCAGCCACGGCCCTGTGGAGGCCCTCCCGGCGACGCTCAGCGTGATCGCGGCCATCGACCTGGCTGCCCGCGAGGTCGCCCGCGCCACCAGCAGGGATCTGCTGGCCTTGGCCGCGCGGGGCGCGGAGTTAGTGGTGTCCCACAGAGTGGTGTACGGCGGGCCCGGGGCCGGTGAGGCGGTGACGGGCGTGGCGTCCACGATGTGAGGCGGTCATCGCGTGATCCTCAGTTCTGAGTTCCCGCTCATGACCGAGGAGTCGTTCGCGATGACCGCCAAGCCCAGTATCCCCTTTGCCCTGCCCTCTGCCGAGTTCTTCCACGAGCAGCTGTCGTCTGCGTCGCCGGATCTGTTGCGCGAGCTGCTGTCCGGTTTCGTGCACGCGCTGATGTCGGCCGAGGCCGACGCGATCTGCGGCGCCCCGTACGGGACGTCGAGCCCGGAGCGGGTCAACGCCCGCAACGGGTACCGGCACCGCGAGTTCGATACCCGGGTCGGCACTTTGGACGTGGCGATTCCGAAGCTGCGGTCGGGGTCGTACTTCCCGGACTGGCTGCTGGAGCGCCGCAGCCGCGCCGAGGCCGCCCTGACGTCCGTGGTGGCCACCTCGTATCTGCTCGGGGTGAGCACGCGGCGGATGGAGAAGCTGGTCCAGACCCTGGGCATCACCAGGCTGTCCCGCTCGCAGGTCTCGCGGATGTCCGCCGACCTGGACGCGATGGTCGAGGCGTTCCGGACCCGGCCACTGGACGGCGGCCCGTACACGTTCGTGGCCGCCGACGCCCTGGTACTCAAGGTTCGTGAGGGCGGGCGGGTGGTGGCCGTGCACGCCCTGGTCGCCACCGGTGTCAACGCCGACGGGCACCGGGAGATCCTGGGCGTGCAGGTCACCACCGCCGAGGACGGCGCCGGGTGGCTGTCGTTCTTCCGGGACCTGACCGCCCGCGGCCTGACCGGTGTCCGCCTGGTCACCTCCGACGCCCACGCCGGCCTGACCGCCGCGATCGGGGCCACCCTGCCCGGGGCGGCCTGGCAGAGGTGCCGCACGCATTACGCCGCGAACCTGATGTCCGCCACCCCGAAGGCGTCCTGGCCGTGGGTCAAGACCCTGCTGCACAGCGTCTACGACCAGCCCGACGCGGCCAGCGTGCACACCCAGTTCGACCGGCTCGTCCAAGCAGTCGCGGTCAAGCTGCCCAAGGTCGGCGAGCATCTGGAGGAAGCCCGCGCCGACGTGCTGGCGTTCACCGCGTTCCCCAAGGAAGTCTGGCGGCAAATCTGGTCGAACAACCCACAGGAACGTCTGAACCGGGAAATCCGCCGGCGGACCGACGTCGTCGGCATCTTCCCCGGCCGTGACGCCATCATCCGCCTGGTCGGCGCCGTCCTGGCGGAGCAGCACGACGAATGGATCGAAGGCCGCCGATACCTCGGCCTGGAGGTCCTCAAGACCTGCCGGATGACCGCCCTGACCGGCGACGCCCTCACCGACCCCACCCCGGAGGTGACCACCCCAACAGCCATCAGCGCCTGATCAACAAGGGATCACGCGACGACACGCCGTACACCACTCCCCGGGACTTGACCCAGTGAGACGGGTCGGGGTCGGTTGTCTCATCGAACCTGGCCAGTTTCTGGCCGCGTCGGCACGGAGCAGCAGGTCAAGGCTGTGGTGTAGTCGGGCGGCGATGCCGGTGGCCAACTTCGTTGGGAACTGGCCAACTTCATCGAGAACCGACAGACGTCCGACGGGCCGGCCGGAATCTCACGGCCTGATGACCCCGATAAGGGAACCTTATCGGGGTCCAGAAGACGTCAGTTCCGACGGCAGCGGGTCGGCGGCGAGCAGGTCCTGCAGCGCGGCATGCCGGAACTGGTACACCGCACCGACCTGGCGCAATACCTGCCGGTCCAGGGCAGTCTGCAGCAACGCCTGGACTCGCATCCGGCAGCCATCGGGAGCCCAGAGCAGTCCCAGCAACATCAACATCACCGCCGGACCCAACCCGGCCCCCAGACCTACTACCAGACCCCCCCACAGGCCGCCCATCAACCCGCCTATCAGTCCAAACAACTTTCCGGCCACAACACCAGTTGTCAGGCCAGCGACCAGTCCGGCCCCCAGTCCACCCACACGTGACCTCTGCAGGTCGGAGCCATACACCTGATCAGGGTCGACGGCCGACGCAGCCGCGGCCGGACTCGTCCACAGCCGGATAGGTCCGCCTACTAACCCGACCACCAGCCCGACCACTACCCCCACCGCCAGTCCGGACCTCACCCCCGACCACAACCCGGTCCCAATTCCCGCCCCAAGCCCGAGCATCAGTGCACCCGCGATTGTCTCGAGGAGCTCTCGACGCGTCGGGCGTCGAGCGTGGAGCTGGGCGGGTTTCTGCACGCTGCCG
>DASTGO010000088.1:0-3622 GCA_035719045.1 Kineosporiaceae bacterium | reverse complement strand
GATCCCGGTGCGGTGGGCGAACCCGGTCCCGGTCCGGTGGGCGGACCCGATCCCGCTGCGGGTGCACCGGTCGCCGGCGCTCGGCCCTGACCGGCCTCCCCGGGTCCACCGGCCACCGCCTCCGGCGCCGGGCCGGCACCGGTCACCGCGGAGCCGGCCACCGGGGCGGCCGGGGGGACGGAACGCGCGGCCAGGGCGGGGTCGAGGGATTCCGGCAGGGGAGGGACGGGGACCTCGAACAGGGGCGGGCGGCTCGGTGGCCGCAACGGTTCCAGCGGCTGGTTGATCGGCGGCAGGGGTGGCACCCGCCGGGGCAACGGCTTGTGTCCGGGCGCACCCCCCGGACCCACCGGGCCGAGCTCCGCACCCGGATCCCGTTGCGGAGCCTGCGGATCCGGTTGCCAGACCAGACCGGGCGAGGTCCGGACCGGTGCCGCTCCGGCCTGCCGCCCCGTCGTTTCGCCTCGCCGGTCCGTCGTTTCGCCCTGCGCGGCAATGGGTCCGGCCGCATCCGGTCCTGCCACGCCCTGCAGGGCAACGGGTCCGGCCACGTCCGGTCCTGCCGCGGACTGCGGGGGCGCCGCCTCGTCCCCGGTCGGCCATCCGGTCCCGGAGCCGTTGGCGGCGGGTCCGGCGACTCCGGCAGGTGTGGCGGGAGAGGCGGGCCCGGCAGGTGTGGCGGGAGAGGCGGGCCCGGCAGGAGTGGCGGCTCCGGTGGGGGAAGCGGAGGGTGGCGACGACCCGGCCCGGCCGGTCCCGTCATTCCTCCGGTCGGGTGCATCCACCCAGGCGTCGGAGGTCAGCCACCCGTTCGGGGAGAGCGGATCGGCCACCGGGACCATGCGGATCCGGGGCTGTCGCTGGTGCAACAGGTCCTGCCAGTCCGGTGGGGCTGCGGGCTGTGATCCGGCCACCGATTCGGGAGCAACGGGTTCCACTGCAACGGGTTCCGCGACTTCTGTGAGCTCGACGGCCACGGGTTCCGCAGCAACGGGTTCCACTGCAACGGGTTCAGGGGCAACGGGTTCAGGGGCAACGGGTCGAGCGGTGCCCGGCCCCAGCAGGTCGAGCCGGATCGGCGGCAGCTCCATCGTGTCGGGCTCGGGACCTGCCACCGCCTCCCCCACGGGTTCCGGTCCGAGACCCTCCGGTCCGAGACCCTCCGGGCCGGAACCGCCGGAGCGGAGACCCTCCGTGCCGGGGCCGTCCGGAACCGCCGATCCGCCGCCGAGAGCAGGCGGTCGTCCGGTGGTGGCGGCAAGCGCCCGCGGCTGCCCGGCACCGACCGGGGCAGCCGGCACTGCGGTATCGGCCGGCACTGCGATCCCAGTCGCCGCAGCGATCCCGGCCGGCACTGCGGTACCGGCCGTCTCCTGGGCGGACGACGACCCGTCGAGGCTGCCCGGCAGGAACAGCGCCGGGGACAGTTCCACCGTGACGACGGTGCCGCGCTCGTCACTGCGGATCAGCCGGACCCGGGATTCCAGCCGGGCCGCCAACCGCCCGACCACGAAGAAGCCGAGCCGCTGGGAGCCCATCGCCTCCGTCGCGGCGGGCTCGGCGAGCCGGGCGTTCACCCGGGCCAGGTCCTCCGCCGGCATCCCGATCCCGAGATCGGTGATCGTCACCCGGACCCCCGAGTCCGTCGGGTAACTCGCGATGGTCACCGGGCTGCCCGGTTCGGAGAAGTTCGTGGCGTTCTCGATCAGCTCCGCGAACAGGTGCGCGGTGGCCAGGGCCAGGTGCCCGACCACCGGCGAATCCACCCCGAGGGTGATCCGGACCCGCTCGTAGTGCTCGACCTCGCTGACCGCCGTCCGCAGCACATCCGACAGCGGCATCGCGCTGCGCAGCCGGCGCCCGGAGTCCGCCCCGGCCAGCACCAGCAGCGACTCGGCGTTGCGCCGCATCCGGGTGGCCAGATGGTCCAGGCGGAACAGGTTGTTGAGGATGTCGGGGTCCTCCTCACCCCGCTCCAGCCGGTCGATGAACGCCAGGAGCCGGGACAGCAGCACCTGGTTGCGGCGGGCCACGTTCACGAACATGTCCGAGACGACCGCCCGCAGCTCGGCCTGTTCGTGGGCGACCTCGAGCGTGGTCGCGTGCACGTCCCGGAAGGCCTCGGCCAGCCGGGCCACCTCGTCGCGCCCGCGGACCACCGGATCCGGGGCGTCGGGTGCCGGGTCCCCCGCCTGGGTGCGGGCGACCAGCACCGGAAGGTCCCCGGCCAGCTCGGTGGCCGCGGCGGTCAGCCGCCGCAGCGGCGCGGTGATCCGCCGGGACTGCATGAGCGCCAGCAGCACCGACAGGCCGACCAGCAGGACCGCCGCGGCGAGGATCAGCGCGACCCGGGTCAGCGCGTCGTCCACCGCCTGCGCGGACCGGGAGGCGGTCTGCCCGGCCACCTGCCCGGCCAACTGCTGCAGGGCGAGGGCCTGGGCGTCGGTGAGCTTCGACCATCCATCGGAGTCCACCCCGGCCAGCGGGGGGACGGGGGCGGCCACCAGCCGGGCGGCGAGATCGTCCAGGCCGGACTGGGCGCCGTTCGGGCCGGCCAGCGCCTGGTCGAGGGCGGTCAGCACCTCGGGGGAGGCGACCGCCCGCAGCCGGGTCAGGGATTGTGTGCGCTGCTCCTGGGCTGCCGCCAGCTCCCCGCGTACGGCCGGACCGGCACCGCCGGCGGCGAGCAGTTGCAGTCCCGCGAGCCGCTCCCGGGACAGGGCCTCGGCGGCACGGCCGAGCCAGGCTGCGGACTCCAGGCCGGCTGCGGGTCCCCGGTCGGACAGCGTGCCGGCGATCACCCCGGGCAGGTCGACGAGGGCGGAGATGACCCGGGTGTACCCGTCGAGGGTCGGCGAGCCGGCGGCGGCGTCGAGCGGCAGGGTGGTGGAGGTCCCGGCGAGCGCGGCGTCGACGCCGTCCCGGATCGCCGGCAGCCGACCGGTCCGGACCCCGACCCCGGCCACGGCGCGGCGGGCGGCGTCCGGCAGGCCGTCGAGGGACCAGCCGCCGAGCATCCGGTCGACCGCGGACACGGCCAGGTCGGTGCCGGTGCGCAGGTCCGCGATCCGGGCCCGGGCGACGGCGTCCCCGGTCACGGCCTGCACCGACGCCGACCGCTCGGCCTCCAGCGCCACCTGCAGCCGGGTGAGCTGCTCGATGCCGTCGGAGACCACCCGGGTCTGCCGGGCCCGGTCGACCTCGCCGTGGGCGTCCGTCACCACGGCGGCCGAGGCCCCGGCCAGCACCAGCACGGGCAGGGCGAGAACGGCCAGGACCTTCCCCCGGATGCCCAGGTGTCGATGCATATCGGCCTTCCGCTCGCCCACGTCCCCCCAGCCCGGACGAGCGGGATCACCGCCCGGCACCGGTTCCTGCACACTGATTCGGCAGCCGCCGCTGCGGGGTGGAGCCGCCCGGCACCGGATTCACCCGCACGAGGCACCCCCGGGCGGCGATCACCGACGGCCGGTGACCGCCCGCCCCTGCGGGTCTGCGTCACCGGCCCGGACGGGTGGCGGCCAGACTGGGCCCATGGCTGCCGGACCACCTCCCCTTCCGGCCCCGGGGGGACTGCCGGGACCGGATCCGTCCGCCGTCCCCGCCCCGTCCCCAGATCCCG
>DASTGO010000087.1:0-33526 GCA_035719045.1 Kineosporiaceae bacterium | reverse complement strand
ACTGGGTTGATAGGCCGGATGTGGAAACGCGGACTGAAGACGCGTGGAGCTGACCGGTACTAATAAGCCGATAACTTGACACACACTCAAGAAACCTAGAGTTCAATGCTTCGCGTCCACTATGCGGTTCCCGAGAAACGGTCGAGCCACTCACCCCGCGTATGGGGGTGGGGTTCCCGGATAACTCGATAGGGTTACGGCGACCATAGCGACAGGGAAACGCCCGGCTCCATTCCGAACCCGGAAGCTAAGCCTGTCAGCGCCGATGGTACTGCCCGGGGTACTGGGTGGGAGAGTAGGACGTCGCCGGACAACTTCCCGTTGATGGCGGTCACCACACCCGGTGACCGCCATCACGGCATTTGTAGGCAAGGCGTAGGCAAACTTCGCCGGACCTGGCCGAATTCTGACGGACGTGAACGTGGCGTATGTCATACGAATCTGCCATTGGATGCTGCGGTGCAGAAGCGGGCGAACCACGGCGACAACACCAGGCCCCCGTAGGGGTTGTGACTGGACGTAGCGCAGCTGAATGGTGCGTGGGCGGCCTGGCGTTCCCGCCTGGTCTGCGTGGCTTGCCAACGCGCGCTGTCTCGCCCGTTGCGAGGCCGGTCGTGACTGTCGAGGCTGCGTCACGCGGTGTTACGGGTTCGCTGGTGGGGCGTCGAGGGGACGATGCTCGTCTGGGGCAGCTGGGTGCATGCGGGCGCGTCAGGTGCAGGCCGGTCGAACGTTCGTGGTCGTGTTCGAGCACGGGGACTACTTCTTCCCCACGCTGGAGGCCTTCTGCGATGCGGATCGGGTCTCCAGCGCGCACCTGCCGATGTTCATTGCCGGCTTCGAGTCAGTCGACTTGGTCGGCACCTGCAGGCGTCTGAGTGATCCGGCGGCCCCGGTCTGGGATGCCGTTCAGTTGAGCAACGTCGAAGCCGTCGGGGGAGGACCGCTGGCGCGTGACTCGGAAAGCGGCACGTTGATGCCCCACCTGCATCTCGCCTACTGCCTGAAGGAACACTCCGCCGTCGGTCACACCAGCCACCTGCTCGGTGCCAAGGTCCAGTTCCTGGTCGAGATGGTCGTCGTTGAGGTCACCGATCCCGCCCTGGTGCGCCGCAGGAGTTCGGACCCTCGACAAGGAGCCATACACCCTGGTCTTGTTCGGTTGCCTGCATCGGGCTCGCGCTGTTCGCCGGGGTCCTCACATGACGCGGGGGTCGGCGATGCCGAGCAGGTCCAGTCCTTGGGCGAGGGTGGCGGCGGTCAGGCGGCACAGGGCGAGCCGGTTGCCGCGGACGGCGGCGGTGGGGGCCTTGAGGACCGGGCAGGCGTCGTAGAAGTCGGAGTAGGCCTTGGCCAGGGAGTACAGGTAGCCGCACAGGCGGTGGGGTTCGTAGCCGGCCAGCGTGTCGGTCAGGACAGCGCCGAAACGGTCGAGCTCCAGTTGGTGGCAGCCGTCCTTGCCGCCAGCGGGGAACTGGGGGTGAACCGGTCCCAGAGCAAGACCAACTACGAGGCACTCGTCCGCTCGGCGATCCGCTTCGGGAAGGTCCCTGCCGGCAAGCAACTGGTCGTCGTGCGGGGGCGGCGGTGGGAGGAGCTCTTCATCCGTCTGCAGGACCCGCCTGCCTGGTTGACGGAGCACCCCGAGTCGATTGCCGTCCCCGTGACGCTACGCAAGCCACCCCCCCGTGGTCGTGGCTCTGCGGAAGAAGGATTCGTTCGGCATCAAAGGCCGTCGACCATGAACGCGACCAGGTCCAGCCCGGACAGGTCCGCGCTCATCAGGTCGGCAGGGCATGCTCGGTAGCCGACGTCCGGGGCAACCTCCCACCGACGCCGTGGCCGCGTTCCTGGACGCCGACTACCTGCAGCGGATGGTCCGCGAACTCGAAGCCGCCGCCGGCCGGCCGGTCACCGACCCCGACACCACCATCAAGACCATCGCCGCCAAGCTGCGCTACAGCGACGAGCAGGCCAAGGACATCCTGGCCCACTTCATCACCGGCGCGGACCTGTCAGCCGGCGGGATCCTGCACGCCGTCACCTCCGTCGCCCAGACCCTTCCCGACGCCGACGCCGACACCGCCCACGACCTGGAGTCCACCGCGATCCAGGGTATGCACCTGGCCGCCGCCGCCTGAACCCCAACCTGGGGCAGGGATCCCGAGACCAAACGGGTCCCTGCCCCGCTCCGCTCGAGAAGACCCCATGAGCCGCCCAGCGGACCGGTCAACGGTCAACCCGAAACTACGTCCACATGGTGGTATGTGTAGTCCCGCTCGGCCGCTGGGCGCCTGGGCCACAACCATCACAGGCGCCCGGGGCGCGAGGTCACGACTCACCCGCTACTCATCTGCCTCGGAGGTGCCGGCCAACGCCTCCTTGAGCATGGAGATCATCTGGGTGAACTCCGCCAGCCGCTCGGGGGTGGCGGCGTAGTCGTTGTCGGGGCGGCTGATCGCGAACGCGAGTCCTTGTTCGGCCTTGGTCACGGCCACCGAGTGTGGCCGGGCCCCCCGCTGGAGCAGGTAGCGGACCGTCTGAAGTCGCCCATGCCAGGCGGCGCCGGTGAGGGGGCTGCTTTGCGGGGAGTCCCCGTCGATGTTGACGCCCTGATCCAGCAGCATCTCCACGATCTCCGTATGTCCCTGGTGTGCTGCCTGGCCCACCGGTGATGCGATCCTCTCCTCGCGCCGGTCGGGCCTCGCGCCGCCTTCCAGAAGTACCGCAACCATGTCTTGCATGCCCCAGAGAGCAGCCCGGGCCAGGGGGTAGTTCTCGTGATACTCACCCACCGGCTGCTCCGGGTCGGCGCCAGCCCTCAGCAGCACCCGCACCACGCCGACCCGGTCAGCGGCGACCTGGTCAGTGGCGCCGCTGGGCTCCGGCGATGTCGTACCTCGCCCGGCGGCCAACAAACTGGTCACGTTCGCCATCAGTGCCGTGTTCAGGGCCGTGTAACGCTGCTCATTCTGGGCGTCCACCGGAACACCCTCGGCCAGCAGTTCCACCACCCGCTCGACATCCCCCGCCGCGGACGCAGACGTCAAAGCGGCGATCTTTTCCATCGGCACGTCAACCACGAGATCACCGCCAAGGGAGGTCTGTGCGGATCCGGACCAGCGAAGCCAGGTAGCCGGGACCGCGGGGCCGTCCGAGCGCAGGCGCTCCGGCTCGGGCGCCTGGGCCAGAACCTCCACCCTAGGCCCCCGACGCGCGAGGCCATGGCTCACCGGTTACCCATCGGCCCCGGAGGTGCCGGCCAACGCCTCCTTGAGTGTGGAGATCACCTGGGCGAACTCGGCCCACCGCTCGGGGGTGGCGGCATAGTTGTTGTCCGGGTGGCTCCTGGCGGTCGCCAGCCTGTCCTCGGCCATGGCTACCGCCTCAGGGTGGAGTCGAGCCCCGCGCTGCAGCAGGTAGCGGACCGTCTCCAGCCACCCACCGCAGGCGGCGGCCTCCAGGGGACTTCCCCTCGAAGGATCCTCCCCGTCGATGTCCACGCCCCGATCCAGCAGCATGACCACGATCTCCGTGTGCCCCTGAATCGCCGCCATCCAGATCGGAGACCCTCGCCAGTCCGGGTGTCCCTCGGGCCTGGCGCCACCTTCCAGGAGCACTGTGGCCATGTCCCGCAGGCCCCGCGCAGCGACGAATCGCAGCGGGTAGTTCTCGAAGAACTCTCCGACCGGCTGTTCCGGGTCGGCGCCGGCGCTGAGCAGCACCCGCACCACAGCAACCCTGTCTCCGACGAGCTGATCTCCGGTGCTGCCGGCCTGCGGCGGTGCCACATGGCCGCCCGCGGCCAACTGACTGACTGCCTCGGCAAAGATGGCCGAGTTCAGAGCCGTACGGTGCTGCTCGTTCTGGGCGTCGACAGGAACGTCCTCGGCCAGCAGTTCCGCCACCCGTTCGACATCCCCCGCCTCAGCGGCAGAGGTCAGGGCGGCAACCTTCTCCATCGGCACGTCGACCACGAGATCACCGCTCCCCACCGAGGGAATGGACCGCACTCTTGCCTGCTCCCCGACCTATCATGCTGGATACATGTTGAGGACTTCAGACATCAAGGTGCCATCGGGCCCCTTCACGGGATTCGTATCGACCGAAATGACGACCCTGGTGGCGGGAGAGCCGTTCAAGAGGGTGCCGGCACCCGCATAGGGAAATGTCTTCTGAAAGTAACCGCCGGAACTGGTAATCCAGGGCGAAGGGTCCTTGAGTCCTGCCTCGGCGATTCTTTGCAGGTCGGTGTTGGTGATCTTCGGGCACGTGTCCTTGGTACTCGGTGAAGGACGACCCCATCGGTGCCAGCCTTCCTGCATGGTCGAGCGCGGCCGTGCCTGCGTGATCCACCTGGCGTGGGGCGGTCCGGACGGAGCGCTGGCGGAACTGCCCCGGATCAACTGCTGGACCCTGGCCGTGCGACACGAGGCCGCATGCCGTGAGTGGATCATGTTGGAGGAGGGCGGCTGATGTCGTAGATGTGATTCCCGGTCCAGTGCGCATGGACCGTCCCCGCCTCGGCGTGCGTCGCGGGTAACTGCGGGGTGCGAAGCCCGAGGGACAGGCCCAAGGATCTGTGTTCCACCTGCGGATTACAGGCTGGGGAAGACCGGACGGGTGAAGGACTTGAACCCTCGTTGATGCCTCGTCATCCAGACTTCCGCCGGTGGGATGTGGCAGCGGAAGACCAGGGACCGGCCGCTGAGAGGCGGCAGGCGCCGGCTGGGGAAGCTAGGTCAGCCGGGAGCGCACCGCCGTCCCCGGGGTGCAGAGGGCACCCACCCCGGTCGTTTCTCACACATGCGGAACGTGACAACCCCGACGTGGTCCAGGTGAGCGGCTGCGAGCCTGGTAGGCCGACCGTGAGGGACGCCGAACTCCATGGCGGGCGCAGGATGGCCCGAGAAGCGAACGCCGGTGGCCGAAAGGCAGCAGGAAACCGGGACCGAATGCTGGCACCTCCGCTGGCGGCCCCGCATAACTGGCCGGATAGGAGCGTCTGCTCCGGCCCGAAAGGGCGCTGACGCGGGTCAGGTGAGCCTGCGGAGACTGGCAATGGATGTCGCCGGAACCGAAGGGGCAAGTTGGACGCCATGGCTGCACTGGCATCGACGGTCGTCGACGCCGACGCCGTCGCGGTGAACGGACCCGAGGGCGTCGTGCCTGACTGGGATGCCGTCAGTTGGCGGACAGTCGAGCGGGACGTGGGACGACTACGGCAGCGGATCTTCGCGGCATCGCAGGCAGGGGACGACAAGAAAGTCCGCAGCCTGCAGAAGTTGATGCTCCGTTCCCGGGCCAACGCGCTGCTGAGCGTGCGGCGTGTGACGGAGGTCAATGCTGGCCGCAAGACGGCGGGCATCGATGGCAGAGTGGTGGTGGATGCTCCGGAGAAGGCCGATCTGGCTGACTGGGTGCAGCGCCATGCCGCGCCGTGGGTGCCCCAACCCGTCAAGCGGGTGTACGTGCCGAAGAAGAATGGGCGCCTGCGCCCGCTCGGGATTCCAGTGATCGCTGATCGAGTACTGCAAGCAGTAGTGGTCAACGCGCTGGAGCCTGAGTGGGAGGCACGATTCGAGCCGAGATCGTACGGATTCCGGCCCGGGCGTGGCTGTCACGACGCGATCAAAGCAATCCACGAGGCCGGTAAGGGCAAGAACGCCAAACGCCTGTGGGTGCTCGACGCTGATCTGGAAGCGGCATTTGACCGGCTCAACCATCATCACATCTATGCCTCGCTGGGCAAGTTTCCCGGTCGGGGCCTCGTCTGGCGCTGGCTGAAGGCGGGAGTGGTTGAGAAGAGCCGGTTCACGACCACCGAGGACGGAGTTCCTCAGGGAGGCGTGGTCAGTCCTGTACTGATGAATGTCGCCCTGCACGGTATGGAGGTTGCTGCCGGGGTTCGATACTCGCGCCTCGGTGCTGATGCCGCGCATGTGGCAGCAGGATCACCTGTTCTTATCCGCTATGCTGACGATCTTCTGGCAATGTGTCACTCCCGTGACCAGGCCGAACAGGTCAAGGCACGGCTTGCTAGCTGGCTGGCACCCCGGGGTCTGGTCTTCAATGAGGCCAAGACGCAGATCGCGCACCTCGATCAGGGCGTGGATTTCCTGGGGTTCTCCATCCGCCGCTACCGCGGCAAACTGCTGACCAAGCCAAGTCGGGATGCACTGCGGCGTATCCGGAAGAGACTGTCCGACGAGATGCGGGCACTGCGTGGAGCCAATGCCGACGCGGTGGTCCGCACACTCAACCCGATCATTACCGGGTGGGCGGCCTACTACCGGATAGGGGTATCCAGTCGAGCTTTTCAGGCGCTGGATCATCATGTGTGGAGGCTGACCTACAAATGGGCCAGGCTCACACACCCGAACAAGCTGAGACGCTGGACAGCGGCCCGGTATTTCGGCATGTTCAACCCCAAGAGGCAGGACCGATGGGTATTCGGGAGCCGGGAAACCGGCTACTATCTCCGGAAGTTCGCCTGGACGAAGATAGTCCGGCACCAGCTCGTCACCGGAACGGCGTCACCTGACGACCCGTCCTTGACGGAATACTGGGCCCGACGGCGTCGCCGAAGCAACTCCCCAGCGGCAACGGCCACGATGCGTCTCCTTCGCACGCAGAACGGTCAATGCCCGATCTGTGGGGGGATGCTTCTGGACGCCGACAGGGAACCACAGAGCCCACAGGAATGGGAGCAGTGGCTCGCTGTCATCCGAACGGCGCTGCGTAAGCAAGCAGTCACCGCCGCATCGGAGCAGGGCAGGCCGGACGAACACGCCGCTCTTCGCCTCGTACATACTCACTGCTTTCGCCGGGGACACCCGCGACGGTAACGAGACCAGAGATCTGCACGCCTGCGAGCCTGAAGGGCTTGCTTGAGCCGGTTGCCTGGAAATCGGGCACGGCCGGTTCTGAGGGGGCTCCGGCGCAGCAATGCGCCGGAGCTACCCGCCGAACGCGCTGGTCACCAGACCCCGCACGCGTTGCAGCACCTGCTCGGGCGGGCCCGCTGGGACGCCGACGCGGTGCGGGACGACCTCCGGGCCTATGTGGTGGGGCATCTCGGCGACACCGACGCGGTCCTGGTCGTCGACGAAACGGGCGACGTGAAGAAGAGCACGACGACGGTCGGGGTGCAGCGGCAGTACGTCGGCGCCGCCGGAAGGGTCGAGAACAGGCGTGTCGCGGTCTATCTGGTCTGCGCCGCCCCCGCCGGGTACGCGTTCCTCGACCGAGCCTTGTACCTGCCGAAGAGCTGGACCGACGACCCGGCCCGGCTGGCCGCTGCCGGCGTCCCGCAGGACACCACATTCGCCACCAAGCCGGCCCTGGCCAGCGTCCTGATCGGGCGGGCGCTGGACGCCGGTGTCCCCGCCGCCTGGGTCACGCCGAGAGCCAAGTTGAACCGGGCCGCGTGCCGGGCCATGTTGTCGACGGCGGCATCCAGACGCATCAGCTTGCGATAGACCTCCGCCGCATCGGCACTGGCATTCGCGGCGGCCAGGGCCCGCAGATCGGCGAGCATCATCCGCGATGACGAGTCGCGACAGGCTGGCGTCCTCGATCCGGGCCCCCAACACCTCCTCGACCGCGCAGAACGCCCGGTAGCCCAGTTCCGTGAACTGGTACATCGAGTTTCGGTTGCGGTACCTGGCCAGGCTCCCCGCCCGGGAGACATCCTCCCCACGGTGCAGCACGCGCTCGTCCCACAGATCGTCAAGCATCTCCCGCACTTCGGTGGGAGCCAGGCGCAGACCGGCCGGGTCGGGGGAGAGAGGCGACAACGTCACGCGTGGGCGACGGCGGGCAGTGACGAGGATCGCAGGCAGTCGAACTGGCAACTCGTCCAGGTTTCCCGGCACAGACCACCTCGGGAGATCCCAGAGGCTGTGGAACTCCAATTTCGGAAGCGGGACAACCTCCCGATGCGGTCGTGGCGACTTACGTTCGCAACGAGCGAGTCACCTCACCCAAGCGTCCGAGGCCCGCAGCGAGGAGCCGTGGGTGCTCCGGGAAGGGAGCGGTTCCGCCGGAGGTGCTCACTCCGGTCAGGAGCGTGTCGGGATGGATGGCGGAATGAATGGGAGGGGCGATGGTGGCGGCGGCGCGTGATCGGCGGATCCACGCGACCTGGTTCGGCTCCGGCAGATCGTGGCCGACCTGGGCTCCGCAGCAGGTGTGGGACGTGATCCGAGTCACGTCCGTCCTGGTGTCCGTCGGGTTGGCCGCTTCCGTGGTGCTCCAGCCTGATCCCATGCTTGACGTGGTGTGGGACATGGTCGTCCCACTGGTCCCGATCACGTGGCTGATTGTCCCTGGCCTATGGCGCAACGTGTGCCCTCTGGCCGCAGTCAGCCAACTGCCTCGCAGGCTCGGGTGGCGCGCACGCAGGGCTGCCCCCTCGTCCGTGATGTTGCCGACGAGCATGCTGCTGCTGCTGCCGCTGGTCACTGCCCGGAAGGTGTGGTTCAACGATTCCGGACCGGCCACCGCCGGGTTGATCGTTGCCGCGGTGGTCGTCGCCGTGCTCACCGGCCTGATCTTCCGGGGCAAGAGCGGTTGGTGCACCGGGATGTGCCCGATGCTGCCGGTGGAACGCCTCTACGGCCAGGCGCCCTGGATCCGCCTCGGCGACACCCTCTGCGGACGTTGCGTCTCGTGCACCAGGCACTGCCCCGACCGGATGCCCGGAGCGGCGGCCATGGCCGAATTCGCCTCGCAGACTGCGGGCGGGAAACGACGGGCACGACTGCGGCGTCTGTTCGCGGCAGTGTTCCCCGGGTTCGTCGCCGGCTACTTCCTGGTTCCCTCAGTCCCGGCGGTCACCACCACGAAGATGGTGGTGGGCGTGGTCGGTTGCTCGGTACTCAGCGGGGCGGTGTTCGCGTTCCTGGACCACCGCGCGGCCCAGTTCCGGTTCGCGCTCAGCGCCGGGTTCTCGGCGTTGGCTATCTCCCTGTACTACGGACTGGGGGCCGATTCCTTCGTCGGTTCCTGGCAGAGGGTGCTGGGCATCACACCGTTCCCCTGGGTCCCGACGGCGGTGCGGGTGCTCGTGTGGGTGATCGCCTTCGCCTGGTGGGTTCGTGCCGTCCAGCTCAAGTCGGTATTCATGCGAGGCGCCACCCAGACCGCCCTGGGGGCTCAACGCCGGGGACACCGTGCCGTCGACCGCGCACCGGGCCGTCTGGGGCGTCGTGATCGTCGTTCTCATGGACGACATGGTGTCGGGACGCCCGTGCTGCGCTGATCTCGCGGAGGTGTCGCAACCACTCACCCGATCAGCCGACGGGCACGAGCTCGAAACCCACGAATACCGACTTCTCGGGACGGGTGATCGGGGCGGTTGTGCCTGTGCCGACCGCCGATCACCGAGTAGGGTCAGGACCCGTCCTCGATGATCGGCGGCCTGGCCGGTGCTCCTACCGTCTGTTGCCGGCCGGGCGGCCCGGCCTCATTTCAGGTGCCGGGCGAAGAACCGGTTCGTGTCGTCCCCCTCGAAGTGCGGGACGCCGGTGTGCCCGCCCATGTTGGCGTGCAGCGTCTTCTCCGTGGAGCCGAAGGCGTCGAACAGGTCCAGGGCGAGTTGCCGGTCGTTCCCCTCGTCGTCCCACTGCAGCAGGACGTGCAGCGGAATGGTGACCTGCCGGGCCTGGTCGAACATGGTGCGGGGCACGTAGCTTCCGGCGAACAGAACGGCGGCCGCGATGCGTGGCTCGACCACCGCCAGCCGGATGCCGATGGCGATCAACCCGCCCGCGTACCCGACCGGGCCGCCGATCTCGGGCAGGGAAAGGACGGCGTCCAGGGCGGCCCGCCATTCCGGGACCGCCTGTTCGACCAGGGGGAGGATGAGTCGTTCGACGATCTCGTCGTCGACCGGCTGGCCGGCCTGCAGCGCCCGGTGCAGGTCGGCGCGGGCCTGTTCGGCGGCGGGGGAACGGGGCCGTTCCCCGCTGCCGGGCAGTTCGATGGTGGCCGCGGCGAAGCCCTTCGCCGTGCAGTTCCGGGCCCGGGACACCAGTCGGGGGCGCATCCTGTGCAGTCCGCCGGGGTGGCCGAGCAGGATCAGTGGCGCCGGTCCGGGTGCGGGCGTCCACAGGATGCCGGGGATCTCGCCGAGGTCGAACTGGCGTTCGAGAACGCCGTCGTCGAGGCGCTGTTCGGAAGTGAATCGCATGGTCGTGCCTTTCGGGAGTGCTCGTGAACGGCGCTCCCGGACGACCTATCGCCCGACCGTGACCCCGCGGGGGAGCACCCATGTCGATACGTTCACGGGTACCACCTCCTCGGTCTCTCGCACGGCCTCCGGCAAAGTAGCAGTGGTCGCGGTGGTCCGCCAGGAGGCTCGTGCGCAGGCCCCTGCGCCCACCGCGAGGTGGGAACGGCCGAAGTGCCTCCTTCGCTAGGGTGTGCCAACGGTTCGCTCGGCGGGGCCAGTCAGGCCGGGGGTCCTTGTCGTGCCTGCCACCGGCCCTCTGCGAGGGCATCGTGGCTTGCGTCGAACGACGGAAGGCGAATCTCACTGCGATGGAAGCCGTGCCGCTGAAGTCGTTCGCCGCGTGGGCGCGTACGGCGCTCATCCGTGAGGTGACCGCGCGGATCGATGTGGTGCTCGCGCCCGCATCACCTGAGCGGGTCGAGCAGACCAAGGCCGTCGAAGCCTTGGAGAAGGCGGTCGGCGCGGCGGACGGCGCAGCCCACGGCAGGGCAGCGGTGGCCGAACGGGTCGCCTACGCCTGGTTCACCAGCATCATCGCTCTGAGATTCCTGGACACCAGGGGCTACACCGGTGTCGGGGTCGTCTCTCCGGAAGCCGGAGTCGAGGGCGGCCGGCCCGAGATCCTCGCCGACGCCGAGCGGGGCAGTTTCGACTCCGCGGTCATCGGCACCGACACTCGCGTGACGGTCACGGGCCTGCTGAACGGCGCCTGCCGAAGTGACGACCCCCAGGGCGAGGCCTACGCGTTGCTGCTCGCGGACTACTGCCGCTACTGGAACCGCTTCCTGCCGTTCGTGTTCGAGCGGGAGGATGACTTCGCCGAACTGCTCGTCCCCGCGAACCTGCTGGCCGGCGACTGCGTGCTCAACCGCGCCGTCACGGTGCTCACCGCCGATGTCTGCCGGGATGTCGAGGTCATCGGCTGGCTCTATCAGTTCTACCTCTCGGAGCGGAAGGACGAGGTGTTCGCCGGCTTCAGGAAGAACAGGAAGGCCGGCGCAGACGAGATCCCTGTCGCCACCCAGCTCTTCACGCCGTCCTGGATCGTCCGCTACCTGGTCGAGAACTCCCTGGGGCGACTCTGGATGCTCAACCGGCCGTCCTCGTGCCTGGCCGATCGGATGGAGTACTACATCCCACCGACCGGCCAGGGGGCCGACTTCCTCATCGTCAGCAGCCCTGAGGAGCTCAAGGTCATCGACCCGGCCTGCGGGTCGGGCCACCTGCTGACCTATGCCTTCGACCTCCTGTATGCGATTTACGAGGAGGAGGGCTACGCGCCGGACGAGATCCCCGGGCTCATCCTTGCGAACAACCTCTACGGGGTGGAGATCGACCCTCGTGCCGGGGCACTCGCCGCCTTCGCCCTGACGATGAAGGCGCGGGACAGGCAACACCTGTTCTTCGACAAGCAGATCGCGCCGAACGTCTGCGTGCTCGATCCGATCCGTTTCACGCCGGACGAGATCGACTTCCTGCTCACTCCCGGAGGCGACCGCTGCGAGGAGGTCGCCTTCTGGAACCAGTTCGAGTACGCAGACACGAGAGGGTCGCTGATCCGGCCCGACCCCGAGTTGACCGCTCGTCTGAAGCGGCATCTCGCACAGCTCGACGACGACGCGGACCGCCTTGGCGCCGCGGTGGTCGGGTGGGCGGAACGGGTCGTGCGCCAGGCCGAGTACCTGGCGCCACGGTACTGCGTCGTGGTGGCCAACCCGCCGTACCTGGGCGCAGCGGCCTTCACCCCGGACCTGGCCGAGTTCGCCCGGGATGCGTACCCGCATTCCAAGGCCGACCTGTTTGCGATGTTCATCGAGCGCAGCCTCGCCCTCGTCCGGAGACAGGGACTGTGCGCCATGGTGACGATGCAGTCGTGGATGTTCCTGGCCTCGTTCGAGGCGGTGCGGCACCGTCTCCTGGAACGGGCGCGGATCCTTCACCTTCTCCACCTGGGCTCGGGGGCGTTCGACGCCATCGACGGCGCCGTGGTGTCAACGGCGGCCTTCGTCGTCGAACGATCCGTCGACGCCCTGCGCTCCGGTCTGTACGTCGATCTCACCGTCGGCCGGTCCGAGGCGGACAAGGTCACCCGGCTACGGGAGGTGCTGGCGGACCTCAACCTCGCCTACACGGTTCGTCCGCCGGAGTTCCTCGCCGTACCGCGGGCGCCGCTGACGTATGCGCTAGCGGAACGTGCGGTCTTCGCCAGGCCGAGCATCGGAGAGGTTCTCGGCTCCGGCGGTCGCCTGAAGACGCATGGAAACGCGAAGTACGTGCGGTTTCATTGGGAGGTCGGTGCACGTGACGAGCGCTGGCGTCCGTTCCACAACGGCGGCGGTCAGGCGGCCTACTACGGCAACGACGAGGAGGTCGTCGACTGGAGTGCGGCGGCGGTCGCCGAGTACGAAAGGCATGGTGGTCTCCCGAAGGCCTCGACCTTCGAGAGAGCCGGTGTCTCGTGGTCGATGGTCGGCTCCGTCGACAACTCCTTCCGAATTCGTGAGGCGGGCGAGTTGTTCAGTTCGGCCAGTCCGACCCTCGTCGGAGGTCGGCGACGAGACGTGCTTGCCTACTGTGCGGCGTTGAACACAGCCACGATGGCCGCTCTGCTGCAGGCCATCAACCCCACCATCAACAACTATGTGGCAGACGTGGCTGCGCTCCCGCAGTTGAGTGAGAGTTCGCTGGTGGCTCTTGCCGAAATCGGTGAGTCGGGCCTCCGTCTTGCGCAGGCCCGAGCTGCCCGGAAGGAGACGAGCAGACTCTTCCAGGGCATTGCACTCACGCGCTCCCCGGGCGTGTTGAGGGAACTGTTGACCGATGAGCTCCTCGCCATCCGGGAGGAGGAGGCGCGCGAGCTGGAGCTCCGGTCGTCGGCCGAGAAGGTCGTGGCCGAGGACTTCGGAATCGCACCACGGTCAACTGCGGTCCCGGGCTTCCGCTCAGGAGAGCTCACCGATCGAGTGCGTGACGTGATCTCCTACGCCGTGGCGTGCATGTTCGGCCGATACAGCCTGGACGAACCGGGTCTCATCCTTGCCGACCAGGGCGCAACTCTGCAGGACTACCTCGTCAAGGTTCCGAACCCCACGTACCTTCCGGACCGGGACAACGTCATCCCGATCGTGGACGGGGACTGGTTCGAGGACGACATCGCCGTACGTCTGCGCGCGTTCCTCCGTATCGCGTTCGGCGAGCAGCACTTCGAGGAGAACCTGCGCTTCGTCACGGAGTCCCTCGGGGTGAAGGAGATCCGCGACTACTTCGTGAGGTCCTTCTACCGGGACCACGTCCAGCGCTACCGGAAGCGCCCGATCTACTGGCTCTTCTCCAGTCCCCACGGATCCTTCAACGCGCTGATCTCCATGCACCGTTACACCCCGTCGACGGTCTCGACGGTGCTCGACGGATACCTGCGGGAGTTCCGGGTGAAGCTCACCGCCGGTCTGCAGCAGCAGGAGCGCCTGGCTGCTGGTGGCGGTACGCAGCGGCAGCAGGCGGCCGCACAGAGGGAGGGCGCCCGGCTGCGCAAGGTGCTGCTGGAGATCGAGGACTACGAGCACGGGGTCCTGCGCCCGCTGGCCTCGCGGCGGCTCGTGATCCGGCTGGATGACGGCGTGAGGGCGAACTACCCGAAGTTCGGTGCCGCGCTGAAGCGGATTCCCGGCCTCGAGGCGGGCGATGAGTGACGTCGCCGCGGCCCGTCCGCAACTGCTGCGGTGGTTCGAGAGCCGGTCGGACCTTCTCGACCGCGCTCAGTTCGTGACGTCCGTCGGATCAAGGTGGTCGACCCGGTTGACCCAGTCGACGCGTGCCCACCCGCCGCCGAGGCG
The DNA here is from genome assembly GCA_035719045.1 of Kineosporiaceae bacterium. GTDB lineage: Bacteria > Actinomycetota > Actinomycetes > Actinomycetales > Kineosporiaceae > DASTGO01. Next base: position 19,456 of record DASTGO010000087.1, on the reverse strand, counting down.
CAGCGAGAGGTGCCCGGTGTTGTCGATCCGGAAGCGCCGCCACGGCGGTCCGTTCCAGCCGAACACCGCCGCCAGGACGAACTGGCTGAAGTTCTGATGGCTGACCACGATCACGACGTCGCCCGGCCCGTGGGCCTCGCGCAGTGAGGTCAGAAGGCGCCGGGCGCGGGGCAGAGCATCCTCGTCCCTGGTCTCGATCCCGCCGCTCCACGGCTGGTCTGGGGAGTCGAAGAGGCCGGGCGGTGTCCGCAGGTCGGGACAGTGCTCGCGCAAAGCCTGGAGCGTCGCCCCGGGACGGGCCTGGCGGATGGACGTGTGGGGGTCGTACTGGTGGATCCCGCCGACCTCGTACGCGTCCGGGTGCAACATCACGGGCAGGCCGGTGGCCTCGGCGAGCGGCCGGACCGTCTGCACCGCGCGCAGGGTGGGGCTGGCGTAGAGATGGGTCGCGATGAACGGGGCCCGACCGTCCAGCACAGCCCGGCCCAACGACGCCGCCTGCTGTACGCCCAGGGCGGACAGGGACGGGTCGGGCACCCGGCCCGGATAGGGCCCCAGCTCCGCGGTGATCTGTTCGTCGCCCGTGCCGGCCCCGAGTCCTGCCGAGACGGCCTCGGCGTGCCGGACGTTGTTGGTCGATTGGCCGTGACGGACAAGAATGATCTGCACGCGCGCCAGTCAAGCATGGGAACCGAACCCTCCTCAGGCGGCCCTGCGGAGATCAGGTGCAGGAGAGCGCGCAGGTGAAGGCGGCGTCGGTGACGTGCGGGACGGCGTGGGAACCGACGGGGACGGCGACGCTGTCGACGTTGTGGCCCAGGTTGGCTTCCGCCACGGGGGTTCCGGCCAGCGATGCCAGTCCCTTGAGGTCGCCGCCCAGCAGCCGCCCGGACGCCTTTCCGAACTGCAGGGCACGCCAACCGCCGGAACCGGTCAGGTCGAAGCGGCCGCGAGTCAGCACGGCGAACGAGTGCTGCGACAAGGGGTACAAGCCTTCGGCGAACTCCCCGAAGCCGAAGGTGACGTCCGCGCTGTGGTGGATCCCGATCGAGCCGGTGCGGTCGGCGACGATCAGCGGCACTTCCACCTCGTCGGGGACCGGCGCATGTACGTCGTCCTGCCGCACGCGATCCTGTTCGCCGACGAAGGCGATGTATCTGTGATGTCACATCTGGGTGAGCAATCGGGCTACCTGTCCTTCCATTTCGCGGTGCCAGCCCCCGTGAGTAGGGCGACTCCGAGTGAAAGGACGATGACGGCGTATGTTTCGCTGCCTGGTTTGGCGGTGCCTCCGGTCTGAAGATTGACCCAGTAGGAAATCGCGCTGCCCGCGAGGAGCGATCCGGCGGCGAGGCCGATGTCCGCGACCGCTCCGGACCTTTTCCTGAGTATTCCCACCCGGTCAGCGGCAATCCGTACATGGGCTGCGCTCGGCTGATCCGCGCCGGCGCGCTTCGCGATCCGACAGGCCTCCTGGTCCAGGTCTATCGCGTACTGCCTCAGGATTCCTTGCGCCTCGGCCCGCGCAGACGGTGGTCTCGGGGCGGCCTCAGGAAGTGCGTCGAGGGCTCCCGCTGCATCCTGCTCCGCCTCGCGAATCTGGTCGACCGTAGGTTCAGCCCCTCGCAGCAGGAGAGACCTCAACCATTCGAAGAAGGTGCCGCCAAGAAGGGTGGATATGAGGGCGACCAGCGTAGTAACCGGTACGGGCTCCACGGGCGAGCATGCTAGCGGATCGGGACCGTCACGTGGCGGGTGGTCGCATGCGGTGATGCGATCTGGTGAGGTCGGCCGGGAATCATGGGATTGTGGTGTGAATACGCGGGCAACCTGACCCATGACGATCGGTGGTGGCTGAGGGTGTCCTCGCCGGTCGTGATGCCGGGCGCGCTCGTGCCCCGGGCCTCGCCGTCAGCGGATCCGGATGGTCACCGTGGCGGGGTCGTCCAGTTCGAGCGTCAACGTGAGCGTGCCGCGCTGGAACCGCACGCGCTCACCGTCGCGGTCCCCGCTGGTCCAGCCGTGTCGGGGCAGGGTCTGCCGCAGGTAGTCGTACAGGTCCTCGCCGTGCCGGTAGCGGTCGAGGGGCAGCACGCAGCTGCCGTCCGGATCGCCCTGCGGCTCAGGTCCGGCCGGAAGGGGAACCTCGGCCAACGCGGCTGTCCGAGCGGGAGAGCAGCCCGCGGCCCTGGCGGCTTCCTCCGCGGCCTGAACCCGAGTCGCGTTGTGCAGCACGGCCAGGATGGTGGCGGACCAGGCGACGGCCCAGACCACGAGCCACACTGCTGCCCGGCCGTGGAAGCCGAGCCGGCGCAGCCCGATCACGGTGCAGCACCCGCAGCCCAGTGCTGATGCCAATACGACCAGGCCGATGCAGGGGCTTCCGGCCATGGTCGGCCCGTACTCGCGGATGATCCCGTCGATCGCCACGAGCAGTGTCACGGACAGCAGCCCGGTCACGGCTGCACCCGCGAACGGAACGGCTGCCTGCCTTCCCGAGGCCCGGGGTCGGCGTTCCGCGGCCGATTCCAGCGATCTGGTCCCGGTCATCGGCCCCCCGTCCCGCGCGTCTCGATGATGCAGGCTACCCTTGCCCCTTCTCGCCGCCGTGACGCAGACAACCGTTGCGCAGTCAGGAGCGGGGGCGGACCGGCGAGACTGATGGCGTGGGCACGGTGTCGGCGCGGCCAGGGACGACGATCACGGCGGCGGTCATGTGGTGGGTCCTGAGCGCGCAGACCGCGGTGGCTGTGCTCCTGATGCTCGTGGGCGCCGTCCAGAACGTCCTTGCCGGAGGGTCGCTCTGGCCCCTGTGGGTCGCCGTCCCGGGGACGGCGCTGGTCGCTGTCGCCTTCAACGCTGCGGGGAGTGGAGTCTGGCGGGGGTCTCGCCCGTGGTCGTCGGTGTCGGTCGCACTGTTCGCCGTCGTCTGCGGTGCGCAGTTCGTCGGGGCGGCGGCGTCCCAGGACGTGCCGAGCCCCACGGTGCTGCTGCCTCCCGTGATCGGTGTCGTGTGCCTGTTGACACCGTCGGCGCAGGCGTTCGTCCGCAGGCAGCAGGTGATCTCGCGGCCGGTCCCGGCTGGGGCGGCTGCCGGAGAGGATGTCGCGGCCGGCCAGGGCTGAACTCCACACGGGCCGGGGACTTTTCGTGAGGGGACCTGCCGCGACAAGGTCCGCTGCGTCGGAATCCTCTGCGACACAAGGGGTTCGCTGGGTGCCGAGGGTAGGCCCCGAACCGTTGATGGTGCCCGGGATCCCCCCCGTCGGTCAGCCCGGTCCTGTCCGGTCCGGTCCGGACGGGCGTATCAGCGCGAACCGCTGCTCCACGCGGCCGGCCCGCTCTGGCGTGCCGTTTCGGCCGAGGTGCTGGGCGGGCGCTCGGTCCGGGCGGGATCGCCGCGGATGAGCTGGTCGTGCAGGTGACGGCGAGCCGCTGCGGCCGAACGCGTTGCGGCCGCGGCGGTCTCGGCGAGGCGGCGGCGGAGCAGGTCCAGCGCCAGCCGCCGGTTGGCCTCGAAGTACCGCTCCTCGTCCACCACGACGACCAGGCCCGTGGGCCGGTGCATCACCCGGGCTGCGGTGCTGGCCTTGTTGCGATGCTGCCCGCCCGGCCCTCCGGTGCGGCAGGCCACCACCCTGACGTCGGCCTCGTCGAAGGCGGCGGTGGCGTGAGGCTCGGGCTCGCAGATCCGCGCGCTGACGTACCAGTTCTTGCGGCGCGTGGACGTCCGGAACGGGCTCGGCGCCTGCCAGCACAGGGTTCCCGCCCAGGACCGGGCGAACGCATCCGCCCCCGTCCCGGTGATCCGCAGCAGCAGGGAGCGGAAGCTGCCACGCCGCTCGCCTGGGACGGCTTCCAGCCGCTGCACGGACAGGTGACGGCTGGTGGCCTCCGTCTCCAGCCGGGCCGTCAGTTCGGCGACGGCCCAGGCACATTCCTGCGGGCCCCGGCCGGCCGACAGCAGCAGGTCAGCGCGGTCCGGGTCGGCCTCATCCCGATCGCTCCCGTCCCGGTCCCGATCCGGGTGCGCCCTCCGCGGTGCCGCTCGGCCCAGGTCGGTCTGGTCCCCACCTGCCCGGGATCCGCTCTGGCCGGGATGATGGGGTGCACGGGGCCTCACCGTCGGCTCCGGCGGTCGCGGGGACCGGCGGGTTCGCGCCGGCTTCCGGGCGCGGCTTGCGGGGTCTTGTAGGTGACGACCGGGATCGTCGTGGCGACGGCAGTGGCCAGGCCGTGGGTGGTCAGATCGGCGATGACCTGGTCGATCCGCTTGTAGGCGTCGGGGGCCTCCTCGAACAGCAGACGGCGGTCGCCGCAGATGACGAGGGATCCCAGCGGGGTGCGGCGCAGTTCGCGGACGGTGTGCTTGGCCTGGCCGCGGCGCAGGGCATCGGCCCGGGACAGCTTGCGGCCGGCCCCGTGGGCGACGGAGAAGTTCGCCTCGGCCCCGGCATGCGCCGCCACCAGACAGGAGGGGGTGCCGCGCGATCCGGCCACCAGCACCAGCCCGGCACCGGGCGCGGCTCCCTTGCGGTGCAGGTAGGTTCCGTCGCGCGGCTCGATCGAGTTGTGGCAGAGATCGACGAGCGGGTAGCCCAGGCCGGCGCCCAGGGCGGACGCGATCCGGGCGGCGATCACCCTGCGGTTCACGGCTGCCCACCGGAGCGCATCGTCGTGCGCGGCCAGGTAGGCGGCGGGGTCGGGAGCGGGGGAGGCGCCGTGCCGCTCGGTGTGCGCACGCAGGATGCGTTCGCCGAGCCCGCGGGAACCGCTGTGCACCAGCAGTACCAGACCCCCTTCGGTGAGACCGGCGAGATCCCCGCCGTCGCAACGAGTTCCGGCGGTGGCCCCAGCTCCTCGGAGGTGGGGGACGGTGCCGATCCTGGCGATCTCGGCGAAGTGGTTGCCACGCCCCACCGTGCCGAGACCGGTGAGGTGCCCGGCGGGTAGGCCGTCGGGGGTGGCACCGGGGACGGCGTCCCAGGCGGGGTGGTCGGCGTCCCGGTCGGGGTCCAGGGCCTGGTCCAGATCCGGGAAGCGGGCGGCCAGACGTTCGGGAACGGCCCGTCGCAGCGAGATCGGGAACACCGTGATGCCGCACCCGATGTCGGAGCCGGCCAGATGCGGGTACAGCAGCGTGGAGCTCATCGCGGCGCCGACGGGTGCGCCCTTGCCGGGGTGCAGGTCGGGCATCCCGGCGACGTGGAGCATCCCCGGCAGGGCAGCGACCTGATGGCACTGCCGCACCGCGTCGGACTCGATCCAGCTCGACGGTGAGGCGAACACGGTCACCGTGGCCGACCGGCCTTCTCGTGGGGAGCTGTCCCGGGAGTCGGGTGCGGGGGAGTGGGGCGTCAGGGAGGGGAGGGTGGGGGAGGTGTGGGGTGAGGACTGCTCAGACAAGGGAACGTTCTTCCGCAGGAGGGGGTGACGGGCTCGCAGACCGCTGCGGAGCACGAAGTCCGCGGTCAGCCGACAGCGGTCCCGCCGGGCCCGGCGATGAGCCGCCGGACTGGTGGGACCGCGCGAGAGGCAGGGCGCCGAAGCGGCGCGAAGGAGACCCGTCAGAACGTCATGGGCGGGAGCCTTCCGGGACGGACCCGCTCAGGGCAACCGGTTTACGGCCGGTCGTGCTGCCCGGTCCGGTCCGCGGGACAGTCAGGGGAGAACGGCGCGGGGTGGATGAGGCTGAGCGGGATCGGTTCCGCGGCCGGGATCATGACCACGAGCATTCCCCCGGGGCGGGAGAATCCCGGGCTGGCGTCAGGCCCCGGAGCCCTCCGCTGCCGGTCGAAGGATCGGCGGGGACAGCAGCCGTGCCGGACCGGCCCGGAACAGCTGGGCGGGGCGGCCCCCGCCGCGGCTCGTCGTGGCGTCAAGGGGTTCCAGGAAGCCGGCCGAACCGGTGGCTTTCCGGTGGAAGTTGCGGGGATCGAGCGTGACGCCCCAGACCACGTCGTAGACGTGCCGCAGCTCGGCGATGGTGAACTCGGGCGGGCAGAAGGCCGCCGCGAGGTTGGTGTACTCCAGCTTGGCCCGAGCGCGGTCGACCCCGTCGGCCAGGATCCGGCCGTGGTCGAACGCCAGCCTGGCGTGCGGGCCCAGGAGTTGGGAGACCGGCGTCCAGGCGGCGTCACCGGCATCACCGCCCGGTTGCGGTGCCGGCAGGTCCGGTGCCAGTGCGAGATAGGCCACGGTGATCACGCGCATCCGCGGATCGCGTCCCGGGTCGCCGTAGCTGCCCAGCTGCTCGAGGTGGCCGGGTGCCTGGAGTCCGGTCTCCTCGCCCAGCTTCCGGCGGGCCGTCGCATCCAGGGTCTCGTCGGGCCGGACGAATCCGCCGGGCAGTGCGGGCCAGTCGCGGAAGGGGGCCTCCCGTCGCCGGACGGTCAGGGCCTGGAGCGTGTCGTCCCGGACCGTGAGCACCACGAGGTCGACCGTGACCAGGATCGGGTTCTTCCGGCACTACCGGGGCGGCCCGAACGCCCACGTCATTCAGGTGCGGGGCGGGCAGGTCCGGCGGGCGGGCGCCGGGGAGTCGTTCTGGTTCCGGGCGTTGACCGCGGTTCTGAGTGAGGTGCCCACGGACGACCGCGAGTTGCCGCTGCTCTTCCACGCCCGAACCCAGGACTTCCAGGACGTCACGGTCCAACTGACCGTCGGGTACCGGTTCACCGACCCGGGCCTGGCGGCGACCCGGCTGGACTTCTCGATCGACCCGGACCAGGGGCTGTGGCGGGGACAGCCCCTGGACCAGGTCGCCCTGCTGGTCACCGAGCTGGCGCAGCAGCACGCCCTGGGCCTGCTGGCGACGATGCCGCTCGAACGCGCCGTGGCCGGCGGCGCGGACGCGGTGCGGTCCCGGGTCGCCGAAGGACTGCAGGACGACCTCCGGCTGGGAGACATCGGCATCGGGGTCGTCGGGGTGCGGGTGGTCGCGATCCGCGCGGAGCCGGACCTGGAACGGGCGCTGCAAACCCCTGCCCGGGAACGGGTCCAGCAGGAGGCCGACCGTGCGACGTACGAGCGCCGCGCCCTGGCCGTCGAGCGCGAACGGGCGATCAGCGAGAACGAGCTGCAGTCGAGGATCGAGCTGGCCGTCCGGGAAGAGCGCCTGGTGGCCCAGGAAGGCGCCAATGCTCGCAGTCGGGCGACGGAAGTCGCTGCGGCGCAACGGATCGAGACCGAGGCGCAGGCGGAGCACGAGCGGTTGCGGTCGGTCGCGCGGGCCGACTCGATCCGCGCCGTGGGGACGGCGGAGGCCGATGCCACCCGGGCCCGGATGTCCGCCTACGAGCACACTGATCCGCGCGTACTGCTGGCGCTGGCGGCCCGCGACGCCGCGGAGAACCTGCCCCAGATCGGTGCACTGACCCTGACGCCGGACCTGCTCACCGGACTGCTCACCCAACTGGTCCGGCCGGACGACCGCGCCATCCCTGACGGGCGGGAGGGGACTGTGCGATGACGCTGCCGCCCCGGGTGGTCATCGTCCACCGCCCGTCCGAACTGACGGAACTGCAACGCAGGCACGGCACCCGTCGCCACGCCGAGTTCTTCCTGCGCAGCCGGGGCCGCACCCTGGCCGAGGTCCAGGCCCGCCACGACGCCCTCGACCTCGCGCTGCGGGCGGCGGCCGATGCCGTCCCCACGGGCTGGCGGCGCGGGGACGTCCAACGGGGCGACCTGGACCGCTTCCTGTTCGAGCCCACCGACATCGTGGTCGCCGTCGGGCAGGACGGGCTGGTGGCCAACCTTGCGAAGTACCTCACCGGGCAGCCGGTCGTCGGCATCGACCCCGAACCCGGACGGAACCCGGGCGTGCTGGTCACCCGCGGTCCGGCGGACCTGGGTGCTCTGCTCCCCGCCGCCGCCGGTGGTGCGGCCGCCGTCACCCACCGGACCATGGTCACGGCGACCTGCGACGACGGTCAGGAACTCACCGCGCTCAACGAGATCTACCTCGGACATGCCGGACACCAGAGTTCCCGGTACACCCTGACGGCCGACCACGGGATCAGTGAGTCGCAGTCCTCGTCCGGGATCATCATCGGCACGGGGACGGGTGCTTCCGGCTGGTGCCGCTCCATCTGGCGGGAACGACGCAGCACACTGCAACTGCCCGAACCCGCCGTCCCCGAACTGGTCTGGTTCGTCCGCGAGGCATGGCCATCACCGGCGACCGGGGTCGACCACACCGAGGGCCGGCTCGGTCCGGGCCAGGCTCTGCGGGTCACCATCGGCTGTGACGCCCTCGTCGTGTTCGGGGACGGCCTGGAGTCCGACCGGCTCACGGCCACCTGGGGTCAGTCGGTGAGTATCGGGATCGCCGGCCGCACGCTGCGCCACATCGCCTGACCCGCCAGGGGTTCCCGTGTCGGCGTGCTGCCCTGCGTGCCGTGGGTCAGGCCTCGGCGGGCGCGGTCCGGCGCAGCAGCAGCCGGGCCTCGGTCGGCCGATTCCGACATCTGGGGCCGGCCCGAGGGTGGTCGCCGGCCTGTGGACGGTCCTGTCACCCGGTGGCGCGGGCCATCCGCGCGCAGGTGTCGGACGGGCCGCGCGTCCGGGGCCTGGGAAGGTGTCGGTGCGACACAAGGGGTTCGGATCTGCTCCCGCCCTGCCGACAAGAGGAAGGGTGCCTGTCGAGGTGCCCGTACACCCGTGCCCGGGCGGCGGACGCGGCGGCCGGCCCAGGGGAGGGGCAGTGGTGCAGTGGCAGCCGTATGCGCTGCTGTTCCTCTGTGGGGTCGTGGTCTGCGCGATTGTGGGCCTGCAGGCACTGCGGCAGCGCCGGGAGATCCCCGCTGCGTCCCCGCTGGCCCTGTGCATGTTCGCCCTGGCGCAGTGGGCGCTGGTGGAGTCCGTGGCCGCGAGCCTGACCTCGCTGGCTGTCCGGAGTCGGTGGCACCTGGCGATCTTCCCCGGGGTCGCGGTCAATGTCGTCGGGTTCTACTGGCTGGTCCGTACCCTGGTGGACGGCGCCGTGCGCTTCCGGCCGCGGACCTGGGTGCTGCTCGCCGTGGAGCCGCTGACGATCACCCTGCTCGCGGCGACCAACCCGTGGCACCGGCTGGTGCTCAGCAGGATGACCCAGACCGGGCACCCCTCCCTGCTGCAGACCGCCGGCGGTCCGGCCCTGTGGGTCCACGCGGCGTACAGCTACGGTCTGCTCTGCTGGTCGATCGGTCTGCTGCTGCGGCAGTGGCGCCATGCCTCGGTCCTGTTCCGGCGTCAGGCCATCCCGATCCTGATCGGGATGGCCTTCCCCACCGGGCTCAACCTGATCACCCTGGCCGGTTCGGCGCGCGGCGGGCAGACCGACCTCACCGTCTTCGGGTTCATCGCGCTGAGTTCGCTGACATGGTGGACCGTCCGGCGGCAGGGGCTGCTGCGCTACAGCCCGGTCGCCAGGGGCCTGGTGTTCGACCGGGTGACCGATCCGTTGCTGGTCCTGGACTCCCAGCAGCATCTGCTGGATCTCAACCCCGCCGCCGAGCGACTGTTGCGGGCGGCTCGGCCCCAACTGCCGGACAGCCTGGTCGGTGTCCGGTGGACGGACGTCATGCCGCCCGGGGTGTCGATGGTCGCCTCCGGGGAGTCCGCGGAGTTCTCGCTCGATCTCGGTGACCATGCGGTCAGCCTGCATGTGCGGGTCAGCCCGCTGACCGACCGGCGCGGAACACCGATCGGGCATGTGATCGTCTGCCGGGACATCACCGAGCTCACGCGGGCCAACCAGCGATTGCGGGAACAGCTGACGGTGATCGAGGAGCTGCAGCGCACCCTGTCCGAACAGGCGGTGCGGGACCCGCTCACCGGCCTGCACAACCGCCGCCACCTGATGGCCGAGATGACCGCACACCTGCTGCGCTGCCGCGAGGCGGGGCGTCCGCTCAGCGTCGTGCTGATCGACCTCGACCACTTCAAGAGAGTCAACGACCGCTACGGCCACGCTGCCGGCGACGAGGTGCTGCGCCTGGTCGCCCGGACCCTTAGCGTGGGTGCCCGGGGGCAGGACACCATCGCCCGCTACGGCGGAGAGGAGTTCGTGGTCCTGCTGCCGGGTGCTCCCGCCTCAGTCGCCGCCCGCCGGGCCGAGGAGTGGCTTCGGGTCTGTGCCGACCTGCCGGTACCGAGCCCGCAGAACCCCACCGGGGTGACGTTCAGTGCCGGGATCGCCTGTCACCCCGACGGCGGGACCTCGCCGGAGGATCTGTTGCGGGTGGCGGACGAGGCCCTATATGCGGCGAAACGCGGTGGCCGCAACCAGATCCGGGTCGCCGACACCCTTGCGGCACCCGCACCCGCACCCGCACCTGCACCCGCACCCGCACCCGCACCGGCCGGTGGCCGCGTGGACCGGCCGCCGGCCTGACCGCCGGGGCCGGGGCCACGAGGACGGTGCGGGTTCCGGTCGGACCGGGTCGAGGTCGGGTTACGAGGACTGTGCGGGTTCCGGCGGGACCGGGTCGAGGTCGGGCAGGTGCAGGGCGAGTTCGTCGTTCGCGCTCAGCGAGAACCTGACCGCGGTCCCCGCCTCATCCGTGGGGGTTCCCGCAGGCCAGACCCCGATCGTGAGGCCGGGGTGCCGTCGCAGCACCGGGCGCAGGGTGGCCAGGATCTCGTAGACGATCGGCGCCAGCCGCTCCGGCTCGGATGCTGTGTCGAGGGGTTCCGGGTCGTGCCGGGCCCTGCCGTCCGGAGTATGGCCACCGTCGGGGGCGGGGCCGCCGGTCGGGGCCGTGGCGTCCCTGGCTCCGTCCTGGCGGACGGCACCGGGGCGCGGTGAGGGGAGGCTCGCCGTGCCGAGAGCGGACCGGACCGGAGGAGGGCCGACCGGCTCGGCGCCGGAATGGCCCGGTCCCCAGGGCTCCGGGACGTCCCGGTCCATGGACGTGGCCGGTGACCGGTCGCAGCGAGCGGTGCCGACCGCTGCTCCGGGGCGGATCTGCGCCTGGCAGGCCAGCAGCCGCTGTTCCAGTTCCGCCCTGCGGCGCAGACGTTCCAGCCGATCGCGGACCTCCACCTCAGCCTCCCACCGGCGAAGGGTGTCATGACGATGAAAGGTGTCATGACGATGCTGTGCCCCTTCGTCATGAGTCTGCGGGGGTGAGGCAACGGTCGGCAACCGATCTGTCTCGATCGGCCAGGGAATCATCCGATCGGTGGGGGTCGGTGCCATCCCCTGGCAGTGGGTGCCCGCCCCGGCCCTGCTGCCCCTCCCGCCACGGCTGAGGGTCGCGGTCTGCGTGGGACCCGGGCTCCGAAGGGGTCGGCGCCGACGTGGCCGCGGTCTCCCGCTGGGCGTCCAGCTGATCGGTGAGCGCTACCACGAGCACACCCTGCTGGAGGCGGGCCGGCTCGTGGAGCGGGCGCTCGGCACGCTCACGCCGATCGACCCGGTTCCGTCCCTGATCCAGGCCCCGCAGGAGAGCTGAACCCGAAGCCTGCAGAGCCGGGGAACGACTGCGGGGTGGGGCAGGGTCAGTGTGGGACGTGTGAGGTGGCAGACTGCGCGGCCGTGACCGTCGTCCTGAGGTGGTTGCAGCGCCGTGCGGAACGCCGGCCGGACCCTGCGCTCGCCGTCCTGCATGAGGAGTTGCTGGCCGGGGTCGGCGGCGTCGTGGTCGAGGTCGGTTGCGGCCGGGGCCGGCTGTTCGACCGGTACCCTCCGGCGGTCCGGCGGCTGGTGGCGATCGAGCCGGATCCGCAGTCGCGGCGGGCCGCCCAGGTTGCCGCCAGCGAGACCCTGATCCCGGTCGAGGTCCTCGACGGGGACGCGGGCCGCCTCCCGCTGTCGGACGGCACGGCCGACGCCGTCGTGTTGTCGGAGGTGCTGTGCAGCGTCCCCGACCCGGCTGTGGCCCTGCGGGAGGTCTGGCGGGTGCTGCGTCCCGGCGGGGAACTGCGCGTCTTCGAGCATGTGGTCGCCGACCATCCGGTGGGGCGCCTGGGGCAGCGGTTGGTGGACCTGGCCGGCTGGCCGCGGCTGCTGGGCGGCTGTCACACCGCGCGGGACACCGGCGCCGCGATCGAGTCCGCCGGGTTCGCCTGGCAGGGCAGACGCCGGGTGTGGTCGGCGTCGACGGCCTTGACCGCACCGGCCGGACCGCATCTGCTCGGGACGGCCCGCCGGGCCCCGGTCACGGCGCCTCCGAGCGGGACGGTGGCGACGTGACGGACCGGCTCCGGCGCAGGCCCGGCTCCCGGCACGAAGCCGGGGGCCGGGCCTGCCGGCACGTTTGGTGCGGGCGGGCCCGGTGAGGGCGCGTCCGCACTGCAGACCGTAGCCCCGCCGGGCGGTCTTGTCCGCAGGGTGCGGTTACCTGTAACCGGGCGGAGTCGGCTGTAACCGTGGGGGCGTCGGCGAAACGTCGCCGTCACCTGGCGCAGCCGGACGCAGGCCGTCCGAGCCGTGCCCCCCGGCGGTCAGCGACGCCTGGTGCGCGGCCACCGGGTGGCGGACCGGGGGAGCAGAGCGTCCGCGGCGGCGAGGTTGGCGTCGGTGTCCCCGTCGCCGTGCCACTGCCGCGCGTGCAGGAAGCCGTAGGTGAAGGTCGGCTCGCCCGCGGCCTGGGCCCTCGAGGCCGCCGCCAGCAGCCAGTCCCGGGCCAGCAGGCTGTCCTGGTGGGAGCCCAGGGTCTCCTGCACCTGGCGCATCCGCCGGGCCACGTCCCGGGAGGGGGAGCCGAAGAGGGGGGACAGGGCCTCGGCCGTGTACCGGGCCCGCTTGGCGGCCTTGCGCACCTCATGGGACCGCAACTCCCGCTCGGGCAGGCCGGGTTCGGCCCGGGCCGCGGCCAGTTCGCGGGTGACCCGCCGGACGGTCCGGGCGAGCAGGGCGGGCAGTTCCCGGTCGGCGGGGCGCCGGGCGGGCCGGGCGAACGGCGGGTCGGCGACGAAAGCGTCCACCGCGACCAGCAGCGTGAGGTAGCGGGCGCCGTCGAGTTCGGCGACCGCCTCCTCGTGAGCGGTGTGGTAGGCCTGCTCGAGCTGGGTGGCGATCCGCTCGGCGACCGGTCCGTGCCGCAGGTCGGCGGGCAGCGCCTCGACCTGGGCGCCGAGCAGGTCCCGCAGGACCTCCGCGTCCCGGGCCGCCCCGAGCACCGCGGCCAGCCAGGCCAGCTCCTCCCGCAGCGCGACCGCCGAGTCCGGGGTGAACAGCGGCCGGAACGAGGCCAGGGCGCTGCGCATCCGCCGGGTCGCCACCCGCATCCGGTGCACGGCGTCCGGGGCGTCCAGGCGGACCAGGGGGTCGCAGGCCAGCAGTTCGTCCCGCAGGGCACGCAGGTGACCGAGCACGACGTCTCCGGCACCGGCCCCGCGCCGCGGTCCGCGATGGGCGTTGGGGACCGGTTCGGCGGGCACCCGTCCGTCGAGGGCCCGGGCCAGCTTGGACCCGTACCGCGACGGGGTCGCCCCCTGCGCCCGCAGCAGGTCCCCGACCGTGGCCAGCAGCCGGGGCTTGCCCGCGACGAGCTCGACCTCGACCTCGCGCCAGGACTCGGCCCTGCCGCCGGGTGCCTCGGCGGTGACGGTGTCGTCGGCGACCTCGGCCAGTACCGCACCGTCGCGGCCGAGCACCCGGGTCACGTCCCGGGTGGTGCGCAGCCGGACGACGGGCTCGGGGACCCGGTCGCGCAGCACGGCCCGGACCAGTGCGGTCAGTTCCGCGGGGACGGGCGCCCCGGACCGTCCGGCGGGTCGGTGGACCTCCAGCCGCCCGGTCCCGGCGGGTAGCTTCAGGTGCCAGCCGGCGTCGGTGCCCCCCGTGCGCCGGCGCAGGGTGATCCCGTGCCGGAGCAGGTCGAGGCCGGGCGTGTCGTAGTAGGTCGCGGACAGCCGCCGGGTCCCGGCCTTCTCGAGCGCGGTGACGGTCCTGCTGCCGGGCAGCGCGTCCAGGGCGGGTGTGACGGAGGCGTCGAGGTCGTACTTCGCCTCGACCTCGAGTGAAACGTCCTGCCGTCCCATGACACGCTCCGTAGCCGCTCGTCCCAGCGCCGGGGGTAACGGCCGACAGGGCGCCATCAGGGCGTGCGCAGTTCTCATGCCCTTCTCATGCCCTCCATCGGGATGAACGCCGAGTGTATGTAGTCGGAACGACCGGCGACCAGCCCCTCGGAAGGTCCCGCGGCCTGCTGTCGGCGCGAGCAAGGGGCCATGGTCCCGATGGCGTGTGTCGCCGGCTGCCGGTCCGGCCCGGTTGGGGACCGGCCCGAGCTCGGTCGAGTTCGCGGAGGCCCCCGCCGACGCCCGCGCCGCCTCCTGACCCTGCAGCTCCTGACCGCGGCGCCGCCGTACGGAAACCGGTCCGCCGCGGAACTCGGGTTCGCTGTCAGCCGTGGGTGATGCCCGTCCCGACGGTGACGGTGTTGCGCGGCCCGAAGGAGTCGGCCGAGGCGGCCAGGTCGTGCAGGTGGACGGTGGTCTCGTGCAGGGTGGCCTCGGACTGCCGCCGGAACTCGTCGGTCGCCAGTCCGTGCATGCCGAGGAACCTGTCGACGGCCACCAGGATCTGCCGCTTGAGGGTCATGAAGGAGCGCACCTCGTCGACGGTTGCGTAGTACTTCAGCTCGCCGGCCGCGGCACAGTCCTCGCGCAGCGTGCTGCTCGCGCCGTAGTTGAGTGGATGCCCTTCCCGCAGTTTCCGGCGCATCCTCTCCCTGTTGCGCAGGAACCGGCGGGTGCCCTTCATCAGGTCGAGCTTGCGCTGGAAGCTGCCCAGCAGCAGCGGAACAGTCACCGGCAACGCAGCCCGGGCCACCGCGATCCAGGCCCGGCGCGGCTGCTTCGGCACCCACTTCACCTCGCGGAAGGTCGCCTTCGGCGGCAGCAGGGCATGGGTGCGCCCCTCGACGAACAGCTTCCCGCCGGCCAGTTCCGCCCGGGTCAGGGTGGACACCACGAGCTCCCCGCCCCAGGCCGGCTGCACCAGGCAGACATAGGTCCGGGCCGCCTGGGACGGCTTGCGGGTGTACCGGTCGAGGACCTCGTCCGGCAGCCGGGTGGCCGGCCAGGTATCCGGCTCGGAGGGGGCCGGGACCAGATCCGGGACCGAGCCGGCGGCGCTGCCGTTGACGAACAGCCGCGAGCTGGCCCAGAGGTCGCCGGGCGTCTGCGGCGGGATCACCCGGAGCAGGTGCCGATGCAGGTCGAGGGCGTCGAAGGGGACGATCCGGCCCGGTGATCCGGCCGGACCGGGCGCGGGCTCCACGTCGATGCAGATCGTCCAGGAGTCGAGGGGGACCCCGCAGCCGATGAAGGGCTGGTAGCCGCCGAAGACAACGACGTTGCCCTCGGCGAGCTGCTGCAGCCGTTCCATGGTTCCCGCGTCGAGTTGCGGAGCCGTCTGCCGTGGTGGCATCCGGGCGTCCATCGACTCCAGGGCGGAGATCCGGACCTGCTCGTAGTGCCCGAAGACGATCATCCACGCCGCGATCAGCCCACCGAGGCTCGCCGCCATGATCGCCAGGGCGGCGCTGAACGGCGACAACGCCTGCCCGACGTACAGCGACAGCACCAGCAGGGGGGTGGCCACCATCGTGGCCAGGCAGTGACGCAGGTTGCGGTCGCGATGCCGGCGGCGTGCCTGGGAGTCCTTGGCGTGCATCGCCAGCGCCACAGGATCGAGTCCCCAGGCCGGGGCGATCGCGGTGAAGGACGGGTCGAGCAGTTGGCCGATGACCTCCTCGGCGTAGTCGCCCTGCAGGTGGGCCGTGGCGCACAGCAGCCGGGTCACCTGGCTGGTGGCCGCCCAGTCGGCGTCCAGCAGCCCGGGAGGCTCCGGCTGCCGGGCCCCGGCCCGGCCGGGACCGGAACCGTCCGGCGGCGGCCCCGGCGGGGGCTCGTCGGTCACGCATTCCGGCCGGAGCGCACCGGGAGCCGACGCCGACGGGAGCGGGACCGGCGGTACCGGCAGGGGGTGGGTGTCGAGGGGAAACATCATTGCTGAGAGTAGTTAGGCAACTGCATACAGTCACGTATCCTGCGTGGGGGCGGGATTGCGTCGTCCATCCGGTCACCGGTACGGCCGCACTCGCCCGGCGGGAAGGGGCGGGATGCGCGTGACCTTCTAGGATGGGCCTGTCCGCGCCCGGCGTCGCCGGCGTCGCCAGGGTGTGGACGTCGTGTCGGACCAGAGGAGTGACGTGTCGTTTGCGGGGTCGTCCGGCTCTGGGGGTATCACCCCTGCCTCCGCTGAGGACGCGCTGCCCACGGTCCAGCAGGCTGATCCGTCGGCGACGGGACCATCGGCGTCCGCGTCCTCCACGCCCCCGGTGCGCCGGTTGGCCGGCCGCTTCCTGCTGCAGCGGCAGTTGCGGAGCACGGGTGACGCCGATATCTGGCAGGCCCTGGACGAGAAGCTCAACCGGGCCGTCGCGGTCTACCTGATGAGTTCGGGAGCGCCGGCCACCGGTGAGGTGCTGTCCGCCGCCAGGCTGGCCGCCGCGGTGCCGGACACCCGCTTCGTGCAGGTGCTCGACGCGGTCGACGACGGCAGTTCCGCCTACGTGGTCACGGAGTGGCTAACCGACGCGGTCGACCTGGCCAGCGGGCTGTCCGGTGGGCCGATGCCGAGCTGGGAGGCGGTCGCGGTGGCCGTCGACGTCGCGGAGGCGATGGCCTCGGCGCACGCCTTCGGGCTCACCCACCAGCGGCTGGATCCCCACAACGTGCTGCGCACCGAGTCGGGCCAGGTGAAGATCCACGGCCTGCGGCTGGAGGCGACGCTGTCCGGGCTGGTCCCGGCGTCCCCGGAGGATGCCCGGGCCGCCGACGTCCGGGGGATCGGAGCCCTGCTCTACGCCTGCCTGACCGGGCACTGGCCGTGGGGTGAGGGGTACGGTCTGGCGGCCGCCCCGCAGGACTCCCTCGGGCCCACCACCCCGGCCGGCCTGCGTCGGGACGTCCCGCCGGACGTCGACTCGGTCACGATGCGGCTGCTGTCCGCCGGGATCCCGCTGCCGGATGCGGCGCCTCCGCCGGCTCCCGGGGAGGGTGACGAGGAGACCGCCGCGGTCCCGCGGCTGCCGCTGGCCTCCTGTGAGGAGGCGGTCGAGGCGCTGTCCGGGCTGCGCCGGTCCCGCCCGCAGCCGCAGACCCCACCCCAGTACCCGATGGCTCCGACCGCTGTCGTGGGCCCCCCGGGCCCGGCGGCCGGCTACCCGCGGCCCGGCTATCCCGGCGGCTACCACGAGGGCTACGCCGGCCCCGGCTACCGGCAGGACTACCCGGATCAGTACCAGTACCAGGGGCCGGACTACCAGGGCGGTTACCCCGAGCGGTACGGCCCCCAGCAGTACGGCCCTCAGCAGTACGGTCCCCAGCCGTACGGGGCGCCCGGGTACGGCCCCCAGCAGTACGGGGCGCCCGGGTACGGCCCGGCGCCGCACGGCCCCGGCTACGGGACGGACCCGCAGTACGCGCCCGGTCCGCACGGCGCCCCCGGTCCGCACGGCGCCCCCGGTCCGCACGGCGCGCCCGGTCCGGGCACCCGGCCGGGGGGCATCCCGCTGCCCGCTGAACCCGGTGGCTCCAGTGGTGGCACCCGGTGGATCGCGATGGCCGCGGTCGCGGTGCTCGTGGTCGCCGGGCTCGGCCTGCTCGGCTGGCGCCTGCTGCCCAAGGAGAATCACCAGGCCACCAAGCAGTCGGTCACCACCCCCAGCGCCACGACCACGGCCCCGGCGAACTTGCTGAAGATCGCCGACGCCTCGGTGTGGGACGCCAGCACCGGCAGTGAGCACGCCAGCCAGGTGCGCAACACCCTCACCGGCACAGGGCAGGCCTGGACTACCTCCGGCTACTTCGACGGACCCAAGCTGATGCCCTTCAAGCCGGGCACCGGGATCATCTACGACCTCGGCTCGGTCAAGACGGTCAGTCGGGTGGAGGTGCAGATCGGCAACGACCGGGGCGGCGACGGTTCTCAGGCGGTCCTGGAACTACGTGCCGCGGACCAGGGCGTGGCCGCGGTGCCGCCGATGGCCAAGCAGGCCCCGCCGGGGTTCACGGTCGTCGCCGAGCAGGCCGCCACCTCGACGACGGTGACGCTCACCGCGAAGACCCCGGTGAAGACCCGGTTCGTGCTGGTCTGGTTCACCTCCCTGCCGAACCTCGGGGCGGGCGGGGGCGGCGGGCCCTACCGCGACTCGATCAGTCAGGTGAAGGTGTTCGGGTCCGACTAGATGCCCGCGTCCACCCCGGCCCTGCTCGGCGTCGACCTCGGGACCTCCGCGGTCAAGGTGGTCGTGGTCGCCCCGGACGGGACCGTGCACGGCAGCGCGGGCCGGGAGTACCCGCTGCACCGCCGGGAGCCGGGGGCTGCGGAGTCCGACCCGCGGGACTGGTGGTCGGCCACCCGCGACGCGGTCAGGTCGGCGGTCGGCGAGGCGGTCCGGGACGGCGTGGCCGAGATCGCCGGGATCGGCCTGGACGGGCAGATGCACGGCCTGGTCCTGGCCGACGACCGGGGCCGGCCGGTCCGCGATGCCCTCACCTGGGCCGACATCCGCGCCCAGGACCAGTTGGATGCCTGGTACGAGCTACCCGAAGCCGACCGGGCCCGGCTGGCCAACCCGATCACCCCGGGCATGCTCGGACCCCAGCTCGCCCGGATCGCCCAACGGGAACCCGCAGTCCTCGAGTCCGCCGCCCATGCGCTGCTGCCGAAGGACTGGCTGCGCCAGCAGCTGACCGGGGTCGCCGCGACCGAACCCTCTGACGCCTCCGCGACCCTGCTGTGGGACGTCCCGGCGGACCGCTGGGCCACCGACCTGCTGCCCCGGTTCGGCATCCCCGAACAGCTGCTGCCGTCGGTGCGGACCTCCGGTGAGCCGGCCGGGGTCCTGCTCGCCGAGGTCGCTGCGGAGCTGGCGCTGCCGGCCGGGATCCCGGTCGCCGCCGGGGCCGGGGACACCGCCGCTGCCTTGCTGGCCACCGGGCTGCAGCCGGGGGACACCCAGCTCACCGTCGGGTCCGGCGCCCAGCTGGTCAGGCTGCGGGAGACCGCCTACCCGGTGGCGGATCCGGTCACCCACCTCTACCGGGCCGCCGAGCCGGGCCGCTGGTACACGATGGCCGCGGTGCAGAACGCCGGGCTCGCCCTGGACTGGGTGCGGGCCGTCCTCGGTGTGGACTGGGCCCAGCTGTACGGCGTGCTGGACAGCGTCGACGACGCCCGCCCCGGGCCGGTGTTCGTCCCCTACCTGACCGGGGAGCGCACCCCGGTCCTGGACGCCGGGCTGCGGGCCCGCTGGGACGGGCTGGACCTGACCCACACCCGGGAGGACCTGCTGGTGGCGGCACTGTCCGGGGTGGCCGGCGCCGTCCGGCACGCTCTGGAGGCGATGCCCGGTCCCGCTCCGCAGACCCTGCGGATCGCCGGGGGCGGGACCGTCGACCCGCGGGTGCGGCAGTTGCTCGCCGACACCCTGGGCGTAGCCGTGCAGCC
>DASTGO010000086.1:0-19740 GCA_035719045.1 Kineosporiaceae bacterium | reverse complement strand
TCGCCCGCCGAAGCCGGCCCCGCCACGGCCGGGACGATCGGGGTCAATGGTGCGGCGGGTGGGTGGCACGGGTCGACGAACCTGCCCAGCAGCCCGGCCAGTCCGGTGTGCTCGTCACTGCCGGGCGCCGGGTACAGGAGGAGATCGGCGCCGTACTCGATACCGGCCAGCGACGCCAACACCCCGGGATCGTCACCACCGGCGGGGTCCCACGGCATCACCGCCACATGCCGGATCGCCGGGCCCGGATCCGCCCGGGTGCCAGAGCTGGCGGAGACCTCACGCAAGACGTTGGTGATCGCGTGGTCGGTGAAGTCGAACCCGATCCACACCACGCTGCGGGTCGCGAGTATGTCGGACAGGACCCGGGCCAGCCGCCCCGCGTACGCGCGCCTGTAGTCGCTGGCGGCCAGAACGACCTCGTCCGGGCGGGTGTGGTACCCGTGCGCGAACAGCACCGGCAGTTCGTCGTCGGCGAACACCGCACCGGTACGCCACCGATCCAACCCCAGATCATCGGTCCAGGACGTGAACCCCGTCCCCGACGCCCGTGGCCGGACCCGGATCCGGGCATCCACGATGCCCGGGTCGAACCCTGTCGTCACCACACCCGCGAACCGGCACCGGCAGACCAGTTCCTGCACCGCCGTCCACGACCAGCCCGTCACCTCGTCCCGGCGAGGTCGCAGCGCCTCGCGCAGCACCTCCCGGAACCGCGCAGCCCCCAACTGGCGGGCCAGCACCTCCACCACACCATCCGGGCGCCGCTCAGCCAAAGCCCGGCAGGTCGCCGCCTCCGCCGCGGCCAGCCCGTGGCCCACCGCGACGTCAACCAGCCCCGCGATCACCACCCGGGGCGGCGGGTACAACGGTGCCGACGCCCCCGGGCCGAGGAACGCCACCGCCTCCCCACCCGCGAGCAGCTCCCGCAACCGCGCCAGGCCCGGACCGTTCACCGACGCCAACCGGCCAGCGCCGTCGTCGCCCCTGGCCTGCCCCGTCACAGACCACACCATGCCAGCCCAGGCCACCCGCCCGGACCCGAAACGCCACAACCCGCACCATCTCGACCACACCCGACATCCCCGGGGCTGTCGCGGCACCGCCCGATCTCGGGGCCAAGGTCACCAGGCGAATCCCATCCGCGTGAGTTGACGTCTCCGCAAGGTCCCGACGCACGACCGTCCGTCCCCCGACAACGGACGGGCCCGACGGGCGGAGAGCAGGCCCGGGAACGGTCGGTACGCCGGCAGGTGCCCGTCGGGCAACCGCCGGACGACCACCGCATCCCACGTCACCGGCTGCCCAAATCACCGGAAGCCCAGGTCACCAGCCGGCGGGGTCCGACCCGTTGAGATGGTTCACCAGCACCCGGGCCAGCGCGACGGATTCGCTGCGGTCGTCGGGACGCGAGGCCTCGCGGCGCAGGGCTTCCTCGACGTCCTCGGGCATGGTTCGGGCCACCAGGAACAGCGACGACATGCAGCGGACGGCGTGGTACCGGGCCCGCGGGTCACGTTCGCGTTCCAGCAGCCCGACGAGTTCGGCGGCCGCGGCGTCGGGACTGGCGTGGCACTGGGTCGAGGCGACCTCGGCCGCCAGGCCGCACAGCGGGGACGGCTCCTTCAGCAGGGGAACGATGTCACCGGGCTGTTCGCCCTCGGGAACCCTTCCGCCGCCGCTCATCCAGGCGAGCCGCACCGTGGTGGCGCCGAGACCGTTCCCCTGCATCCGCAGGGTGCCCCCCCAGCCGGCCACCCGTTGCACGGCGTCGACAAGTCCCCAGCAGCCCGCAGGGTCCTGTTCGCAGACCCGCGCGACGGCCTCGGCCATCTCCGGTGGAAGAGACCTGGCCCGGGACAGGTACCACTGCACCGTCTGCCGGGCCTCTGCCGACTCCCCGAGCAGGCGGACCAGGGTCTGTGCCATCGGGGGGTCGGGGCGCAGGATCTTGCACGGCTGGCAGCCGCACTCCCGCAGTGCGGCACCGACGATGCGCTGCTCGGCCCCGGACAGGTCGGCCAGCGTGAGACGGAGCAGGCCACGGTTCAGCACGGGGCCCTCCGCCCCCGAACCGAGCGCCCAGAGCTTGTCCCGCAGGGTGACGAACTTGTCCGCCGGCCAGATCGGGGGCCGCTGCGAGCACATCGTGAACCCGTGGGCCTCCGCGCGGCGGCAGACCCGGCTCCACTCGGCGCCGACGGCGAGTTCCACCCAGTGCCCGACCGCGACATCAGCGCCCATCGCGTCCTCGGGCAGGGCGAACTGCAGTTCGTAGGGGGAATTCGGCCAGTCCGGCTCGCCGGGCAACGAATCCAGGTAGCGACCGATGTCAGCCAGTTCGTCGCACTTGATCCAGTGGCCGATCGTGGCCCGCAGCATCCGCCACAGCTCCCGCTGCAACGGGACCGGGTCACCGGATCCCGGTCGGGCCGACATCTCCAGGCTGAACACCCGGTTCCCCATCAGGCCCTCCCACGCAAGCCCGTCCGACAGCGCGGACACTAGCCGCGGCCGGTCGCCGGCACTGGGTCCGGACGTCCCCGGTGAACCCGTTCGCCTCAGCGATGCGGCGAAGATCACAACCTGGCCGCAGACGCAAGCCGCCACAAGTCCCTCGCTCCGGGACATGCGGGCCCGGCCGGTCCCCACCGTGGGTCCCGACCGCTCAGTCCCGGTCGGTCACCTCGGCCAGGGCCTCGTCCAGGGCGGTCACGACCCGGTCGGCGTCCGCCTCGGACAGCACCAGTGGCGGCTTGATCTTCAGCACATCGTGGTCCGGGCCGTCGCTGGACAGCAGCACGCCGCGTCGCTTGACCGCCTCCACCACCGCCGTGGCCGCGGCCCCCGCCGGGGTCCGTGCCGACCGGTCGGCGACCAACTGCACCCCGAGGAACAGTCCGCTCCCCCGCACGTCGCCGACCAGGTGGTGGCGGTCCGCCAGCCCGCGCAGGCCGGTCAGGATCCTGTCGCCGACCGCCGCCGCATGGGCGGGCAGCCGCTCGTCGTCGAGCACATCCAGCACCGCAAGCCCGACCCGCGCGGAGACCGGGTTCCCCCCGAAGGTGTTGAAGTACTCCATCCCGGTGAGGAACGACGCGGCCACCTCGGGCGTGGTCACCACAGCTCCGAGCGGGTGCCCGTTGCCGATCGGCTTGCCCATGGTCACCACGTCCGGGACGACGCCGTGCTCCTCGAACGCCCAGAACCCCGACCCGACCCGGCCGAACCCGGTCTGAACCTCGTCGGCGACGCAGATCCCGCCGGCCGCCCGCACCCGCTGGTAGGCCCCGGCCAGGAACCCGTCCGCCAGCACCACCTGGCCGGCCGTCCCCGGGATCGTCTCCGCCAGGAGGACGGCGGGCCGCCGCCCCCGGCCGGTCACGGGCACCCCGTCGAGGACCGCCTCCAGTTCGGCCAGGTACGCCTCGGCCACCGCGTCCGTCGGCTCCCCGGGCGCGGCGCGGTACCGCCCGCGGTACGGGTCCGCCAGCGGCACGACGTGGGTGTGCTCCGGCCGTCCCTGGCCGCCCGGCCCGTCGAACTTGTACGGGCTGACGTCGACCAGGCTGGTGAGATTGCCGTGGTAGGCGTGGTCGAGGACGACCACCTCCCGGGACCGCAGATGTGCCCGGGCCAGCCGCAGCGCCAGGTCGTTGGCCTCCGACCCGGAGTTGACGAAGAAGCACACCGACAGCGGATCCGGCAGGGTCGCCGTCAGGCGCTGGGCGTACTCCACGACCGCCTCGTGCAGGTACCGGGTGTTGGTGTTGAGCAGTTCCTGCTGACGGGCCGCTGCCGCCACCACGCGGGGATGGCAGTGCCCGACGTGGGCGACGTTGTTCACCAGGTCGATCCAGGGCCGGCCGGACTCGTCGATCAGGTGGGCGCCCTCACCGCGGACGATCCGCAGCGGCTGGGCGTAGCTGAGGGACAACGCCCGGGACAGCCGCACCGCCCGCCCCGCCGCCACCTGTCCGGTGGACATCCCCGGGTCGGCCCTGGTCCCCTCCGGCAGGCCGAGCAGCAGGTTCGGGTCCGGACTGATGCTGCGCCAGACCCCGAGGCCGTCACGGGCCCCGACCCCGGGAACGTCCGCGCCCATCCCGATCAGGCTGGTCAGCACCTGCAGGTGGAGGTGCGGGGCCCAGCCGCCGTTCTCCTCCCGGGTGCCGACCGTGCCGAACTCCTCGCCCGCCGCCACCCGCTGCCCGACGTCCAACCTGGTCAGGGTGCTGCGGGAAAGGTGCCCGTACAGGGTGAAGAACCTGGTTCCGTCACCGGTGCGGTGCTCCAGGATCACCACCGGTCCGTAGTCGAGCGGCGCGGCGTTGTCGTGGGCCAGGTGCACGACACCGTCCAGCGCCGCCGACACCGCCGACCCCGCGGGCACGAACAGGTCCACCCCCAGGTGGATGGTCCTGCGCCGGGTGGGGTCGGCACCGGCGTACGCCTCGCTGGTGTAGATGTCGCGGTCCTCCAGGTACCGGCCGATGCCGACCTGTGCACCCACCTCGGCGAGCCGCCCGAACAGCCGCTGCGAGGTCCACGACGCCGCGCCCGTCCCCGCCGACCAGTCGAACGTGTACCGGGGCACCTGCGCCAGCGGCCGACCGCACACCACGGGGGCAGCCGGTGTCCGGGACAGGTGGCGGCGGACCTGCCGGGCCCGCGGGTCGGCCTCGTATCCGCAGGCGTCCCGGAAGCGGAACAGTGCCCACTCGTCGTCGGCCGCCGCCAGGACCTCCAGCAGCGGCCACACCCGGTCCTGACTGACCAGCAGGTAGGGGTTGCCGGGATCCTGTGCGGACTGCCACCCCGCCATCACGACACTCATCGCCAGCCGGGTCCGGATCAGGTCCGTCAGCAGCGCCAGCTCTCCCGGCGTCAGTGGGGTGATCTCGTGGTAGCCGGCCACCAGCGGCAGCACCGCAGCCACCGGGTCCGGCCGATCGCACATCGCGTAGGCGCAGGCGACCGCCAGGCCGCAGATCCGGGGAGCCCGGCAGACATCGCCGAAGTCGATCAGGCCACCGATCCGGGGCTCGCCCCCCGGCCCGAACTCGACCAGGACGTTCCCCTCGCCGGCGTCGTTGTGGATCGCCTGCAGCGGCAGGTGCGCCAGCGCGGGGGCGATCCGCTCGGCGAAGCGGTCCAGGACCACCCCTGCCAGCCGGCGCCGCTGCGGGTCCGCGACCTGGGGCAGCCGCTCCCGCAGCCGGTCGGCGTGCACCAGGTTCCAGTGCAGCCCCTCACCCAGTCCCGGGACGTCGAGCCCCGCGAGCGTCGCGTCCACCCGGGCGACCAGCCGGCCCAGGTCCGCCAGCACCGCTGCCGGGGCCGGCTGCTGCACCGACCAGGCCTGCGGCCAGGGCAGCCCGGGCAGCCAGCTCAGTGCCCGGGCCAGACCCGGCTCGCCGTCCAGGGTCACTTCGGCCAGTGCTGCCCCGGCCAGGGTCCGGATCACCCGGGGCACCCGCTCCAGTTCGCTGACGGCGGCCAGCGCGGCCGTCTCCGCCTCCGCGGCGACCCGTTCGGCAGGCCGGTGCACCTTGAGCACGAACCGGCCGCCCGGCCCGTCCACCAGGACGTTGCGGCTGCGCTCCCCCGGCAGCGGGCTGACCCGCCCGTCGATCCCGAACAGCCCGGCGATCTGCGGCCACAAGGTCGTCATGGGCCGACCCTACGGCCTGCTCCAGCGGTGCCCCGGTGGCGAACAGGTGTCGGATCATGCGTCCCGTCAGGCGTCCGGCCAGGTCACCACCCGGGCCGCCAAGGACGGGTCGCCGACGGCCCGGCGCAGCCGGTCCAGCCCCTGCGGGGTGGTCACCACCTCCCGGGACGGGTCGGCCCGCAGGTATTGGGCCACCTCCCCGCCGACCCGGCCCGGGTCGGACCAGGCGGCCGGGTCGGGCCCCGCAGGCAGCCCCACCCGGCGGCTGCTGGCCGTGCCGGTGACCGCCGTGAACCAGCCGTCGCTGAAGTACACCCCGCTCGCGTTCCGCCCCGCCGGCAGGTAGAGCACCGTCCCGAAAGGCCTGCCGTCCTGCACCCGGGCAGCCCGCAGCAGGTCGGCGGCCTGGCCCCCCGGATGATCCCGGCGAGCCAGCCACTGGTCACGTCCCGCGGTTCCACCACCCACCGCCGCGCAGCCGGTCACCGCGGCCACACCCGCCGCCAGCGCCGCCACCGGACCTGCCAGCCGCCGCGGCAGTGCACCGGCCGGCCCCGTCCGCCCCCTGATGGCACCCGCCGGAACCAGGTCCGCCGTCAGGTGGGCGACCTGGACGGCGACCACCGGGACGGTCACCAGGAACACCCCGGCCAGCAGCTTCGCGCCGTAGTAGCCCACGGATCCGGTGCTGCGGATCTCCAGGGCGAGCAGGACGGCCACCGCCGCCGTCCCGGTCACGGGGACCGCGCCCGCCCAGAACAGTCTCGGCCCCAGCAGGCTCCCACCGACTCGGGGGGCCGGCGGTCGGGACCGGTACCGCAGGACCGCCGCAGCCACCACGCCACCCCCGAACACCAGGGCCAGCACCGGTGGGGGCTCGACCTGCACCCATCCCAGCGACGACGCCAGGGCGCCGGAGTCCTCGGGCTTCAGCCAGCGCAGCACGTCCAGGGCGGCGAGCACGGCGGCCAGGGCGATCACCAGGCAGACCGCGGCGGTGGCCCGCGGCATCCGCCACCGCCGCCGCGACGCCGGCAGCAGCGCGAGCGCAGCCGCGGGGACGGCGACGGCGCCGAGCAGACCCCACCCGTGGGCGACCGCGACCACCGCTGCGCCGACCGCCGCCACCGGCAACGGCCTGATCCGCGGTCCGGCCTGCAGTCCCGCCAGCACGTCCGCGATGCCCGCCATCACGGTGAGCAGGAACGGCCAGTGCCCGCGCCACACTGCCTGCGCCCCGGGCCCGAACAGCAGGGAGCCCGCCGCGACCCCGGCGGCCGCCAGCCCCGGCGCCGGCCGCCGTCGCAGCACCGGCAGGGAGACGATCCCCGCCGCGACCACCCCCGCTCCGGCACACAGCAGCAGAGCCACCGCCCGGGTCTCGCGGACCAGTTCCTGCACCGGGCTCCCCGCGACCGGGCCCCAGACGACCTCGCAGATCGCGGTCACGAGCAGGTGAAAGGGCTGTGGGTACGCCGCGCCGAACCAGGCCGAGCCGTCCGGGGCATCAGGCAGGGCCGCGACCGCAGCCCCGCCGCGCCGGACCGCCAGGGCTATCGCGAAGTGGGGACCGCCGTCGCGGGCCACCGCCTGCACGGCCAGCGCCTGGACCGGCGTCGACACCGTCAACCAGGCCTGCAGCACCCAGGCCCCGAGCAGTGCCGTCGCGGGACCGGCCAGATCCGCGGCGGCGATACCCGGCCGCAGCCGGGCGACCCGAGGCCGGACCGGCCCGGCCGCCACCCAGGCCGCCAGCCCCCCGGCCAGCCCGGCCAGCAGCCAGCTCACCCGGCCAAGCCCAGCCGTCGGCAACGGCCACCACCACAGCACGGGAAGCCAGCCGGCCAGCAGGCACCCCGCCCACAGGATCCGCCGGGACAGCTGCGCCGAGGTGGGCACGGCCAGCACACCGACGGCCGCCAGGGCGAGCGCCGGTGTGCCCGCCAGCAACCCCTCCCGGCGCAACAGCAGGACCACCACTGCCGCGGCCGCTCCCGCGAGTGCCGCCCGCACCGGCCTGCGCAGGGCCGGCGCCTGGGTGATCACCGGGGGCCGGGCCGGCTACCCGTGCGCCGCCGCCTTCACCGCGGCCGCCACGGCGGGCGCGACGGTGGGGTCGAAGACGCTGGGCACGACGTAGTTGGCGTTGAGCTCGTCGGGCCTGACCACATCGGCGATCGCGGTCGCCGCGGCCACCATCATCGCGTCGGTGATGTCCCGCGCACCGGCGTCGAGCAGCCCGCGGAAGAACCCGGGGAAGGCCAGCACGTTGTTGATCTGGTTCGGGAAGTCGCTGCGGCCGGTGCCGACCACGGCCACATGCTGCTGCGCCTCCAGCGGGTCCACCTCGGGGTCGGGGTTGGCCAGGGCGAGCACGATCCCGTTCTCGTTCATGGTCGCGACATCGGCGCCGGTGAGCAGGTTCGGGGCGGACACACCGATGAAGACGTCGGCACCGGCGAGGCCCTCCTGCAGGGTCCCGGTGAAGCCGGCGGCGTTGGTGTTGGCCGCGATCCATGACTTGAAGGGGTCCAGGCCGACCCGGCCGCCGTGCACCGCGCCCCGGCTGTCGAAGGCGATCACGTCGCTGGCGCCCTGGCCCAGCAGCAGCCGGATGATCGCCTGGCCGGCCGCCCCCGCGCCCGAGACGACGATCCGCACCTGGTCCAGCGACTTGCCCACCACCCGCAGCGCATTGGTCAGCGCCGCGAGCACGACGATCGCCGTACCGTGCTGGTCGTCGTGGAAGACGGGGATGTCCAGCAGGTCCCGCAGCCGGGCCTCGATCTCGAAGCAGCGCGGGGCGGCGATGTCCTCCAGGTTGATCCCGCCGTAGACCGGGGCGATCGCCTGCACGATCCGGACGATCTCGTCGGTGTCCTGGGTGTCCAGGCACACCGGCCAGGCGTCCACGTCGGCGAACCGCTTGAACAGTGCGGCCTTGCCCTCCATCACCGGCAGCGCCGCCGCCGGGCCGAGGTTGCCCAGCCCGAGCACGGCGGAGCCGTCGGTGACGACCGCGACCGTGTTGCGCTTGATGGTCAGCCTGCGGGCGTCCTCCGGGTTGGCGGCGATGGCCTGGCAGACCCGGGCCACGCCGGGGGTGTACGCGCGGGAGAGGTCGTCACGGTGCCGCAACTGCACCTTCGAGACCACCTCCAGCTTGCCGCCGAGGTGCATCAGGAAGGTGCGATCGCTGACCTTGCGCACCCGCACCTTCGGCAGATCGGCCACGGCCTCGGTGATCGCGTCGGCGTGGTCGGCGTCGGACGCGTTGCAGGTGACGTCGACGACGATCCCGTCATAGCGCGACTCGACCACGTCGAGGGCAGTCAGCACGCCGCCCGCCTTTCCGACGGCGGCGGACAACTCGGCCGTGGCACCCGAGGTGGTCGGGGCCTCGACACGCAACGTGATGGAGTAACCGGGGCTCGGCGCAGGCATCTGCCCTCCAGGACCGTGAACGGTGGGGACCGGTGGACGGTCCGGACCCGGGGGCCGGACGGTGGCCGGTTCGACGGGCCCACCCTAGCCCTCACGCCTCACCCGTTCGGCCCCGCTGTCCCCATTGCGCCGGTGACCCGCAGGCAGCGCCGAGCCGTACGACCGGAAGTACCAGATGAGCAAGCCGATCCTCTCGTTGTGGAAACCCGATCTTGACATTTCATGAGGCCGGGGGAAGGGTTGGCCCGTGGACCACGACGACATGGAAACGCTCCCGTGAGCGTCCCCACCGGCCCGGCCCCGGCGGGTCCCGACTGGGCCCTCGAGATCACCGACCTGCACAAGGTCTACCGCCGCGGCGCGGTGGCCAATGACGGGATCAGCCTGCGGGTGGAGCCCGGGGAGGTCTACGGACTGCTCGGCCCCAACGGCGCAGGCAAGTCCACCCTGGTCAAGCAGGTGATCGGGCTGCTGCAGCCGACCTCGGGCCGGATCCGCCTCGGCCCGCACGACCTGGTCACCTCCCCCGGGGTGGCCCGGCAGCTGTGCAGCTACCTGCCACAGGCCCAGATGCCGATCGACTCGCTGCGCGCCGCGGAGGCGATCGAGCTCGGGGGGCTCGTCCGGGGAGGTGGACGCCCGCAGGTCCGGGCCCGCACCGACGAGCTGATCGAGGCGCTGGACCTGGGCGAGTGGCGACGGGCCACGGGATCGCGGCTGTCCGGCGGGGTCCGGCGGCTGGTCGGCTTCGCGATGGTGGCGGTGCATCCGGGCCGGGTGGTGATCCTCGACGAGCCGACCAACGACGTCGACCCGCTGCGCCGGCGGCTGCTCTGGCAGCAGGTCCGCCGGCTGGCCGATGACGGCAGCGCGGTCGTGCTGGTGACCCACAACGTGCTGGAGGCCGAGAAGGCCGTGGACCGGCTGGCCATCATCGACCAGGGCCGGCTGCTCGCCGAGGGCACCCCGCCCGCCCTGAAGGCCGACACCCGCGAACAGTTGCGGCTGCAGGTGATGCTGCGCCCGGACGAGCCCGAGCCCGCTCCCCCGGCGTTCGCACAGCAGCAGGTGCGCAGCGGGAACACCCTGATCACGACGATCACCACGGACCGCGCCGGGGAGGCGATCGCCTGGGCGCAGGCCCTGGTGGAGGCCGGCACGGCCGAGGAGTTCGGACTCGGCGCCACCACCCTCGAGGACGCCTACATCCGGCTCACCGGTCACGCCGCCGCCGAACTCGCCGCACAGGAGCGCTGACGTGGTCACCGCCCCCTCGCTCGCCGACCGCACCGTCGCCGACCTGCCCACCACGGTCCGCTCAGGACCGCGCTACTGGCTCGACGCCTACCTGGTGACGGCGCGCTGGGAGCTGGCCAACCTGCGGCTGTTCCTGCCGGTGATCGTCGCTGTCCAGGTCCTCGCCGGCGTCGGACTGGTCCTCGGCTTCGGCATCTTCACGCCCGGGCCGCTCCCGCCGGTGTCCGTGCTCTACGTGTCCACCGGGGTCCCGGTGATCAACCTCTACCTGCTCGGCCTGGTGCTGCTGCCGCAGGTGGTCGGTCAGCAGCGGATCGCCGACACCTACGACTTCACCCGCTCGCTGCCGGTCCCGCGCGGGGTCGGCCTGGGCGCCTGGCTCACGGTGACCCTGGCCGCCGGGATTCCCGCGATGGCCGCCACCCTGCTGGCCGCCCACCTGCGCTACGGCTTCGCACCGCATCCGTCCGCCGGCCTGCTGCCCGCGGTGTTGCTGGTCGCACTGACCGCCACCGCCATCGGGGCGGTGCTGGCCCACGTCGTCAGCCAGCCGATGGTCACGATGATGCTCACCCAGGTGCTCAACTTCGTCGCGATCGGGTTCTCCCCGGTGGCTTTCCCGGCGGAGCAGCTGCCGGGCTGGCTGGCCGCGGTCAACCATGTGCTCCCCTTCGAGTCGATGGCGGTGGTGATGCGGTCCGCACTGTCGGACGCCCCGGTCGAGGGCGTCCCGCGCGCCTACGCCGTCCTCTCCGCCTGGTCGGCGGCCTGCGTGCTGCTCGCCGTCCGGGCCCTGGGGAGGCGGGGATGAGCCTCACCGTCGCCGCACCGGCCGGCCGCACCCGGACCACGCCCCGGGGCTGGTGGCGCGCCTATCTGCTGATGCTCCGCTTCGACCTGTCCAGCCAGCGGGTCTGGCTGCCCATGTCCGTGATCCTGCAGGTGCTGCTCGGCTCCGGGACGGCGGTGATCTACGGCTTCTACATCCCGCACCTGCCCGCCCGGGCGGTGCAGTTCCTGGTCACCGGGGCACCCACGGCCGCCCTGATCCCGGTCGGGCTGGTCATGCTGCCGGGGCTGATCAGCCAGCAGCGGACCGCCGGCACCTTCGACTTCGTCTGGTCGCTGCCCATCCCGCGGTCCGCCGGGGTCGCCTCGACGCTGACGGTCGCCACCCTGAGCGCCCTGCCCGGCCTCGTCATCACCCTGGTCCTGGCCGGCTGGCGGTACGGGATCGAGCTGGCGGTCTCACCGTCGGTCGTTCCGGCAGTGCTGCTCACCGCCCTGATGAGCAGTTCGGTCGGCCTGGCCATGGCGCACCTGATCGGCAACCCGCTCGTGGTCAACCTCATCACCAACGTGCTGGTGTTCGTGGTGCTGCTGTTCTCGCCGATCTCCTTCCCGCTGTCACAGTTGCCCGACTGGCTGGCCGACGCCCACCAGGTGCTGCCGCTCTACCACATGGCAGTGGTCGTGCGGGCCGGGCTGAGTGACGGGCTGGTACACGATGTGGGCACCTCGTACCTGGTGCTGCTCGGCTGGACCGTCGCGAGCTGGCTGGGGACCTCGTGGGTGGTCACCCGCCGGCGTTGACACCCGGGAGAGACTCCAGTCGGGCGCCCGACCTGCCGATGAGGTCAGGCACGGGGTCCAGCGCGGCGCACGGGCCCTGACCTCTGCCCGTCCCGACCGCTGGGAGCCTCATGACCGGCCAGGGCGGCCCGCACCGCCGGCCCTGGATCGCCGGCCCGTGGCTGGTCCGGCTGACCGACGACCGGGCGCTCGCCGACGTGCGGGCCCGCTACGTCGCCGTGATGACCGTGGCCTGCGCCGCCCTGGGCCTGATCGCCCACCTGATCGACCCCACCGCCTTCCACGAACGCACCACCGGCAGTTGGGGAGTGATCCTGCTGCCGCTCGCCGTGGCCTGCGTCATCAGCCTTCGGCTGCGGGAACGACTCGGCGAACGCGGCTACCTGCTCAGCCTGATGCTCGTGGACGTCGCGGCCACGGCGTTCATCGCCCTGGTCCAACCGGCCGGTGCGACCACGAGCATGGAGCTCATCCTGATCCTGCCGTCCCTGAGCGCGGCCGTGTTCTGCGCCGGCCGGGCGGTGGTCGCGGTGCACACCGTGACCGTCCTGGTCGCGGTCTGGCTCCTGGTCGGGCTGCGCGCCGGCTCCACGGGCACCGCCCCCGCCACCATGCTCGGTGAGGGCTTCATCCTGGTCCTCACCACGGGCCTGATGCGCTGGCTGCGGGATGCGGCCCGGGAGTCCCTGCACCGGGCGGAGGTCGGTGAGATGACCGACCCCCTCACCGGACTGGCCAACCGCCGGGGCCTCGAGCGGTTCGTCCACACCTGTTGGGCCGGCCACGCACGGCTGGATCATCGGCTGGCCTTCCTCGTGGTCGACGTCGACCACTTCAAGCAGGTCAACGACAAGTTCGGTCACCGCGCCGGTGACGAACTGCTCCGCCGGATCAGCGAACTGCTCAGCGAGCACGTCCGGGCCGACGACCTGGTGGTCCGGCTCGGTGGGGAGGAGTTCCTCCTGCTGGCCAGGGTGCCGGCCGGCGGGGCCGAGCAGTTGGCCGAGCGGCTGCGGAGGGCAGTCGAGCAGCGGCTGAGCCCGGTGACCGCGAGCATCGGAGTGCTCGAGGTCCGTCCCCTCCCCGACGATGCCGTCGTGGACCGGGTGTGGGACGCCGTGGACAGCGCCGACCACGCGCTCTACCTGGCGAAGCAGGCCGGGCGCAATCGGGTCGTGGTCAGCGCCGGCACGGGTTCAGCCCCCCGGCCACGACCACCGGGGGCGCCTCCCCGCTGACCATCGTCCTGGCCGGGGTCGCGGTGGCGCCGCTCGGCAACACCCTCGCGGAGTTCCCGCGCCCGGGCCGCCTGCCGCGGGCCGACAGGAGCGGCGTGCGACTGGACCCGCTGGCATCCCAGCCGCACGCCGCCCTCCCCCCGATGCGGTCCACGGCTACCGTGAACCGCCTCCTGAGCGCTCCCCTCCCGGTATCACCGTGGCGCTCAGAAGTCCTGGCGGGCCGCCGCCGGGGCGGTGCCGGAGAACGGGAATCCCTTCCCCGAAGGCACCCGTCCGAGGCGCCCGTGACGGAATTCCACATGTGCGCAGATTCGCCGGGCCAGACTCCCGTCACCTATTTCCACCGACTGCGGATCCCGGTCGCGGCATGGTTTCGGCAAGGCTTTCCCGCGGCGGCACCGCGAATTCCCGCGACGAATCCCCCACCACATGTCGTCACCGTCGTACCCCCCCGGTCGCGGCGGCGCCGGACCAGGCCCAACGTCCGGAGCCCCGACCGCCACGGGCGCGGCCCGAACCCTGGCCCGGTCACCCCGGCGACCTGCGGGGGCACGGCCCTGCGCACAGGCCGGCGAACTGCGGCCGAGGCCGGCCGGAACCGAACCGGAAATGGACGGGAAAGGGATCCTCACGAATGGACAGAAGCAGACGCCGAGCCCGCTACTGGACCCCTCCGAAAAGCCGACGGAATCCCGTCGACGAACGCCAGGCTATCTACCGCTCGCAGGGCACGCACGTCAGGTGGCCACCGGGTGAACCGCCCGGAACCCGCCGGACCGCAGCACCCCCGGCCCAGGGGTCAGGGCGTGGTCGGCATCAGGTGGTGACCGTCATCGAGATCACGTGTTCGACGAGGGTGACCAGCAGTTCCTTGCTGGACTCGCGTCGGCGGACGTCACAGAGCCGGACGGGGATACGCGGGTCCAGGTCGAGTGCCTCGCGAACCTCCTCGACGGTGTACGGCTGCCCGCCGTCGAAGCAGTTCACGCCGACCATGAACGGGACACCGCGGCCCTCGAAGTAGTCCACGGCCGGAAAGCAGTCCCCGAGCCGACGGGTGTCGGCAAGCACCACGGCACCGATGGCCCCGGAGGAAAGCTCGTCCCAGAGGAACCAGAAGCGGTTCTGACCGGGTGTTCCGAACAGGTACAGGACCAGTCCTGGACCGAGCGTGAGCCGGCCGAAGTCCATGGCGACGGTGGTGGTGCTCTTCGCCTCCACCCCGGTGAGGTTGTCGACGCCCTCGCTCAGCTCGGTGACGAGTTCTTCGGTGCGCAGCGGGGTGATCTCGCTGATCGAGCCCACGAGGGTGGTCTTGCCGACGCCGAAGCCGCCGGCGATGACCACCTTGACGGCAGTGATGCCGAGACCGGCGTCACGGTCGTGGACGGCGGGTTCAGAGTCGACGAATGCCATGGAGTACCGCCTGGAGTACGTGAGGGTCCGGGGTGGCTGCGGAGCGGAAGCTGATCAGCTTCATGTCGATGAGGTCGCCGATGAGGATCTTCACCACGCTGAGTGGCAGACCGAGCCCGGCGGACAGTTCGGCGACCGACGTCGGGTTCGCACACATGGAGAGGATCTGCAGGTGTTCCGGCCCGAGGAGTCCGGCGACCTCACGGGTGACCCGCTGGGCGGTCACGACGAGAGTGATCATCTGCAGCTCGACCCGCGGTCCCCGGGTCCGCCCACGAGTGACGGCGTAGGGGCGGACCAGCGGGCCGGCCTCCTCGTCGTACCAGGCTTCCTGCTCGGGCGTCACAAGTCTCGACCGGTCTCCGCCAGTTGGACGTCACCGCGGGGGCGAGAGCTCAAGTAGGTCCCGACCTGTCTGACGAGGAGGTTCATCTCATAGGCGACCATGCCCATGTCGGCGTCCACCCCGGCGAGCAGGGCCAGGTAGGCCGCAGTGCCGGCCGCGGTGACGACGAGGAACGAGTTCTCCATCTCGACCACCGTCTGGCGGACGTCGCCCCCACCGAAGTGACGTCCGGTGCTGCGGGACAGGCTCTGGAATCCCGATGCCACGGCCGAGAGCTGGTCGGCGTCGTCGCGGCTGATGTTGCTGGACCGGCCGATCAGCAGGCCGTCCGCGGACAGGACAATGGCGCGATCGGCCCCGGGAAGCCTGCGCAACAGGTCGTCCAGAAGCCAGCCGAGGCCACCTTCGTGGATGCCGTCCTTCATGTCGTTCCTTCCCATCAGCGCCATCACGTCGATCGTTCCTGCCGGCCCGTACTCATCCTTCGGGCGGCTGCTCGTCCGCGCGTGCCCGGCGGGTCCCGCGCTGGAAGGCGCCCAGCCGTTGGCGTGCCACCTCGGGGTCCAGTTCCGCCGGTGGTTGAGCATCCGGCGACAGGTCTGCCGTCGAGGGGGTGCGCAGGTGCGGAACGAGGTGGGTCTGCCGTGCGCGCCGTGGCAGCGGTGGGCGGTCCTCGTCAGCAGGCTCGCTGCCGCCGTACGGCTCTTCACCCGGGTGTGAGTCACGTGCCCCACCGGAGGTCAGGGCCTGCGGCTGCGCATCCGCCGAGGGGATCACGGCCGGGTCGGCGTGCCATGGTGCTTGCCGGTGAGGCAGCGAGGCGTCCGGAGGGGCAACGCCCGGCACGACGGCCCCGGACGGTGCGTACTCGGCGATCCGCCCAGGTGCGAGCGAAACCGGCTCGACGGTCGTGGTTTCCGCTGCGGACGGTGAATCCAGGTCGATGGTGGCGACGATGTCCGACGGGATGAGGATGACCGCCCTGGTACCGCCGTACGCCGGGGAGGGGGTGAGGGTGACCCGGATCCCCTGGCGGGCCGCGAGCTGCGCCACCACGAAGATGCCCAACCGAGGTTCGTCGGCCAAGGCCATCGCCTGGAAGTCCGGCGGCTGGTGCAGCAACTTGTTGAGGTGTTCCAGCTGTTCGGGTTCGATGCCGAGCCCCTGGTCCTCGACCTCCAGGACGATGCCGCGCCCGGCGGCGTTGCCGCGCACCTCCACCCGGGAGGTCGGCGGGGAGAAGGTGGTCGCGTTGTCCACCAGTTCCGCCAGCAGGTGGACGATGTCCGCCACGGCGCCGCCGACGACGTTCACCTGCGGCAGCACCCCCAGGGACACCCGGACGTAGTCCCGGGCCTCGCTGATCGCGCCCCGGACCACCTGGACCAACGGGACCGGGTTGCGCCACTGCCGTCCGGCCTGGCCGCCCCCGAGAAGGATGAGGTTCTCGGCGTTGCGGCGGGCACGGGTGGTCAGGTGGTCCAGCTCGAACAGCAGGGCGAGCTGGTCGGGGTCCTCCTGCGATCGTTCCGCCTGGTCGAGCAGGTTCAGCTGACGGTGCACGATGCTCTGGCTGCGGTGGGCGATGTTGATGAACACCGTCCGCAACCCGGCACGCGCCTCGGCCTCGCCCACGGCGGCGGCGATCGCCGTCTCCTGTGCCTGGTTGAACGCATGGGCGACCTGGCCGATCTCGTCGTCGCCGAGGTCCAGGGGGCTCACCTCCGCCGCGACGTCGACCTGCTCGCCCTGGCGCAGTCGGGTCACGATGCCGGGCAGCCGCTGCCGGGACAGCAGCAGGGTCTCCTCGCGCAGACGACGCAGCCGGCCGATCAGTCGGCCGGATGTCCACGTGGTCACCAGCAGCACCAGTACCCCGATGACCAGCAGCACCGCCCCCACCGTGGCGGCCTGTTCCAACTGTGACTGCCCGGCGTCGCGGGACAGCGCCGTCGCACGCTGTGCGGCACCCGTGCCGATACCGCCGAGACCCTGCAGGGCCGTCACCATGTCCGCGTTCCAGGCGGCGGGGTTGGGCAGCGTGCCCGTCGCACCCTCCGCCGCAACCGTCGCCCCGGCCGACGGCACGCCGGAGGCGGCGGCCTGTCGACCCGACCGGGTCTGGCGCGTGGTCCGGTCCGGCACCGTCATCGCCCCGGAGGCGTCGGCCGCCGGCCCCGGAGCTGCCTGCGTCGGTCCGCCACGGCTGGGGCCACGCAGCAGGATCGTGTTGTGCACGGCCTCCAGCCGCTGCCAGGCCGGGCTCTTGCGCAACTGGTCCAGGCGGACGGCGCCGGCCGTGTCGAGGGACACCCGCGCTTCGTCGAGCAACGCGCGCTGGCCGCCGAGGGCCTGCGCGTACCGGGAGAACTCGGCCTGTGACAGCCCGGGACCCATGGACGCGGCCAGGGCGAGTTCATCGGCCTGGAGGTAGATGCTGTTGGCCTTGAACAGAGAGACGATGCCGGCCAACGAGACGGCCGCCTGGGGCACGGGCTCGGCACCGGCGATCAGGTGCAGGGAGGTGGCGACGGCGTCGAGGGCTTCGGAGTAGAAGTCCTCCACCTCCAGCAGCCCGGCCTGCTGGGCGTCGATCCGCTGCCGTATGGCCGGCAGTTCCTTGAGTGATCGGGTGCCGTCAGTGACGAGTTGCGAGTAGACCTCGGGGTCAGTGGCCGCCCGCTGCTGGGTGGCGGCCAGCACCGGGCCGGCGATGGCGTCCAGGTCACGACGCGCGGCGTCCACCGCCGCCCGGTTGTGCGTGGGATCGGCCAGGTACACGACGGAGGCCCGGCGTTCCGTCATCAACGCCTGGGAGAACGTCAGGACCCCCGGAGTGTCGGCGTTGAACCGGTCGGTGAACCTGGCGATCTGGGTGCCCTGGTAGGCGAGGACGGCCGAGACGGCGATCCCGCCTGCCAGGAGAAGCAGACTGGGGATCCACGCGATCGCGAGGATGCGGACACGGATGCCGCGTCGTCCCGGCCACGTCCGAGTCGTGGTGACTGCCACGAGATGTGGCCCCCTTTGCGCTTGACGGCGAGCACTGCACTTGACGGCAATCACCGAAAATGACCGTTAACACACAACGAGTGATAGTGCATGGCATTTCCTGCCATGCCGGTAGCGAGCATAGTTCCTGGCGAGAGTTCGCCGATGTCAGGCTTCGCTTCGATCGGCACAGCCCCTGTCATCTGTAACGACGCTGTGATCTTGGCGAAACGCGGACAGGCTCACCGCGTCGGTCAGGGTGCCCGAACTCGATCGGGAGGTTCGGTCGAGAGGCCCGGCCGGCCGGGGAGCGGAGGATGGGAGCAGCAGGCCGGGACGGACGGCGTGATCGGGGTGGCGCGGCCGGAGGTCGTCGACCGCGCCACCCCGTGGTCCGTCAGGGGCCCGACGGCCAGTCAGGCGCCGGACGCCGTGGTGGCGGGTTCGGTGAACCGGTCCCGCAGGACCTCGGCGAGGGAGCGGGGAGCCCGCCCGAGGATGGTGCGGACGTCGTCGCTGAGTACTGCCAGTTGCCCCTCCCGGATGGCCCGTTCGAACGACACCATGTCGTCGCTGCACCAGGGGATCGGGACGTTCGGGTCCTCCACCGGCCGACGCGGGACACCCATCGCGTCGAACGCCGCGTACAACTGCTCGTCGGAGATCACGGCGTAGTCCACCGGGCGCCCGCCGATCTCGGACACCAGGGCGGCAGCATCCCGGAAGGACAGCAACTGCGGACCCGTGATGTCGTAGGCCTTGTTCTCGTGACCGGAACTGAGCAGGACCTGCGCTCCGCAGGCGGCGCAGTCCTCGCGGGAGACGAAAGCGACCTGGCCGTCGCCGGCCGCGGCGGCCCACAGACCTTCCGCGAGCACCCGCGGGGCGATCACGTCGGAGACAGCCTCGGCGTACTGACCGTCCCGCAGGAAGGTGTAGGCCGCGCCCGACGCCCGCAGCACCTCTTCGGTACCGGCGTGGTCGACCACCACCATCGCGCGATCCGCGGAATCACCTCCAGCGCCTGCGCCGATGAAGGAGGTGTACGCGATGTGCTGCACACCGGCATCGACCGCTGCCCGGATCGCCTGGGTGTGCTGCGCCACGCGCTGACCGACCTGCGTCGTGCTGATCAGCAGCATCTTCGTGCCGCCGGCGAACGCAGACGGCAGTGACTCCGGCTCGGAGAAGTCGGCCCGGCGGACCTGTACGCCGCGCTCCGCCAGGTCGTCCAGCACCTCCGGGCGGCGCGTCGTCACCACCAGTTCGCCGGCCGGGACCCGGTGCAACAGATGGCGTACCGCCAGCCGCGCATACTGCCCCGAACCACCGGTCACGATGATCGTCATTGAGCAAGCTCCTCAGTTCTCGCCTCGCACCATGGCCTGCGCCACCGCAGCGGTGTCCCTCCCCGTTCGCGGCGGTTCGCCCTGATGGCCTGAACTCTATTGATCGCACCGAAATGACCCACAAGCGGAGGACGGGGTGGGCCGGCGCCGCGGGAGCCTGGAACGGCTGCGGGGATGACCGACGTGCCGATCATGATGGCCGTCGTGCCGATCGTGATGCGGGAGTCAGCCGTTCCCGTCCGGGTCGGCGGGCTGGATCTGGGTGGTCACGGTGGTGATGCCGGTGGCGACCAGGGGTCGGGTGTCGTCGGAAGGTCGGGCGTGGTAGCGGGAGATCGGGGATTTGACCTTGCGGGCGCTGTAGCGGGCCCGGCGGGCCGGTAGGGGGTCGGCGAGCACGGGCCGGCCGATCGTCCCGATCAGGTCGAT
>DASTGO010000085.1:0-7439 GCA_035719045.1 Kineosporiaceae bacterium | reverse complement strand
CGGAAGCGTGGCCGCAGCAGGTCCCTCGCAGGGGGCGCAGCCACCGCGGGTGGCACCACGAGACCGCAGCGTCCAGCAGTGGGGTGCGATCGGCAAGGACGACGACACCGGGTGGGCGACCGCCGGCACATCCACGACCGCGGGCGGCCCATCCACGACCGCCAGCCAGCGCCCCGCCCTTCGCCCGCCGGGACATACCGGGCCGCCTGTGTCGGTTTCCGGACGCGCCGAACGGTTGGCCGAACTCGGTGCTCTCGATCACGGGCAGAGCCTGCAGGATCAAGGGGCATCCTCCGCTGAGCACCCCACGCAGACCACGCCGCTGAACCAACCCGAGCACGACAGTGCGGTCGACGAGAACGACAGTGCGGTCGACGAGAACGACAGTGCGGTCGACGAGAACGACAGTGCGGTCGACGAAGGCGAGGTCGACGAGGGCGACAGCGCGCTCGACGAGGGCGACAGCGCGGTCGACGAAGGCGAGGTCGACGAGAGCGACAGCGCGGTCGACGAAGGCGAGGTC
The DNA here is from genome assembly GCA_035719045.1 of Kineosporiaceae bacterium. Lineage (GTDB taxonomy): Bacteria > Actinomycetota > Actinomycetes > Actinomycetales > Kineosporiaceae > DASTGO01. The sequence goes on along the minus strand of DASTGO010000085.1, from coordinate 6,916 downwards.
GACGAGAGCGACAGCGCGCTCGACGAGGACGAGGTCGACGGGCGTGACCGTACCCTGCAGGACTGGGGGGCGATCGGCGCGGAAACGGTGGGCGCGGACACCGGGGCCGGCCGGGCGCCGGTGCAGGCTGCCCGTTGGTTCTCGCAGGCTTTCCCAGGACACAGTAGGCCGACGGGTCGGGTCGCTGATTCTGAGGCGCGGGTTCGTGCGTTGGCGTCGGCGGCGGCGACCCTGGCGGCGGCGGACCCGGGTCAGGCGGGCGTGTTGCTGGACCGGGCCGAGACGGCCGCCCTGGGGGTGGTGGACCCGGCGGGTAGGGCGCGGGCGTTGGCGGTGGTCGCGGCGGCGATGCAGTCCAGTGACCCGGACCGGGCGGAGGCGTTGACCGACCAGGCCGCGGACCTGGCCGAGACTCTGCCGGACGGGCCGGCCAAGGCGCAGGCGCTGGCCGAGGTGGCCGTGGCGGTGGCGGACGGTGACCCTGATGAGGGGGCACGGTTGGCGGAACTGGCCTGGCAGATCGGTGCCGACCTCACCGACCCGGCAGCAAGGGCGTCGACGCTGACACAGTTGGCCCGCACCGTGCACGGCGTGGACCCTGGGCTGGCGGCCGACGCGCTGGCCGAGGCCGAACGCGCCCTCACGGGGGTCGGCGACGGGCTGGTCCGGGCTGGCCTGCGGACCGCGATCAGCGCAGCCAGAGCCCTCACCGACCCCGCGCCCGTCCCGCACCCGCTCAGCCCAGCCATCCCCACCCGGCCGACGGACCAGATCCGACCCACCCCGGCCGGACCGGGTCCGGCCGGGCCTGATCCGGTGGGGTCGGGTGCGGTGAGGGACGGCGACGGGTTCGTTGATGCTGGTGCCCGAGGGGTCCCGCGGCCGACGCCGGTGGCGGCCGTGGTGGCGGGAGACTCTGGAACCGGCCCGTCGGTCGGTGCGAGGGCCAGTTCGTCGTCTGGTGGGACCGGGGTGAGGAGGTCGTGGGGTAGTGGGCGGGCGACTGGTTGGGAGGTGGTGGGGGCGGCTGCGCGGGCGGTGGCGGTCACTGATCCCGATCAGGCGGAGAAGGTTGCGCTGTCGGTTCATGACGTGGCTGGGCGGTCGTGGGTGTTGACCGAGGTGGCGTTGGTGGTGGCGGCCACGAGTGTGGACCGTGCCGTAGAGGTGATCGGGAAGATCCCCGGGGAGTTGGCGCGGGTGAACGCGCTGGAACTCCTGGGGGATGCGGTGGCGGCCGCGGAGCCGGAGCGGGCCACTCGCTTGTATGCGGAGGCGGACCGGTTGGCCCGGACGCATCTGCGGGCGGTGGCTGCGGTGGATCCGGGGTCTGCGGCGGGTTTGGCTCGTGGTGTGCCGGATCCGACGGCGCGGGCGTGGGCGCTGGTGGAGGTCGCTGCCGCGGTCGGGACCCGGGACGGGTTGCTGGGGCAGCAGTTGGTCAGTGAGGCCCAGACGATTGAGGGTGTCGGGCGGGATCCGGTGTCGCAGATGGCGCAGGCTGCGGCGGGTGATCCCGGTTATGCCGAGCGGATCGCCCGTACGGTCAGTGATCGCACAGCGCGGGCGTGGGCGTTGACGTCGGTGGCGAAGGTGTTGTTGGAGACTGACCCTGCCCGGGCGGTGCGGCTGCTCACTGATGCGGCGGATCTTCAGGCCCGCGCCGTTCTGGTCGGGGACATCCACCTGCGGTCACACTGGCGTTCAGCCCGGGAGAAGGCCTACCAGAAGGTGTCGGCGTGGGCGGTCGGCCCCGCCCCGGCCGACGCCGCGGCGACGATGTTCGCCGGCGCCGACGACACCGACCCGGACGCTACTCGGGCCGGCCGGTCGGGGCGGGCCGTCCACCCCCGCCCCGCCGGGGTGTTCTGGCAGTACAAGACCAAACCCAGACCGGCCCCGGACACCACCGGCACCACCAAGATCGACCCCAGGCCGTTGCGGTCGACCAGCGTCATCCGCGCCCGCCGTCCCGCCCCCGTTGCTGCCCGGCCCGGCGCTGGGCTGACCGTGCAGGAACAGCAACTCCAGCGCGAGATCGACGAACTGGAACGCCAACGTCAGCAGGCCCAGACCGCCGAGGAACAACACCGCACCCATACCCTCGGCAGCCAGCCCCCCACCGACCAGGAGAGCCGGACCCCCCACGAACACGACCATGAACAACGAGCCCAGGCCTGGTTCGAGCACCACCTGACCCGCACCCCCAAACCCTGCCTGTTCAGCCGTCTCCTGACCGCCCTGGTCCCCGGCAAACCCACCCCCCACTGGAAGGACGACACCGTCCAGGACTGGGGTGCCATCGGCGACGACGACACCGACACCGCCCCCTCCTCCGCCGACGACTACCAACCCCCCACCACCCGCACCCGAACCCAACCCCCCGCGACCGACTACGCGACCGCGGCCCCGGGCACTCGTTATCCGACGGCTGGGCAGGACGCCCCGTACTCCACTGGTGGCCAGGCCCCGCAGTACGCGACTCCGGCCGGTCCGAGTGGTGGCACGGGGGTGGGTGGTTGGACGGGGCCGGGTCCCAGATCGACCAGAACCCGCAGCGTGCGGTTCGCCGACCAGGTTCCGTCCACGCCTGCTCAGTCGGCGGCTGCCGACTTGGCGCAGAGCCTGTACGACGAGGGCGTCAACGGCCCTCAGACGGATCCGGCTTGGGGGCCGGCGTCGCCGGGTGAGTGGTCTGGTCGTGATGGGACATCTGCTGGCGGGAATGCCGTTGATGGCGGTGGGGTGGTTCCGGCGTCGGGGAGCCGGCCGACCGCCAGCAGGCGTTCGGGCAAGGCGCCGGTGACCTCGGATGGGGGTTCGCCTGAAGGGTTTCTGTCTCAGGACCCTGCGTCGTCGGATTCGCCCTCGCTTATCGGCCGGTTCTCGGGTACGGGCACGTGGGTCGGGCGTTTGCATGCCACGGCTGGTGCGTCGACGTTGACCGGCCACCGGGCGAGCGGATCGAGGTTGGGGACTCGTACCACGTCAGTGCGCCGACAGTCCACGGTCCCTCGGGTCTCGGGAACCGCGTCGGGGGCGGTGGCGGCTCAGCCACAGCCTGCGGAGGCAGCCGAACCGGCGAGCCGCATCTGGTGGGCTCCGGGGGCGACGGCGCAATACCTGACGGACCCGGCTCGGCTCCGCACCCTGCTCACCGAGCGGAACATGACCATGGAGGGTCTGGCGCGAGCCGTCGACACGCACCGCCCCGTGATCAGCCAGCTCCTGTCCGGAGTGGTGCCCTATACCAGTAGCCAGAACGCTCGAAGGATCTGTCGGACGTTGGGCGTCCCACAGGAGACGCTCTTCTCTGATGAGGGTCCGCAGGGTGTTGCCGTTCGGGATCGGACGACATCCAGGACTGGAATTGGTCCGAAGACTGCCGTTCTGACGGATCGTGCCCTTCTCCGCACATTGGTGGAAGCGTCAGGGCTGACTCAGGATGAGTTGGCGAGGAGGGCGGGTGTGAGCGGTCACGCGACGCTGGGCGCACTCCTGTCGGGGAGGCTACGGTCCGTGAAGCGTCAGACAGCCGTTGGCTTTGCGGAGGCGCTGGGCACGCACGTGTCGAAGCTCTTCATCGCAGATGAACCGTGGGTGGATCGCCCGACGGGGCTGCGCCCTGCCCCGTCGTCGGAGGAAGGCCCGACGTTCGAACCGGACACGTACGTGACGCTGACCGACCCAGGTCTTCTCCGCACCCTGATGCAGGACCGGGTGAGCTGTAGCGAGCTTGGGAAGGCCAGCGGGCTCACCAGCAACAAGATCGAGAAGCTTCGTTCCGGAGTCTTGCCGAGGGTCAATAGCGGGAGCGCGGAGGCTATGGCTCAGTACTTGGATGTTCATCCGTTGGAGATGTTCCGCGGGCCCGCTGCAAGTGCGAGCACGCGGCAGGCGGCTATCGCCGAGGCGGCCAGCAGGTCGCAACCGGTCAGCAGGCCGCAGGTGACGGTGATCAGCAGCGAGTTCCTGAACGACGTGAGGAGGGCTGCGAAGGTATCCCGCGATGACCTGGCGCGGTCGGCCGGTTGGGAGCATGCGGAGGCGGTTTCGCAGCTCTTGGACGGACACCGCACGACCCTGGATGCCGTTGCTGCCGAACGCATTTCGCAGCACCTGGGAACGCCCGTGGGCACCTTCTTCACGCTCCCTGGACCTTCCTCGGCTGCGGGCCCGTCCGGTTCGGGTGCGAGCATGGTCGCAGGGGCGGCGGCAGGTCCTGGGTCCTCTCCGATCGCGCACCGGACCAGGTCCCGCGCAAGCACGGCCTCAGGGGCGTCGGCAGGTCGCGGATCTTCTTCGGGCGCGGGCCCGTCGAGGTTCGGTGCGGGTACGGGTGTGGATGCCGATGCGGCTCCTGTGTGACGGTGTCCGCAGATGGTGTTCAGCGGCGCACGTAGTGGCCGGAGCCGCCGAGCAATCCGGTTGTCTCCGTTTCCCTTTCCGCCAGGGCCTACCCCACTGTCGCTCAACACGTCAGTGACGCGGTGGCGAATGGCCATCCGGCCGTACTGACCCTGGATCGAGATGACAGGAGGACCAGGACGCGGCGGAATCAGTCAACCAGTACGTTGGCCGCCCATGACGGCTACGACCGCGATGAGTACCCGCCGGCGTCAACGCGGGAGGGTGGCTTGGGAGCTTCCGTGCGTCATGTTCCCCTACGGGAGAACCGGGGGGCGGGGTCGGTGATGGGGAGCTACTTGCGCCCCTACCCCGACGGGACGAGGTTCAGGCTGGACACGAGTAGTAGAGATGACGGGTAGCGGTTCTGGTCGTGGAAAGGGGCCGATGGTGACAGGTAGATCGCTTGGCGAGTTGGTGGCTACCGACGATCCCGCGTGGCCGTTGGTGGAGGAATGGATGGCGGGGGCGAGCAACCGGGTTGAGGTGTTGCCGCGCTCTGAGAAATCTTCAGAGCAAGCCCTGGAGTACCTGCAGGTGACCTTGCGCTCTCCCCTGGGAGCAATGGCCTACCACACCGGGGGGATCCTGGTGGACGGTGGGTGGCTGAGGTTGCTCGGGGGTGGCGGCGGCAGGCGGATGACGGGAGGCCTGAAGTCGTGGAACGACGGCTCGGTGGAGCTTCTCGGGCCGGAGGGCATGCAGGCCCTGGTCGTTGCCCATGATGTGGTAGGTGGGTTCTTCGCTCTCGACGGGGGGATGTTCGGCGGTCGGCGTGGAGGGGTCCACTACTTGGCCCAGGACACCCTGGAGTGGGAAGACCTGAAACTGTCCTACTCGGACTTGCTGCGGTGGGCGTTCACCGGGGACCTGGAGGGGTACTACGCCGACAGTCGGTGGCCGTGCTGGCAGGAGGAGACTCAGCACCTTTCCGGTGACGAGGGGCTGCTCATCTATCCACCGTTGTGGGCCGCCGAAGGTGGGCCACTGGCCGAGCGGGTCCGCAGGACCGTGCCCATGACCGAGCTATGGGCAGCTACCCACGCCTGGCGAGCCCAACCAGGACCGCAGGCGTAGGACTGGCCACGCGCATCTGGGGGTTCTCAAGGCATGGGCGTGGGCATGGGGTCTGCAGGAGGCGAGACGACGAGGGTCGGGGCGGGGTTGGGGTGGCTCCGGATCGTGGGGTCCATCGCGATCACTGGCGACGGCAGGGTGTCGAAGCGCCCGTCCGCCTTGTAGACCACCGCCACACCGCCCACGAGGGCGAATGCCTTGTCCCTGTCGACGAGGTACTCTCTCGCACCCACGTTGAAGACGTAGAGGTCGTCGTTCTCGACGATGGCGCGGTCATCCAGGCAGAAGGTGCCGAAGTCCCATCCGGGTTCGGTCCGGCTCCGGGCGACCTCCCGGGCCTGCTCATAGCTGACGGGCACCGAAGCTCCCTAACCTTGTCGCGGGCGATGACACGGCCGCAGCTCCCGGGGCGACGAGTTCGTAGAGGCCCGCAGGCACGGCGGCGAGTTGCGTGCCGTCGGTTGCGGGCGTTCGGTCGAGAGGTTGCTGCGCCTACACATCCCCTCACGGTGTTGACCCATGCCCCTCACGCGTTTCCGGCGTGATTGTGAGCCGAAAGACCCAGACCGCAGCTCCGTGGACATCAGCGGGCAACTCCGAGAATCGTCGGTTGACCTGGGCAGACGTCGGTCAGGGTCGGAAGGGGCGTGACCACCAGCGTTGCACGCTGGGGATTCACCCCAGGGCCCTTCGCGGTAGTCAGAGGGTCGTCGGTCCAGCGAGGCGCTGCTCCGAGGGCGGAGTTCGCCAACCCCCGCGCAACGGGGGGCAGCCTACCGCGGGCGCGGCCAACGGCGTGGAGATGGTGGGTTGGGCCAGGTTCCGGCGGCAGGGCGGGAGACCAGGGCGGGGGCAGGCCCGTGTCGCGGAATGGATGCCTGTCGTCTATCGGATCGGTGATCGGTATAGGGCAAGGCGTTCCTGGTGTGACGGCTGGGGGTACAGCGCAGGTTGTCTGGCTGAGCGGGGATGCCGTTGTGCTGAGGGGCTGTCCTGGCGTGATGTTTGGTGGTTATCCCTCGTTTGGGTCTGGGTGTGGTGGTTTCGCGTGATGGTGGTGGTGTCGGTTCATCTAAGACACCGGTGACCTTGTGGTGGTAGCTGGTTGGGTAAGGGGCCGGTCTGGCCTGCCTGGTGGTTTCGCAGGGATGGGGGTCGGCCGGCTGTTGTCGGTGGTGGTGGGTGGGTCTTGAGGTTCCGCCGTGGGCGGCGGAGATGTTTCATGTGCTGACCGGTGATGGGTGGCCGGCGGTGGATGAGGACGAGATCGAGGATCTTGCGGGTCTGTGGTTGGCGGCCGGTGCGGGGTTCATGCAGGTCGCGCCGGAGGTGACTCGTTCGGCGCGGTGGCTGGCGGACTCGGGTGCGTTGACCGGGGACGCACAGAAGGCCCTGTCGCAGGCGGTGGGGGTGGTGACCGGGGACGGGGACC
>DASTGO010000084.1:0-4887 GCA_035719045.1 Kineosporiaceae bacterium | reverse complement strand
GAGTCGCCACGGGAGATCGAGCGCCTCAACGCCGTCTTCGACCACCTCAAGACTCTGGCGATGTCGCCGGCGGAGTCCACGAAGTACATCAGGGAGCGAGCAAGTGGAACGTAACGTCTGGCGCAAGTCCAGCCGCTCGGGCAGCGAGGGTCAGTGCGTCGAGGTGATGGACACCGGCGCCCAGGTGCTCGTGCGGGACAGCAAGGACCAGGACGGGCCGATGCTGACGTTCACCCCGGGTGAGTGGCGTGCCTTCCTCGAGGGTGTGCACCAGGGGGAGTTCGAGATCGGCTGACCGCCCGGTGGGGGTGTCCTTGCCGGGGGTGCGCAGTTCCAGGCAGGCGGGCGGGCCGGTGATCCGCCAAGGGCAGCCCATCGGCCCGCTTCCGACCCATCACCCTGCCCGTCAGGACGCACCGGCCGAACCCGGGACCGCCGAACCCGACCCCGCCGAACCCGGGGCGCCCGAACCAGGGGCCGCCGAACCCGGGGCGCCCGAACCAGGGGCCGCCGAACCCGGGGCGCCCGAACCCGCACCGCCCCGGCCCGCGCCACCCGACCCCGGGGCGGAGCACAGCCGCTGGGCGTCCTGCAGCATGGTCACCCGGTCGGACAGCACCGGCTGCAGGTCGGTGAGCATGTGCTCCCGGTCCCGCAGGACCTGGGCGATCCCGGTCCGGCCGGCCGCCTGCGCGGTGCCGATCCTGGCGTGCAGCCACGTCAGCGAGCCCTTGGTGGACGCATCCGCGGCCAGCCGGCGCTGGAGGTCCTGGGTGCGGGCCAACGCCTGCGGGACGCGGGCACAGATCCGCCGGCCGGGAGCCGTCCCGGGTCCCGGCGCGGCCAGGTCGGCGGCGGTGTCGTCGGCCAGGACCGCGGACACCGGGTCCGCGTCGGTCAGGGCGGTCAGATCGGCCGGCGAGGTGATCGCGGCGGGTGCGGGCGAGCCGGAGGGAGCGGCCACCGCGACGCCCGCCGCGGCGCCCACGGCGAGTGCCCCGGCGAACCCGGCGGCGAGGATCGGGCTGAACGACATGATTGCCTCCTGTCACGAGCGGGCCGGGACCGCCACCGGACGGGGCGTGCCCTCCGGCCCACGACCGACGCTCCCTCGCCGGGGTGGCAGGGCGGTTCGGCGAATGTAAGCGCTGTGTCAGAAGGCGTTGTGAAACTCGGGGCGGCGTTGGCGCCGGGCCTGAGTTGATCAAGGCGTGTCGCGGCCGGTGATGTCCAGAAAGTGAAGGAGTTCCTGGTAGGTCGGGGGTTGCTGAGACACGCCTGGCCGTCCTGACAGCAGGATCGCGTTTCACAACGCGTTCTGAGCCTGCTCCATTCGGGTCCGGGTCAGCTTCATCCTCCTCAGCCAGGCAGTTTCCTCACCCCGCGAGACCGCTTCCTGGAAATCCCTGAGCAGCTTCTCCCGGTGTTTCCGCCACCTGAGCATCTGGTTGCGGTCGAGGCCGTTCCTCAGTAGCCAGGCCTTGCCCTTCTTCTGCGCGGAAGCCTGTGCGTAGCTGTCGAGCAGGGCCAGTCTCTCCTCGTGGCTGCGGTGGTTGGGGCGGCGACGGACCGGGGTCAGGTCATCCAGCGTGAACGTGTGTGCGGGGTCGACCTCGATCGGCCGGAGTTGGGAAGCGGAGGCGCCATCGTGGGCGGTAGCCGAGGAAGGTCCGACATCGACGGCATCGACGGCGGGGCCGACGAGGATGTCCGCCTCGACGCCGGCCCGCATCGTCGGTTGCGGGACGGACTGCTGCGCGCGCACCACGGCCTGAGCGTGTTCCATCCGGGCCTGGGTCAGGTTCTTCGTCGCCAACCACGCCTGTGCCTCCCCCCGCGAGACCGCCTTCTGGAAATCCCGGACCAGGTCCTCCCGCTGGTTCCGCCACTCGAAGATCAGACAGACGTTGGAGACGTTGTTCTGGGCCAACCAGGCCTTGCCCTGCCGCCGAGCGGCTGCCTGCTCGTAGCCCTCGAGCAGAACGAGTCTCTGCTCGACGGTGCGCAGGGTGCGTCCATGGCGGTCCGATGCCGGCTCCAGGTCGTCCAGGGTCAATGACTGTGCGGGGTCGAGATCGATCAGCCCGGGCGAGGATGCGGAGGGGACGTGATCGGCGGCAGCACCGTGGTCAGTGGCAGGCAGGAGCGGGCCGAAGTCTTCAGCGACGTCGACCAAGGTCTCCGCCTGGGCGCCGGGGCCGGTGGGTACCACCCGCCTCCGGGTCGGTTTCGGTGTTCGGATCGCTTCCTGCGCCTGCTCCATCAGTGCCTGGGTCAGGTTCTTCGTCGTCAACCACATGTCCGCCTCGCCCCGGGAAACCGCTTCCTGGAACTGCCGGACCAGTTCCTCCCGCAACTGCCGCCACCGGAAGGTCCCACTGATCGCCACGCCGTTCGTCTGCAGCCAGTCTGCGCCCTGCCGCTGGGCGGCGGCATGCTCGTAGTCGGCGAGCATGGCCAGTTTCTGCCCGTCGGTGCGCATGATGTGCTCGCGGCGCCCTCGGGTGCGGGCGTTCGGGGGCAATGCCTGTGCGGGGCCGGTCTCGCTCGGCCCGGGCCGGGAAGCAGAGGCGGCCTGCTGGCCGACAGCCGAGAACGCGCCGACGCCGACAGCGGGGACAGTCTCGCTCGGCCCGGGGACGGGGCCGGCAGGCGTCGCGGGGCCGAGAGACATCATCACAGGGTTGGAGGGCGTCATGACGGGACCGGAGGAAGACGTTCCGTCCCAGCGGGCAGATCCGCCCCACGCAGGGTAGGTGGTCCGGGCCGAGAACCCATCCGTCTCGACCGCGCCCGCCCACCAGGTGGTGTCCGCGCCGGGAGCGGCCGTGGGTGGTCCGTCCGCCGGGCGGGGCGGGTCGGTGGTTCCGGCACCGAGGTCCCCGGGCGTGAGACGTGCACGGCGGCTGGGCGGGGTGTCGAGGTCCGGGATCCCGCGCCGGACGCCCAGCGACGTCCCGGCGTGGGCAGGTGCCTGATCGGGGCGGTAGACGAGGTCTGGCCTGCCGTGAGGACCGGGGTCCGCGGTTGTGCTCGCCCACGCCCGTGCGGGGTCTGACATCTGTCCAGCGGCTGCGTCGACCCACGGGTTGCCGTTGTCGTGCAGGGGGGCCGGATCCGCGAATGGCTGGCCGGGCAGGAGCATCCCCTGCCACCACGTGCTCTCCGGCTGCCACGTGCTCTCCGGCTGCCGCACGCCTTCGTGCTGCGGCACGCTTTCCGCCTGCCACGTGCTCTCTAGCAGCCAGACGTTCTCCGGCTGCCACGCACTCTCCGGCAGCCGCACGCCTTCGTGCTGCCCGAAGGCGTCTGCCGCTGCGGGCGACTGTTCCGTGACCGCCTCCGCACGGCTGCCCGCGTCCGTCAGCCATGCGCGCCCAGCTCCGTCCGCCGACGGCCAGCTCATGCTCGGCAGCGTCTCCGGCAGGGTCGCCGTCCATACCGGGACAGCCTCTGCCCGCACCGGGGCCTCTGCCTGCACCGGGGCCTCTGCCTGCCCCCACCAGGGCAACTCCCCGGATGCCACCTCGCTGACCGACCACACGTCATGGACGGCCCCCACATTCCTCACCTCAGGTCCGCTCACCTCCGGCCCGGCGAACCCCGAGAGGCCGCTCACCTGCGGATCGCCGAACCCTGGTCCGGCGAACACCTCCGACCCGGCGAACCCCCAGGGGCCACTCACCTGCGGATTGCCCAGCCCTGGTCCGGCGAACACCTCCGACCCGGCAAACCCCCAGGGACCGGCTGCCTGGGGATCGGTGAACACCTCCGACCCGTCGAGCCCGACCGGAATCGCGGGCTGTGCGTGGTCTCCTGTCACGTGTCCGACGGCCGAGGGGCCACCGGCAGACACCTCGCTCTGCCGGGGACCGCCATCCTGGATCAGGGTCGCCTGGTAGATGGGTCCGGGGTCCCAGAATCCGGTGAGGTCGGGAACCGGTGAATTCTCACCCCGGTGGAGCTGCACCACGTGGGATACCAGTGCCGTCGGCCGCCCCCGGCGCGGATCCGGCTGTCCTGCGGCCGGGTCGGCGACCTGGGCCGCGACCGTGCCCACCGAACCCCGGTGGCCGTCCGCCCTCCTGCCGGCAGCGGGCATCTGACCTGGTCCGCGCTCGTGCAGGGCCCGTTCACCCGCGGGCGGCCGCTCACCGGCGGGCGGCAGGGCAGCGGCGGGCGGCAGGGCAGGGGTGGTCTGCGCCGGGTCGGTGGCGATCCGGCCGGGAACGGTGAGTGTGGTGGCCGGGACCTGGATGCTGTGAGTGAGCAGGGCCTTGTAGTAGCGGTGGCCGCCCTTGCGGCCCCCCAGCCCGGCCAGACCGGAGAGGCCCTCGTCGGCGGCACCGGCGGTGGCGGAGAACGGGTCCGCGCTCCAGCCGGGAACATGCTGGGCCATCCCGGACAGCCCGTCGGTGAGGTACTCGTGCACCGAACCCCGCACGACCTCACCGACCCACTCGGACGCCTGCCTGCCGGCGTCCCTGCTCAGGGCGCCACCCAGCCCGGTGTGCAGGGCGTTACCGGCCAACTGGGACAACTCCCTGCCCGCCAGGGCACCGAACAACATCCCGGGCAGTTCCAGACCCACCCCCAGGGCCCCACCGATCGCCCCGGTGATCGCCGCGGACCGGGTCAGACCGGCATCCCAGTGCCCCCGCCAGCCCTCGGCCATCTGCGCGACCTGCGCGACCGCGTCCAACCCGACCTGCAGCACCTCACCGGTCACAACCGCGATCACCAACGCCCGCACCACCGCCGTCACGAACGCCCGCCCCGCCACCTGCAACCCGGCGATCCCCGCCGCCGACGCCCCGAACGTCCACGGCACCATCGCCAACAGATACAGAATCTGCGCCGCCAGAATCACCAACTCTTCCAGCACGA
>DASTGO010000083.1:0-9108 GCA_035719045.1 Kineosporiaceae bacterium | reverse complement strand
CTGGGCGGCCGACCACGGCATCACCGATCCGGACGTGGCGCAGCGGTGGGCGGCGATCAGTGAGGTCTACTACACCCGCTATCAGCGACGCGAGCTCACCTTCGCCGGGCAGCGGCGGTGGCGGGTGCGGGAGTTCCTGGGCGTCGACGTGGATGATGCCGAGGCGGACGCATTGTTCGCCCGCTACCGGGAGCGGTACGAGGCCGGGTGGAGCGTCTTCGACGATGCCGTACCTGTGCTCCGGCGGGCTCGCGCCGCCGGCTTGACGGTCGCGGTTCTGACGAACGGGGATGAGGACCAGTCGCGGCTCAAGATCATGAACGCGGGCCTCTCGGGTGAGATCGACACCCTCGTCGCGACGTCCCGTCTGCCGGCGAGCAAGCCTGATCTGCGTGCCTTCGCCGATGCCCTGAACCTCGTCGGTGTCGCGGCGAAGGACGCTCTGATGGTCGGCGACTCACTCGAGAAGGACGTGAGAGGGGCTCTGGCGGCGGGATGGGATGCCGTCCTGCTCGATCGCTCCGACCTGCACCGAGGTGTTGACGTCCCGCGTGTTCGGTCCCTCGACGCCCTCACCTTCGACCCCCCTTGCCGTTACCCGCGTCGTCCGATCGGACAGGTCACGCCGGTGCCGTGGTCGGGGCAGTAGCCGTTCGGGTTCGTGAAGAGGTACTGCTGGTGATACGCCTCCGCGTAGTAGAACGGGCCGGCCGCCCCGGCCGCCCGGCCTTCCGTGGTGATCCCGCCGAAACCTTTGGCGCACAACACTTCCTGGTAGACGGCGCGGGTCTGCTCGTAGGCGTCCCGCTGCTCGAGGGTGGTCCAGTACACCGCAGACCGGTACTGGGTCCCGCGGTCGTTGCCCTGTCGGAACCCCTGGGTCGGGTCATGGTGCTCCCAGAACACCCGTAGCAACTGCTCGGTGGTGATCCGGGTGGGGTCGTAGGCGACCAGGACGGTTTCGGTGTGACCGGTCAGCCCGGTGCAGGTCTCCTCGTAGGTCGGGTTCGCGGTGTACCCGCCCTGGTATCCGACCGCGGTGGTGATCACTCCGGGCAGCTGCCAGAACGCCTTCTCGGCACCCCAGAAGCAACCCATCGCCAGGAAGATCGCCTGGGTGCCCTCCGGCCAGGGGCCCTGCAGCGGTGTTCCGAGGACCGCGTGCGTCGCCGGGACGGCGAACGGCCGCTGCGCGCGCCCGGGCAGGGCCTGGGCACGGGTGACCATGGTGGACGTCATCCGGGAACCGAACAGCATGGTGGACTCCTCCCGTCCCGCCGATGGCGCGGGCCCGACGAGCGGTACGTGGGGTCAACAGCTCACCCGACCCGTCCGTTCCCCGCCACCGGACCTGTGCCTGCACCTGCCTGGGCCGGGCCGGGCGGATCAACCGGATCAGACGACGGGGTCGAGCGCTGCCTCGGGATCGGGTACCGCGGCGCCCCCGGACCAGGCGCGGGAGAGGATGCCGACCGCCGCCTCCAGTTCGGTGACCGGCCGGGTGAACGGCAGCCGGATCCGGGTCTCGAACCCGCCGTCGGCGGCGAACCGGGATCCGGGGGTGAGCTGCAGGCCGAGCGCCCGGGCGGCGGTGACCAGCTGGCTGCTGCGCGGCTGTGGCAGCCGGACCCAGACCGACAGGCCGCCGTCCGGCAGCCGGAACCGCCACTGCGGCAGCTCCCGTGCGAGGGCGGACCCGAGGGCGGAGCAGCGGCGCGCCACCTCCGCGCGGCGTTGTGGCAGCCACGGGTCGATCCCGGCCAGCAGGTGGGTCGCGGTGAGCTGCTCGACCACGGGACCGGCCAGGTCCTGGGCAGCGCGCAGCTGGGTGAGCCGGCGGACCAGCGCTGTGTCCGCACGCACCCAGCCGATCCGCAGGCCACCCCAGAAGGTCTTGCTCGCCGAGCCGAGGCTGATCACCTCGCCGGGACCGGCCAACGTGGCCAGCGGCAGGACGGGTTCGACCGGGCGTCCGGCCCGCTCGTCGCCCGCGGCGCGGTACTCGTCCCGCAGCAGGGTGCGCAGGTCGAGGTCGCAGGTCGTCTCGTCGCTGATCACCGTGCAGCCGTTGCGGGCCAGCACCTCGACGACCTCCCGCCGGGTCGCCGGGTCCATCAGCCGGCCGGTCGGGTTGTGGAAGTCCGGCACCAGGTAGGCCAGTCGCGGGGCGGAACTGCGGACCAGCCCGGCCAGCCGCCCGGCGTCCCAGCCGTCCTCCATGGCGAACGCCACCGGGCGGCCGCCCCCGGCACGTACCGCATCCACCCCCAACGGCCAGGTCGGGTGCTCCACCACCACCCGGTCGCCGGGGGACAGCAGAGCGGCGAATACCAGACGCAGGGCCTGGGTCGATCCGGCGGTGACGAGGATCTGCTCGGCCCGCGTGGTCACGCCGCGCTCGGTGTACCGGCGGGCGATGGCGGTCCGCAGCGCCGGCAGACCGGCCGTGGCGTAGCCGTGGCCGGGCAGGTACCGGGGCAGATCGTCCAGCGCGGCGGCGTAGGCGGCGTGCAGCTGCGGCGGGGCCTCGAAGGAGGCGGTGGCCAGGTCCGGGATCGTGCCGGAGATCGCGTCGCCGTGCTGCACGGGCCAGGGGGCGGTGGCGTCCGGTCCGGTGTCGGCGGAGCCGGGCAGGGTGGTCCAGGTGCCGCGTCCGCGGTGGCTGTCGGCGAACCCGGTCTCCCGCAGCATCGCGTAGGCGGCGGTGGTCGTGGTCCGGCTGGTCGCCAGGGCGTCGGCGAGCGCTCGCTCGGACGGCAGGAGCGTCTGCAGCGGCAGCCGTCCGTCGAGGATCAGGGCCCGAAGTCGCTGGGCGAGTGCGGCGTACCCGGGTGCCGCCTGATGCGAGCCGGGCGTCCCCCGCCAGCCCTCCAGCAGCCCGGCGAGCTCCCGGACCCCGACCCGCTGCAGGGGTAACTGGCTATCGACCATAGGGCCAGACTTCCGATATTGGCTATGGATAGCAAGTCCAATCGGCTGCCAGGGTCGCCACCATGGCTCCCTCCCTGTCGGATACCGAACTGATCGTCAGCGGGCTGATCGTCGCCGTGCTGGCTGCTGCCGCCATGGTCGCCGGCGTGCTGGCCGTCCGACTGGTCGTCGCCGCGAGCGCAGGTGAGGCCCGGCTCGGCGATCCAGGAGCGTCGGCCACCCCCCGCGGGCTGTTCGGGGTGACCCCGCGGCCGGGGATGGCAGGAGGCTGCGAGCCGCCGTCCCGCCCCGGCAGGGTGTCCGGGCGCCTGCGCGGGCGGCGGCTGCCACGGCGGGTCGTCCAGCTCTACGCCGGTCTGGTGCTGTACGGGCTGAGCATGGCATTCATGGTCCGGGCACGGCTGGGGGTGATGCCCTGGGACGTCCTGCACCAGGGGCTGGCCGGGCTGGTCCACTGGTCGATGGGGGCGGTGGCGATCGCCGTCGGAGTGCTGGTCCTGCTGCTCTGGGTGCCGCTGCGTCAGCGGCCGGGGATCGGCACCGTGAGCAACGTCGTCCTGATCGGGCTCGCCCTCGACGTGGCGATGCGGCTGCTGCCGCAGGTGTCGGGGTACCCGCTCAGGCTGGCCTTCCTGCTGGCGGGCCTGCTGCTCAACGCGGTCGCCACGGCGGCGTACATCGGGGCCGGGCTCGGGCCGGGGCCACGGGACGGGCTGATGACCGGGCTGGTCCGGCGGCGGGGCTGGCCGGTGCGCCGGGTGCGGACCGCGATCGAGGTGTCCGTGGTGGCGGGCGGCTGGCTGCTCGGCGGCAACTTCGGGCCCGGCACCCTGCTCTACGCGCTGGCCATCGGGCCGCTGGTCCATCCGCTGCTGCCCCGGTTCGCGGTCGCGGTCGCGGCGGACGGGCACATCTCCGGGCGGGCCGGGGTGAACCGTGCGGGCCCGCCACGGCCGGCCGTGGCCGGGTCCTGCTCGGTACCCCGGTGACGGGGGACGTACCCTGCCGGGGTGGACGGTGTCCGGGTGGAGGGCGCGGTGGCGCGGGCGAGCCTGGTCCGGCGCGAGGTCCGGGTCCGGGGGGTCGTGCAGGGCGTGGGGTTCCGGCCGTTCGTCTACGCCCTGGCGACCGAGCTGTCGCTGTCCGGGCGGGTGCGCAACGACTCCGACGGGGTGCTCGCCGAGGTGCAGGGCCTGCCCGAGGACGTCGAGGACTTCTGCCGCAGGGTGTCCGAGGACGCGCCGCCGCTGGCCGCCGTCGACCAGGTGGAGTGGCGGGCGGTCCCGTCCCGGCCCTCGGACGGCTTCGTGATCACGGCCTCGCAGGTCTCGGCCGGGCGCACCCTGGTCCCGGCCGACGTCGCCACCTGCCCGGACTGCCTGGCGGAACTGCGCGACCCGGCCGACCGGCGCTACCGGCACCCCTTCATCACCTGCACCAACTGCGGCCCGCGGTTCACCATCGTCACCGGGCTGCCGTACGACCGGCCGATGACCACCATGAGCGGCTTCCCGCTGTGCCCCGACTGCGCCGGGGAGTACGCCGATCCCGCCGACCGCCGGTTCCACGCCCAGCCGGTGTCCTGCCACGCCTGCGGTCCGGTGCTGGAACTGGTCGACCCCGACGGCGGCCGGTGGGAGCGGGAGAGCGCGCTGGCCCGGGCCCGGGAGCTGCTGGCCGCCGGGAAGATCCTCGCGGTCAAGGGGATCGGCGGGTACCACCTGGCCTGCGACGCCACCGATCCGCAGGCGGTGCAGCGGCTGCGGGACCGCAAACGCCGCGGGGACAAGCCGTTCGCGGTCCTGGTGCCGGAACTGGCCACCGCCCGGGAGTTCGCCCACGTCGGTGACGCCGAGGCCCGCCTGCTGGGCTCCGCCCGGGCCCCGGTCGTGCTGCTGCGCCGCAGGCATCCGGGAACCGTTGCGGGACAGGGAGTTCCGGGCTGCCAGGGGTCCGCGGAGGTGGCCGACGCCGTGGCACCGGGGAACCCCGACCTCGGGGTGATGCTGCCACCGACCGGCCTGCACCACCTGCTGTTCGGCCTGCCCGGTGACCCGCCGGGGCCCCGGGTGCTCGTGCTCACCAGCGGCAACCTGTCCAGCGAGCCGATCGTCACCGACGACGCGACGGCCCTGGACCGGCTGGCCGGGATCGCCGACGCCTGGCTGCGCCACGATCGGCCGGTCCACGTCCCCTGCGACGACTCGGTGATCCGGGTGGTCGGCGGTGACGAACTGCCGGTGCGTCGCTCCCGCGGCTACGCGCCGATGCCGGTGGCCCTGCCGGTCGAGGTGGAGCCCGTGCTGGCCGTCGGCGGGGACCTCAAGAACACCTTCTGCGTTGCGGAGGGCCGCTATGCGTGGCTGTCGGCGCATGTGGGGGACATGGACGATCTGGCCACCCAGCAGGCGTTCGAGCGGTCGGTGGAGCATCTGACCGCCCTGGTCGACGTCCGGCCGCGGACCCTGGTCGCCGACCGGCATCCCGGCTACCGCAGCACCCAGTGGGCACACCGGCGGTCGGCGGGCGGGGAACTGCCGCTGCACCAGGTCCAGCACCACCACGCCCACGTCGCCTCCGTGATGGCCGAGAACGGGCTCGACGGGTCGGAACCGGTGATCGGGATCGCCTTCGACGGCACCGGGTACGGGGACGACGGTGCGGTCTGGGGCGGGGAACTCCTGCTCGCCGACTACGACGGCTTCCAGCGCCTGGCACATCTGTCCTACGTCCCGCTGGCCGGTGGCGACGCGGCCGTCCGCCGGCCCTACCGGATGGCACTGGCCCACCTGTCCGCGGCCGGGGTGGACTGGGACGAGGCCCTGCCCTGCGTGGGTGCCTGCCCGCCCGACGAGCGCCGGGTGCTGGCCCACCAGTTGCGGACCGGGCTGGCCACGGTGCCGACCTCCAGCGCCGGACGGCTGTTCGACGCGGTGGCCTCGCTGGCCGGGATCTGCCACGAGATCGGGTTCGAGGCGCAGGCGGCGATGGCGCTGGAGGCGGCCGCCGTGGCCGTCCTCGGACCGGACCTCGCCGCCGCGGGACCGTCCGGCGCGTACCCGCTGCCGCTGGTCAGCGGATCAGCGGAAGGTCCTGCGGAGCTGGTCTGGGACTGCGGCAGGCTGGTCCGGGCGGTGGCCGAGGACGTCCGGGCGGGTGTGCCGGGCGCGGCGGTGGCGGTCCGGTTCCACCGGGGGCTGGCCGCGGCCGTGGTCGCCGCCTCCCGTCTGGTGGCGGATCGCACCGGGTGCACCCGGGTGGCGTTGTCGGGCGGGGTGTTCTGCAACGCGGTGCTGCTGGCGCTGACCACGGCGGGGCTCACCGCGGACGGTTTCACGGTGCTGCGGCACCGCAGGGTCCCGCCGAACGACGGCGGGCTGGGCTTGGGTCAGGTTGTCGTGGGCGCCCGGCGTCGGGTGGACGGGAGAGGGTGAGCAGGATGTGCCTGGCGGTTCCGGGGAAGATCCTCTCGATCACCGAGCAGGACGAGACACGGATGGCCAAGGTCGACTTCGGCGGCGTGGTCAAGGACGTCTGCCTGGCCTACCTGCCCGACATCCAGGTCGGTGACTACACGATCGTCCACGTCGGCTTCGCGATCCAGAAGCTCGACGAGGAGTCGGCGCTGGAGACCCTGGCCCTGTTCCGCAGCACCGGCCTGCTGGAGGAGGAGTTCGGCAGGACCGAGCCCAGCCCGTCCACCCCGGCCGCGACGTCCACCCCGGCCGCGACCGGCGTCCCGGAGGAGGACCGGCCGTGAAGTACCTGGACGAGTTCGCCGACCCCGAGCTGGCCGGCCGGCTGCTGGACCAGATCCGGGCGGTCACCACGCAACCGTGGGCGATCATGGAGGTCTGCGGCGGCCAGACGCATTCGATCATCCGGCACGGGATCGACCAGCTGCTCCCGGACGAGATCGAGATGATCCACGGGCCGGGTTGCCCGGTCTGCGTGACCCCGCTGGAGATGATCGACCGGGCCCTGGAGATCGCCTCCCGTCCCGAGGTGATCTTCTGCTCCTTCGGGGACATGCTGCGGGTGCCGGGCAGCGGCCGGGACCTGTTCAGCGTCAAGAGTTCCGGCGCCGACGTGCGGGTGGTGTACTCCCCGCTGGACGCGCTGAAGATCGCCCGGGACAATCCCGGCCGCCAGGTGGTGTTCTTCGGGATCGGCTTCGAGACCACCGCGCCACCCAATGCGATGACCGTCTTCCAGGCCAGGAAGCAGGGCCTGACCAACTTCAGCATGCTGGTCTCGCACGTCCTGGTGCCGCCGGCGATCGCCGCGATCATGGAGTCGCCGACGTGCCGGGTGCAGGGCTTCCTGGCCGCCGGACATGTCTGCAGCGTGATGGGCACGGGGGAGTACCCGCCGCTGGCGCAGCGGTACGGGGTGCCGATCGTGGTCACCGGGTTCGAGCCGCTGGACATCCTGGAAGGCATCCGGCGGGTGGTCGTCCAGTTGGAGTCCGGCCGGCACGAGGTGGACAACGCCTATGCGCGGGCCGTTCCGGCGGAGGGCAATCCGGCGGCCAGGGCGATGCTCGCGGACGTGTTCGAGGTCTGCGACCGGGCCTGGCGCGGGATCGGCGTGATCCCCGGCTCCGGTTGGCGGCTGTCGGACAGGTACCGCGACTTCGACGCCGAGCAGCGGTTCGACGTCACCGGCATCACCACCAGCGAGTCGGCCAGCTGCCGGGCCGGGGACGTGCTGCAGGGCCTGATCAAACCCCATGAGTGCGAGGCGTTCGGGACCGCCTGCACGCCGCGCAACCCGCTCGGGGCCACCATGGTCTCCAGCGAGGGGGCCTGCGCGGCCTACTACCTGTACCGGCGGCTCGGCGGACCCGCGGCCGGCCAGAAGGAGGCGGCACCCGTTGGCTGACGACCAGAACCGGGCCGACGGCGCGCGGACCATGCCCGAACTGGACTTCGACTCCTGGTCCTGTCCGGTGCCGCTGCGCAGCTTCCCCGCCATCGTGATGGGGCACGGCGGCGGCGGAGCCCTGTCCGCGGAACTCATCGACCACCTGTTCGTGCCGGCCCTGATCGGCTCGGCCGCCGGCGGTCGGCCGCTGGCCGGGATGGGCGACTCCGCGGTGCTCGAGCTCGGCGGGGCACGGCTGGCGTTCTCCACCGACTCCTACGTGGTCCGGCCGATGTTCTTCCCCGGCGGCTCGATCGGTGACCTCGCGGTCAACGGCACCGTGAACGACCTGGCGATGAGCGGTGCGCAGGCGGCGTACCTGTCCTGTGGGTTCATCCTGGAGGAGGGCACCGGGCTGGACGTCGTCGGCCGGGTCGCGCAGGCGATGGGCCGGGCCGCCGAACAGGCCGGGGTGACCATCGCCACCGGCGACACCAAGGTCGTCGACTCCGGGCACGGCGACGGGATCTACATCAACACCGCGGGGATCGGGCTGGTCCCGGCGGGGGTGGACATCCGCCCGCAGCGGGCCCGGCCCGGCGACGTCGTCATCGTCAGCGGGGACATCGGCGTGCACGGCGTGGCGATCCTCTCCGTCCGGGAGGGGCTGGAGTTCGGCACCGAGGTCCGCAGCGACTCCGCGCCGCTCAACGGGCTGGTGGCCGCGATGCTGGCGGCGCGCGGCGGCGGTCCCGGGATCCCTTCGGCCACAACTGATCGCGCCATAACTGCACCGGCCGCCACGGGATCCACCGGGGGCCTGCCGCCGGCCGACATCCACGTCCTGCGGGACCCGACCCGCGGCGGCCTGGCGGCCACCCTCAACGAGATCGCCAAGGCCGGCGGGGTCGGGGTGGAGATCGTCGAGCGCAGCGTGCCGGTCCCCGAGGCGGTGCGCAACGCCTGCGGTTTCCTCGGCCTGGATCCCTGGTACGTGGCCAACGAGGGCAAGCTCGTCGCCTTCGTCGCCCGCGAGGACGCCGACGCCGTGCTCGCCGCGATGCGGGCCCACCCCTATGGGACGCAGGCCGCGATCATCGGCGAATGCGTCGAGGACCACGCCGGGATGGTGGTCGCGAAGACCGGTCTCGGCGGCACCCGCGTCGTCGACCTTCCGCTCGGGGAGCAGCTGCCACGGATCTGCTGACCCCCTCCGGCTGGGTCGTCATGTGGCGCAGGCGGTGACGCCTGCCCCGTCGGGCGCAGGAGCCGGTGAGGACAGGAGTGGCTCCGGCACGGAGGCCGCAGGAT
>DASTGO010000082.1:0-2032 GCA_035719045.1 Kineosporiaceae bacterium | reverse complement strand
GGACGGTCTTGTCCTATCGGCATCCAACGTCGTGCGTCAGACAGGCGCTTCCGATCCGGCCTGGGGCGTCCGGGGAGAGGCTGTGCCCTGTTGGGCCGTGTCGATCAAGTCTTGGATTGCCAGGGCTGTCGGGCTTCCTGGCTCCGCAGCCGCGGCAACCTTGGCCAGGCCGGTCACGACCGTATCCTTCACCGCTTCAGCCCGTTGACGGCCGGATTCGGCTCGTGCCGCGCCTGCGTTTCCAGCTGCGGACCCGGCATGCACGCCGAAGAAGGTGCCGACCACAGTGCCGATGACAGTTCCGGCAGCGGTGACCACCCCAGAGGCGTCGGCGACCGCCGAGTACTTGAAGATGGCTACTAGGCTGATCAGCACGAGAGCACCGAGCCCCGCGATCACGATCCAGAATCCGAACGACTTCTCCCTAACGCTCATGGTCACTCCTGACCTGTCAAGGGTCGCGTCCCAGAGCCGGTGTAAATGAGAACGGACGTAGGTTCCCCTCGAAGACGACCAAGTCACGAGGAAGGAGCCCACGCCCGTGTCGACGAGAGTAGCCCCCAGCGAGCGGCTGCGCGCTGAGGTGGATGAAGTGTTCGCCGGTGGTGCCGATCTGGCCGCGGCGATCGAGCAGGTGGCCCGGATCGGGGCGCGGTTGCTGCTGCAGACCGCGTTGGAGGCCGAGGTCAGCGAATTCCTGGGCCGCGAGCGCTACGCCCGGGCCGCGACCAGCGAGAACGCCCGGCCCGGTAGCCGCAACGGATACTGCGACACTACGATCAAGACCACGACCGGGCCGATCACCCTGTCCCGGCCGAAGCTGCGCGGCACCAGCGAGGCGTTCGCCTCCCGGCTGCTCGGGACGGGTGTGACCAAGACCCACGCGCTGGAGAGCCTGGTCATCGCCGGGTTCGTGCGCGGGCTGTCCACCCGGGACGTGGAGGCCACCCTGGCCGAGGCGCTGGGTGAGCAGGCCGGCGTGTCGCGGTCGACGGTGTCGCGGATCTGCTGTGAGATCGCCGCCGAGATGCAGGCGTGGCAGCAGCGCCGCCTCGACCAGGTCGAGCTGGACTACCTGTTCCTGGACGCGTCGTTCTTCCGCTATCACGTCGGCGCCCGGGCCGAGCCGGTGCTGGCCGCGTGGGGGATCACCACCGAGGGCACGCCGGTATTCGTCGGGCTGGACACCGCCGCCGGCGAGTCGGTCGACGGCTGGGCCGCGTTCCTGACCGACCTGGGCGCCCGCGGGCTGGCCTGCCCGCTGCTGGTGATCTCCGACGGCGCCCCGGGCCTGATCGCTGCCGTGGAGCAGACCATGCCCGCCGCGCTGCGCCAGCGTTGTCTGATCCACCGCTGCCGCAACTTGCTCGCCAAGATCCCGGCCAACGCCCAGGCCGAGGTCAAGGCCGACTACTGGGCGATCTTCGACGTCGACGACACGATCGAGCCCGGGCTGGACGCCGTCGCCCACGTTCAGGCCCGCATCGACGCGTTCGCCCGGCGCTGGCGCGACGCCTATCCCGCCGCCGTCCGCTGCCTGCTCGCCGATCGTGAGCAGCTCACCCACTACCTGCGGGTGCCCCGCGAGCACTGGACCCGGGTGCGGCACTCCAACTTCATCGAACGCACCTTCGGCGAGACCCGCCGACGAGTCAAGGTCATCGGCAGGCTGCCTGGCGAGACCAGCTGCATCAGCCTGGTCTGGGCCGTGCTCGACCGCGCTAGCCGCGGGTGGCGCGGATTCACCATGACCCCGACCGGGCTCCGGCTGCTCCAAGATCTCCGCCGCACACTGCTCGAACCACCCACCCCGCTGCGACACGCCAACCAACCCGCCGCCCAGAACCCCAACACTGTTGGCGCAGTGGCCTAACATCACCCATCGAGTGGATCTCTACGTCCGCTCAATTACACCGCTCCTGAGACGCCACCCCTAGCAACTCATCCAACAACTCGAACGGCTCAGGGATGGCGGCTCGGCATGAAGCCCGGCCGGTCACGGTGCCGGGCCGGCCATCAAAGTCGGAGCAAG
>DASTGO010000081.1:0-4808 GCA_035719045.1 Kineosporiaceae bacterium | reverse complement strand
GCAGCGCGCCGACCCCGCCGGGGTCGGCGGCCGGCAGCCCGGACAGTTCCAGTTCCGCCACCGGGACCGCCCGGCCCGCGTTCGCCGGGACGGCCGTCTCCCCGCCGTGGACCGGTGGGGAGACGGGCAGCTCCGGCCCTGGCGGCACACCTGATCCCGGCTGCACATCCGATCCCGGCGGCGGACCCGCGACCGGGACCAGCCGCCCGTCGTCCAGTGCGAAGCACCGCGCCGGGCGGTCGGCCAGCCGGTCAGGGTCGTGGTCGACGAAGAGCACGGCCCCCGCGTCGGCGAGCCGGGCGTCGACCTCGGCGTCGAGCAGGGCGCGGGCGTGGGCGTCCAGTCCGGTCCAGGCCTCGTCCAGGACCAGCAGCCCGGGCCGGGGAAGCAGGGCCTGGGCGACGGCGACCTTCTGCGCGGTGCCCTTGGACAGCTCCCGCAGCGGGGTCCCGGCGAACCCGGCCGCCTCGAACCGGTCGAGCAGGTCCAGGGCGCGCTGCCGGGCCTGCCGGGTGTCCAGCCCGTGGATCCGGCCCAGGTGCAGCAGGTAGTCCAGCGCGGTCAGCGGCAGGGCGGGCGGGAACCGCTCCGGGACGTACCCGGTGGCCTGGCGCCCGGTGACCCGTCCCCGGGTGGGCCGGCCGATCCCCGCCGCCAGCCGCAGCAGGGTCGACTTGCCGGTGCCGTTGCCGCCCAGGACCCGGACCAGGACCCCCGGCGGCAGCTCCAGGTCGATGCCGTCCAGCACCCACGGCCCGCGCATCCGGTACCGCTTGCGGACCCCGGTCAGGACGGTCACCTCAGCTCAGACCTCACCCCAGGCGGCCGTGACCGCATCGGCCAGCAGCCGGGGAACGCCGGCGCCCGCACCGTCCAGCATCAGGTGCCGGCCGTCGCGGACCACGGTGCGCCCCGCGACCACCACGGTGTCCACATCGTCCCCGGACGCCACCATCAGCGCCTGGCCGGGCAGGGAGCCGGCGGTCCGGCGGGTGTCCAGCCGGACCGCCACCAGGTCCGCGGCCTGCCCGACCTCCAGCTTGCCCACGTCATGCCAGCCGAGTGCGGCATGTCCGCCCGGCGCCAGCGCCGCGACCAGCTCGGCCGGGGTGAACCGCCCCCGGCGGCCGGACTTCAGCCGCTCGTTCATCTCCAGGGCGTGGCTCTCGGCGAGCAGGTCGACGACGACGTGCTGATCGCTGCCCAGCGCGATCGGGCTCCCGGCGTCGGCGAGCGCCCGTGCCGGGCCGATCCCGTCCCCGAGGTCCCGCTCGGTGGTCGGGCAGATGCAGATGGTGGTCCGGGTGTCCCCGAGCAGGCAGATGTCGTCGACGGTGAGGTGGGTGGCGTGGACGGCCGTGCTGGCCTCGCCGAGCACCCCGTGGTCGTGCAGCAGCCGGGTCGGGGTGACCCCGTAGGCGTCCAGGCAGGCCCGGTTCTCCGCCGGTTGTTCGGACAGGTGGACGTGCAGCGGCCGGGGCAGGCCGTCCTCCCCGACCGCGGCCTCCACGATCAGGTCGAACTGGTCGGCCGGGACGGCCCGCACCGAGTGCACCGCGGCGGCCACCCGGAAACCCTCGTCGTCGGACATCAGGCTCACCCGGTTCGCCCAGCCCTCGGCGTCACCGTCGTCGAACCGGCGCTGCACCCCCTCCAGCGGGACGTCGATGCCACCGCGCAGGTAGCAGGCGTCGAGCAGGGTCAGCCGCAGCCCGGCCGCCCGGGCCGCCTCCCGCAGCGCCTCGCCCATCGCGTTCGGGTCGCCGTACCGGGCGCCGCCGACATCGTGGTGCAGGTAGTGGAACTCCCCGACGGTGGTCACCCCGGCCAGCACCATCTCGGCGTAGACGGCGGTGGCCAGGCGGCGGTAGGTGTCCGGATCGAGCCGGTCGGCCAGGGCGTACATCCGGTCCCGCCAGGTCCAGAAGGTGCCGTGCTCGCTCTGGGTCCGCCCGCGCAGGGCCCGGTGGAAGGCGTGGGAGTGGGTGTTGGCGAAACCGGGCAGAACCAGGCCCGGCATCCGCTGGTCCTCCGGGGAAGGGTCCGCCCCGGCACTGACCGCGGTGATCCGCCCGTCGGGCCCGGCCTCGATCCGGACCCGCTCGGCCGGACCGCCGGGCAGCCAGGCATGTTCACACCACCAGGAACTCACGGCCGACCATCCTGGCATGCGGCACCCACCAAACGGCTGAGGGCCTCGGCAAGGGCGGCCGCACCCGCCTCACAGTCCACCGGTTCGGCGTACTCCGCGGGGGCATGGGAGACCCCGGTCGGGTTGCGCACGAAGATCATCGCGGACGGGATCCCCGCTTGGGCCAGCACCCCGGCGTCGTGCCCGGCCCCGGTCGCCAGCACGGGCAGCTCCCCGCCGCCGGCGGCCCCGGCGGCCCGGCCGACCTCCGCGGACAGCCCGGGGTCCATCGGGGTGACGGCGGTCCAGGACTCCTCGACCGGGCCGAACCCGGCCGCGGCCAGCTCGGCCAGCACGTGGCGCACCTGTTCCTCGGTGTCGGCCCGGACGTCCAGCCAGGCGGACACCGAGGACGGGATGGCGTTCACGGCGTTCGGCCGGACCTCCACCTTGCCGACGGTGGCCAGGGCACGGCTGCGGGCGGCAGCCTCGCGGGCGGCGGTGATCAGCCGGGCCAGGGACAGCATCGGGTCGTCCCGGTCGGCCAGCAGGGTGGTCCCGGCATGGTCGGCCCTGCCGGTCAGGTCGACCCGCCACCGCCCGTGCGGGCGGATCAGGCTGGCCACCCCGACCGGCGCACCGAGGTCGACCAGCGCGCGGCCCTGCTCGACGTGCAGTTCCACGAACGCACCGATCCGGGACAGCGCCTCCCGGTCCGGACCGGCCTGCCCGGGGTCCAGGCCCGCCGCGGCCATCGCCTCGGCGTAGGTGATCCCGTCCCGGTCGCGCAGCCCGAGCACCCGGGCGGGATCGGCAGCCCCGGCCAGAACCCGGGACCCGGAACAGGCCAGGCCGAACCGTGCCCCCTCCTCGTCCACGAACCGGACCAGCCCGAGCGGACGCTGCGGACGCAAGCCCTTCTCCCGCAAGAGGTCCACCGCGACCAGGGCTGCGGCCACCCCGAGCGGCCCGTCGAAGGCGCCACCGTCGGGCACGGAGTCCAGGTGGCTGCCGGTCACCACGGCACCGCCCGGCCCGGCCGCCTCGGGGTCACCCCACCAGGCCCACTGGTTGCCGCCGCGGTCGGTGGTCACGTCCAGCCCGCGGGCGGACGCCTCGGCGGCGAACCACTCCGCCAGCTCGGCGTCCGCCCGGCTGAACGCGAACCGCCGGTAGCCGCCGGTAGCCGGATCCCGCCCGATGTCCGCGATCGCGTCGAGCAGCTTCGTCACGGCTGCACCGTCGCCCTCGGACCGCTCGCTGCGCTCGGCTCCCCCTTCAGATCGTTCGCTGCGCTCAGCTCCCCCTTCAGGTCGCTCGCTGCGCTCACTCATGCGTTCTCCCGCATGGGAATCCGGACGCCGCGCTCCTGCGCAACCTCGGCCGCCCGGTCGTAGCCGGCGTCCACATGACGGATCACGCCCATGCCCGGGTCGTTGGTCAGCACCCGCTCCAGCTTCGCGGCGGCCAGCGGCGTCCCGTCGGCCACCGACACCTGCCCGGCGTGGATCGAGCGCCCGATGCCGACCCCGCCGCCGTGGTGGATCGACACCCAGGTCGCCCCCGACGACGCCGCCACCAGTCCGTTGAGCAGCGGCCAGTCCGCGATCGCGTCCGACCCGTCGAGCATCGCCTCGGTCTCCCGGTACGGGGAGGCCACCGAGCCGCAGTCGAGGTGGTCACGGCCGATCACGATCGGAGCGCTCAGCTCCCCCGAGGCCACCAGCTCGTTGAACCGCAACCCGGCCTGCTCCCGTTCGCCGTAGCCGAGCCAGCAGATCCGTGCCGGGAGCCCTTGGTAGGCAACACGATCCTGTGCCGCCCGGATCCAGCGGGCCAGATGTTCGTTCTCCGGGAACAGGTCCAGCACGGCGCGGTCGGTGACGGCGATGTCCTTCGGGTCCCCCGACAGTGCCGCCCAGCGGAACGGGCCCTTGCCCTCGCAGAACAGCGGACGGATGTACGCCGGGACGAAACCGGGGAAGGCGAACGCCCGCTCGAAGCCGCCGAGCCGGGCCTCGTCCCGGATCGAGTTGCCGTAGTCGAACACCTCGGCTCCGGCGTCCAGGAACCCGACCATGGCGGCGACGTGCTTGGCCATGGACGCCCGGGCCCGGTCGGTGAACTCCTCCGGCTTCGCCTCGGCATAGGCGTGCCAGTCGGCGATGTCGACACCCTCCGGCAGGTAGCTCAGCGGGTCGTGGGCGCTGGTCTGATCGGTGACCACGTCGACGGCGACCCCGCGGCGCAGCAGTTCCGGCAGCACGGTCGCGCAGTTGCCGACCAGGCCCACCGACAGCGCCCGGCCCTCCGCCTTCGCGGCCAGCACCCGGGCCAGCGCGTCGTCGAGCGCCGCGGAGCTCTCGGCCGCGGAGCGCCCGTCCACCAGGCCGTCGGCGACCCGGCCGTCGACCACCTCGTCCAGGTACCGGGTCTGGACCCGGCGGCGCAGCCGGTGCTCGTCCACGTCCACGACGAGACAGACCCCGCCGTTGAGGGTGACCGCGAGCGGCTGCGCGCCACCCATGCCACCGCAGCCACCGGTCAAGGTGAGCGTGCCGGCGAGGGACCCCCCGAACCTCTTGGCCGCCACGGCCGCGAAGGTCTCGTAGGTGCCCTGCAGGATGCCCTGGGTGCCGATGTAGATCCACGAGCCGGCGGTCATCTGGCCGTACAT
>DASTGO010000080.1:0-15455 GCA_035719045.1 Kineosporiaceae bacterium | reverse complement strand
GGACGGCGGCCCGCAACCGGTGCGCCGCAACACCCCGGTCCAGGCCGCAGCGCCCGCCGCTGCCGCACCGACCCGCAACGGCACCCCCACCCCCGTGACCAACCGAGGCGGGGGCTCCTTCGCCGGGCCGGGCATGACCATGACGGGTGCCGGCGGACCGACCACCTCGACGACGGGTGCCGGCGGACCGACCGCCTCGACGCCGGGTGACGGCGGCTCCGTTCTCGGAAAGCGGGGCCAGGACACTGGTGCCCCGGCGGACTCCGTGGCCGAGCCCGCGCCTGTCCGTCGCACCGCCGACCCGGCTACCGCGGACGGCGGCCCGGGGCCGGTACGTCGCAACACCCTGGCTCAGCCCGCACCGAGCCCCGCGACCGCACCGACCCGCAACGACACCTCCACCCCGGGCGGGAACCCGGCCCGCGCCGGGGATCCGGTCGCCGGGGGCATGCCGGCCCAGGTCGCCGATCGCGCGGCCGGCGATGCTCCGGTGCCGAGCGGTGCGCTCGGGCAGGAGGGAATGTCTGTGCAGACCGGCGTTCCTGCCCGGGCCAGTGGTTCTCTGACCGGGGAGGGGGTGTCCGGCGGTGCCGACGGCGTGGGGCCGGTGGACCGTGCCACCGCCGGTTCGGGCTGGTCACGGCGGGAGGAGACCGGCAACGGGTCGACGGAGGCGGTTGCCCCCGTCCGGGAGGCCAGGTCGTCCGGAGGATCGCTGCCGGTACAGGGGCTGCCGGATGGGATGGCTGCGCGGGCCGCTCTGGCTGCGCGGGCCGCAGAGGGGGAACTGGCTGCCGCACAACGCGCCGCCCATGCAGAGATCGCCGCCGTGCACCAGGCCATCGCCGGCCCGGTTGCCGCCGGACCTGCCGCCGTGGGCCCGGTTGCCGCCGGACCTGTCGCCGTGGAACCCGTTGCCGTGGAACCGGTTGCCGTCGTGCCGTCCGCTGCGGGATCGGTTGCCGGTGCCGGGCCCGCCGTGACCCCTGCACCTGCTGCCGGGCAACGAGATGCGGGGACTGCTGCGGTGGAAGCGGCACCCGGCGCGCAGGCGAGGTCGGAACAGGTGGTCTCGGGTCCGGGCCCCGCGGTGGTGGAACCGGCGCGGCGTTCGGGATCCCTTGCCGAGGGCCCCCTTGCGGCGCGGGACTCCGTTGCGGGAGAACCTGTTTCGCGCCTTACTCCGGCATCGGAACCGGTGTCCCGGTCTCTCGCGGAGTCGTCGATGGGGTCGGAGCCGGGGTCGAAGCTGGGGCCGGAGTGGTCGACCGGGTCGGAGCCGGGATCGGGCAGGTATTCCGAGAGCCTTCCCGGCTCCGGCTGGCACACCCCGCAGGAGTCCTGGTCCGACAGCGGTTCCGAGTCGGGCTACGAGAGCGCGCTGAGCAGCTTCTCCGACATGTCGGACGGGGAGTCGGTGGTCGAGGAAGAGTGGGGGGTGCGACTGCAGGAGGCGCCGGAGGTCCGGCCCGGGGTGCTGACGGCCGAGCGCGCCGCCGCTTTCTGGGAGTCGCCTGCCCCCGAGGCGTTCAGCGACGTCCTGCGGCCCGGGCTGACCGGTCGCGTTCCCGTCCCCGAGGTGCTGGACGCCGGGAGCTGGGGGCTCGGGCAGATGCTCGGGATCCGGCAGGACACGGTCACCGCCGACGAGGTGGTGGCGCCGGCGAGCCGGCCTGTTCTGGCGGACCCGATCGACCTGCACCGCGTGGTAGACGGGACCCTCGCCACCGTCGGGATGTCCGGGACGGTGGCCGACCACGTCCTCGCCGAGGTGAAGCGCCTGCTGCCGTTGTGGTCCAGCGCCGACGTACTGAACACGCTGGACGCGCACCGGCTGTGGCGCGGCCTGGAGATCAGCGTTCCCGGGCCCGAGGGTCCGATGGCCGTGACCGTCAAGCTGTCCCCGCGCGAGCAGGAGACCGTGCTGAGCTCCTCGGCGGTCGAGATCCCGGACGACACCGACACGGGCGTGAGCTACGAGGCCTACCTGGACAGCTACTCGCGCAACGACATCACGCGCGGTTCCGGGGTGACGCATTCCGCCACCGGCACCGTGTCGGGCGGAGTCGACCTGCTGGCCGGCACACCGTGGACCGCGGGGCTGACCGCCCGGCTGTTCGGCGGCGGCGGCGTCTCGCAGGACACCTCGACGCGGACCTACACGACGCGGACCTCCATCCCGACGGCTCGCGGGCTGGGGCGCTGGGCGTCCTTCGACCTGCCGGCCGAGCTCGCCGTGACCGTCAGGCGGGAGCAGATGGGCGAGGGCGGTACGACCGGATCGCCCGACGCCGTCAGTGACCCGGAGACCGGTGCCGTGACGGCGGTGGACCGGGAGGTGGCCCACGCCGAGGTGCCGGTCCGGGTGAAGGTCCGGCTCCCGCTGGAGCTGACCCGCGATCCCGGGCAGCAGACGGCTCCCGTCCGGGTGCCGGTGACCGACGCGGCGGCCCGCAGCGATCTCACGTCGTCGGTGCTGATGGCGGCGGAGTCCGCGGCGACCGGGAAGCTGTACACCCAGCTGCGGCAGGCGATGGCCGAGGAGCTCGGTGCCGACACCGTCGAGCATCCGCTGGCCGAGGCCCGGTGGGCGCTGGAGAACCTGGTCCACGAGCCGACCCTGATGCGGCACCTGCCCGACCTCGGGATCGGCCTCAACTCGACCCGGTTCCCCCTGGCCGCCTACGAGGGCGGTGAACTGGTCCCGGTGGGGGACGCCCCGGTCTTCCGCCCGGAGCGGGCGTCGCAGCTCGGCGAGGACCACGGGCTGGTGAAGGGGACGCCTTTCGGCCGGCTGCGGATCACCGCGGAGGTGGGCGCAGTGGAG
Organism: Kineosporiaceae bacterium; assembly: GCA_035719045.1. Classification (GTDB taxonomy): domain Bacteria; phylum Actinomycetota; class Actinomycetes; order Actinomycetales; family Kineosporiaceae; genus DASTGO01. The sequence continues at coordinate 12,628 of DASTGO010000080.1, read as the reverse complement.
GTCCTGGACCTGCTCCCGGACGATCTCATCGGGTCGGTGACGAAGAAGCACCAGGGGATGATCGAGCAGTCGAACCTGTCGGCGTCCTCCAATGCCGGTGGCGGGTTCAAGGGCGGCGTGGGCTACGCGGACGGGGTGACCACGACGTTCGGAGCGGACCTGTCGGGGACCATGGGCGCCAGCAACTCGGGTGGAAGTGCCCTGTCCTCGCGGGTCTACCCGAAGAACAAGGTGCTACCCGACGGACCGATGCGCCGAGTCAGGCTGGACCTGAAGTGGTCGGTGGACCTGCTGCGCACCGACCAGCAGGGGCTCGGGCTGGGTGAGAGCGGAGCCTCGGCCCGGTGGCCGGTCACCGAGAACGGGCAGGTGACCGTTCGCCTGCCGGAGTCCGACCTGCCGCGCCTGCTGCAGCGGGTCGGTGCGGTGCCGGATGCCGTGCTCCGCGACCTCGCGCTACCCGGGACCGGCTCCGTTCCGGCGGAAGGTGTTGCTGCGCAGAAGGTTCCGGCGGAAGACGTGGCGCAGACGGGTCCGGCGGCCGTGCTGCCGGCGACGCAGACGTCCACGGTGAAGACCGTGGCGGCGCAGACCGTTGCGGAGCAGGCCTCGGCGCCCGCCCCGCCTGCCCTGGTCGCCGGGACGGGTCTGGGTGGTGGCCTGATCGACGAGATCACCGGTGCCTCCCGGGTGGTTCCGGAGCTGGACCGGTCGGCCCGTGCCGCGGTCGCTTCGGCGTTGCGGGATCTCGGTCTGCCCGCCGAGGCCGTGACCGGGGCGTTCTGGTTGAAGTTCCGCCAGGGGCTGGAACTGGCGCTCTCCCCGGCCGCGCTGCGGGTCTCGCAGGCGGGCCTGGTCCAGGCGGGGGTGCAGTTCCCGACGGTGGTGCAGCGGCTGGCGGGCGGAGCGATCGGCCAGGCATTCGGGATGACCTCGCCCATGCTCCACCTGAGCGGGCGGGTGCGGGCGGAGATCCAGCCGCGCACTGCCCGGCATGTCGGCGGGCACGCCTCGGCCAGCCTGGAGTACGGCGGTGAGCAGTGGCAGGTCAGCCTGGCGACGCGGGAGACGGGCCGCTCGGTCACCGGCACCGGGACCATCTCCCTGAGCCTCGGCGGGCTGACCGGTTCGGCCCCGGTCTCGTTGACCCCGTCCGTCGCGGCCGGCGGGTCGATCGGGTTCACCCGCTCGGTGGTCGGCATCTCGGGGACCTGGATCGGCGACGACCACGTGATCTCGCGCAGCGGCCCCACGGACGCCTTCGAGGTGGACGTGCGGTTCGTGGCCGAGCTCGACGTGCGGGTGACCCCGGCCGCCTCCACCCACGTCGCCGAGGCCGCAGCCGGTGGCCGCCGCCTCACCGGGAGGACGGGTCCGGGGACGATCAAGACCCAGGACGTCGTGCGCAGGCCCGCGATCGCGCCCTGGCCCGGGCGGCTGCGGGTACAGGTGCCGTCGGGGCTGACCGGCGCCGGCGCGGCCAGACTGGCGCTGCGCACGCTCCCGGCGCCCTCCCTGACGCCTGCCCTGCCCGGCGGCTGGTCGTCCACCCGGTACTCCGTGCAGGAACGGATCCTGGAACTGCGGACCGGGCCGCTGTTCGACGTGGTGGCGTCCGTCCTCGACCGGGCCGGGATGGGCCAGCGCGGGCTGACCGGTGCCGAGACGGTCCGGGAGCTGCACGTCACCCTCGACCCGGACGCGCTGCGGATCCTGTTGCGCCAGGTGATGTCCGCCCACGGGTACACCGTCCCCCTGCGTGCGGCCGGCAGCCAGCGGGTGCTCGGCGTGCTGCGGATCGTCCCGCGCCTGATGACCGCTCCGGAGGGTCCGCGGATGCTCACCGGCCCCGAGGGGGTCGGGCTGAAACTGTCCGACGAGAACCAGCTCTGGCTGCACAGCGAGGCCGCGACGACCCTCGGGCTGCCGGCCACGGTGCGGCTGTCCCTCGGCGCCACCGTGGGGGGCACGGCCTCGTCCGGGGCGGGCGTGGTGCCGCTGTCCCAGGGATTGCAGGCGAACGCATCGCAGAGCACGGACCGGGCGCTGTCCTTCGAGGCGTTCACCCTCGACCTGGCCGGGGACAGGCGGTCCTGGGCGCAGCGCCCGGTGGACATCGAGTCGCGGGGCGTCCGCTGGGACGTGCGGTTCGAGCCGACCGTGGCGGGCGAGAACTGGTCGCGCCGGGTCGCGGAGACGTTCCTGGTCGAGGACGGCGCCTCCGTCATCGTGCCCCGGTCCGACCACCCGATGCGCCTGCTGGCGGCCGGTCCGGCAGCGGTGTCCGACAGTGCGGTGCCGACGCCTCCGCCCGCCTCGCCCGAGCGTGCGGCCGTGCCGGACGCTGCGGCCCTGCCTGGTCCCTCGGCGCTGTTCGGCCCGGCGGCGCTGCGCCGGGCGGCGGACCCCGGTCCGCAGGGGGTGGCGGATGTCCCGTCCGTGGTGACCGGTCCGCAGAGCGCTGTCTCGCCCGTGGCGGCCGGTCCCACGCAGCGGGTCGTGCCCGCGGGCGCGGAACTGGTCCGCAGCGGGAACGGTGTCGTCTTCGGGCCGGAGGCCTTCGACGACGTGCGCGCCGAGTCGTTCGGCGAACCCCTGCTGGACAAGGCGGTGGAGCTGCTGCGCGGGCACGGCCGTCGCTTCCTCACCCCCCGGTCGGTGGTCCGGGCCCTGGAGGGTTCGCTGCCCGCCGAGCTGGCGGAGGGGCCCTCCGCGCGCTATCCGGAACTGCATCCGGTGGTCCGGGACAGCCTGACGCTGGCCGCCCTGCCGTCCCTGCTGTCCCAGGCGATGTCGGGCGGGTTGCCGGTCCCGATCCCGCCGGTGGCCCGGGGCGGGCGGATCTCGTTCGGGTACTTCCACCTCCAGGCGGCCATCACGGGCGAACCGCGCCTGGTCGCCCGGCTGGACCCGGGGGACGTCCGGTTGCAGCGGCACCACCTGCGGATCGAGACCCGGTCCGCGACGGTGGCGCTGTCGGAGTCGGTGACCAGCACGGTGTCGCCCAGCACGCTGTCGGTCACCGCGCCGACCCCGGCGGGCGCGGTGTCGCTGAGCCGCACCTCCTACCGGCAGTTCACGGCGGGGCGCGGCCTGACCCAGACCTTCGGCCCGTCCGTCGAGGTCTGGACCTCGGCCCAGGTGGTGGCACCGCACCTGGTGTACGAGTCCGAGGTCAGCCTGGACCTCAGCCTGTTGCGGGACCTGACCGCGGGGCAGTGGGCGAACGTGGCGACGGCGCCGGGAAGGGCCGTGCGCTGGGTGGCCGGGCGGCTGGGGGAGGCGGCCGGGTGGCACCGGGCCGGCGCAGTTGCGGATTCCGTGGAGTCCGCGGGCCCTGTCGTCACCGCCGCCGGCCGGCGCACGACGTCGACCACGATGAGGATGGCGGTGCCCGAGCCCCTCACCCTGCACCGGCCCGCCCCGGCGCAGGTGAGCCGGCTGACGCCCCACGCCGCCGACGCCCTGCGGGCGAGCAGCGCCCTGCACCCGAGCCAGGTCGCCCTCGCGCAGGCCGGCCTGGTGCCGTACTCGGTGGACCCCGCGGCGTCGCGTGGTGTCACCCGGCAGGTGATGGCAGCGTTCGCCGACGCGGGCGGCCCGCTGGCGAGCGCCCTGTCCGGCGGCTCCCACCTCGCGCGCTCGCTGGAGTACGCGCTGTCCAACAACCAGTTCGGCACCCGGATGAACGAGTTCCTGGCCGGGGACACCTACCAGATGACCATGAGCTCGACGTCGGGGCTGCTCACGGACACCGGCTCACACCTGCAACTGGGGGCCACCCTCATCGGGGCGAAGCCGCTGACCTGGGCCACCGTCTCCAGGACGCGCTCCCCGGCGGCCATCCGCGGATCCATCGACGGGATCTCCACCAACAGCGGCTGGTCGGCCGTCCAGGGCTGGTCCGCCGGTGGCCACGTGCACGGTGCGGCGCTGAGCGGGTCGCTGTTGGTCACGGACTCCGCCCGCGAGGCGGGCCGCTGGTTCGGCCTGTCCGAGGCGGTGGACACCCAGTCGTTCTCCCGGACCGGTCCGATGCTCCTGGTCAGCGCCGACCTGCTGGTCCAGGTCGGCCTGGAGGTGCGGCCCGAGTCCGCGCTCACCGTCCGGTCCGGACCCACCCGTGCCGAGGTGGCGACCAGGCACCTGCGGGCGGATGTGCGGGCCGACGACGCAGCGGTCCTGATGATCGGCTGGGCGGAGGCCCGCCGGCTCGGCCTGGGCCACCCGGACGGGGAGGCCACGGAGGGCGGCTGGCATCTGCCGCCCGCACCCGCCCCCGGCGCGCCCGGCTCCGCCAGGCCCGCGATCACCGGCTCGACGACGCCCGGGATCACGGGCCCCGACACGGTCACCGGGAACGGCACCGCCGGGTCCGGCGCGGCCGGGAACGGCACCGCCGGCCGGGGCGACACCGCGGGATCCGGTGACGCTGCCGGACGCACCTGGGAGGAGCGCCTGGCGTCCGCCGCCCAACAGTTGCCGGCGTTCCGCCACTGGACCACCCTCAGCGGGCAGGTCACCGCCGACGGCCGCCTGCTGCTGCACGGCGAACCGGTCGAGCCGGCGCAGGCGCTCGCCGCCGTGGCTGCGCACCGGCCCGCCGTGGCGAACGAGGGTCTGGTGCTCGTGGCCAGTGACGGCCTGGCGGTGGCCCGGACCCTCGCCGCACAGACCGGGCGGCCGGTGGTGGCGACCGCGAGCACCGTCAGGCTGACGCCCGAACGCGCGGTGACCGCCGGAGAGGGCGGACCGCAGGGGGTGCAGGGCTGGCAGTTGGTCATGCCCGACGGCGCCCTGGTCGCGCTGGGTCCCGACCTGGCCGGGGCGCTCACCCGGCCGGAGGCGGTCGCCGCCGTCAACGGGATCACACCCGGGAAGGCCCGCGAGGGAGCCGGTGCGCTGCTCACCGGCGCGGCCGAAGGCTGGAGCGGACCGGACACCTCGGTCGCCTGGCCCTGGCCCGCCCTGGACCTGCCCGCCCTCTCGGACGCCGGCTCGGACGCCGCCGCGGACAGCGGCTCGCAGATCGGCCTGCTCCCCGCCCAGGGAGGGCCCCGCCGGCTGCCGACCCTCGGTGAACTGCTCGGCGCGGACCGGTGGGCGGAACCGGTCCTGATCCCGGCGCCGGTGGAGGCCGGGCAGGCCCTCAGCGAGGACGCGGGCACCACGCCGGGGAGCCCCATCGCCAGGTCGCCGCGCTGGGTCGGCCGGCTCGCGCACCGGACCGGGGACACCGGTCAGTCCGGGGCCGCCGGTGCGACGGGAGGCACCGGGTCGTTCGAGGTCGTTGGTTCCCCGGAGGCCGTTGGTTCCCCGGAGACCGTCGGGTCGTCCACCGGCCAGGGCGGCGCCCCAGGCCCGCACGCCACCGGTGACGGGGGCGGGCACGGCGGGCAGCAGCCCACCGGCGCGGAGGCGGGGGACCGGTCCTGGGCGGGGCACGCGCGGCGCTGGTGGAACCGGATGAGCCACCCCCAGATCGGGGTGACCTGGGGAGTCATCAAGGGGACGGCCATCCCGCCGGACGAGGACCTGCTGCGCCGGTGGCGGCGGCGGGCGCTGCTCGGCATGGTGCCGGTGCACGTCCCTGCGGCGCGGGTGCCGGTGCAGGGATCTGCGGCGAGGGCGCAGGTCCCCGCAGTGCCGGTGCAGGGATCTGCGGCGCCGGTGCACTCGGTTGCCGACGGGAGCGGGCGGCAGAACGGGGCCGCGTAGCACCCGCCGCCATCCCACCCCAATGTTGCCAGGCTTGACCTAGCGGTGGCGTCGCCGGGCCGAAGCCGCGGGAGCCGGAGCGGCCTCGGGAGCCAGGTCGCTCAGCCGCTTCCACCGTCCTTGGGTCCGTGGTCTCTTGGTGGTGGGCCGGTCCTGGGCCGGCGCAGGGGACTGCGCGGACGGCTGGTCGGGTAGCAGTCCCCAGAACCACGGTGCTTGCTCGACCGGGGTGGTCCGTGGCCTGCGCCACCCTTGGGTCCGTGGTCTCTTGGTGGTGGGCCGGTCCTGGCTCGGGGAGTCGAGGTCGATCGGATCGGTCCGGCTGCCTGCACCCGCCGTCCCGGAGGCGGCGGCCCGGAGGTCAGCGCCGCCGGGGTGGGGCGGCCACCCGCGGAGTCTGTCGTCCAGGTGGGCCCAGACCTGGGTGCCGGGCCTGTTGACGAGCGTCGCGAGGAAGTAGGCCGGCACGGAGGCCCACGCAGCAGGCGAGGCGTGATTGACGTGCGTCGGATCGAGCAGGTCGGACATGACCGTACGCGCCGTCCGGTGGGCCTGCCGTACGGGGTCGGCCATCCCGGGGTCGGCCGCCTCGGCCGCCTGCAGGGTCTGGTCGAGAAGGGCCAGGGTCAGCGCTGCCGTCACGAGAACGGCGGCCTCGTCGTACCGCGTGCCGTTCGGGGAGGCCTGTGCCGTCACCATGACGGCTACCTGAGCAACGGCCACCGCGGGGGGAAGGGCCGCATGGGGCCTCGGTGCCGCCGGGGTCGTGGTCTCGGCGCCACGCCACAACGCCCCCAGCAGGGCCCGCTGGAGCTCGTCGCGGACCTCGGCCAGTCCCCGTCCGTCCGGCAGGTCCGAGGAGGGCCACGGCAGGACGGACAGCGCCACCAGCGAAGGCAGACCCGCACCGGGCGGCTGCCCCTGCCGCCACGACTGGGGCCACGACCGGGGCCACGCCACCTGGCCGGGGGCGGCAGTGGTGGCGACCGCGTCGGACCGCACCGTCCAGAACCGGTCGAGCAGGTCCTCGGCCTGTTGCCGTGCGGGTTCTTCCAGACGCGGCCCGCCGAGGATCTCGCGTGCCTCCCGGTACTCGTCGTCGGTGATCTCCGGCAGCGCCTGGAGCTGGTCGTCCGCTTCGATCTCTATCGGCAGCAGATGATCCACGACGACGGCCGCCGTGTTCCCGGGCAGAGGCAGCGGGGTCTGGACGCGGTGGTCGGCAAGGATGGTGATCTCGTCGTCGACGATCTCTTCGAGGGCTCCGGCGTCCACCGGGCTCGGCGTGCCTCCGGATGCTTCCGGGCTGTCGGTACCGGTTCCTGTGCCGGTGCCGGTCTCGCTGCCGGTACCGCTGACACCGGACGTCGTCTCCCGCGGGGGCCGTGGCGCCTGGAGCCAGTCGCGCAGGGCGGTCCAGACCTGCGACCCTGCGCCTTCGTTGACGTCGGCGACGAACCTGGTCACCAGGTCGGCCCAGGCCTTCGGGGAGGTCCTGAAACTGCTTCCGGGGCTGGACAGCCTCGCCAGAGTCTTCGACGCGGTCGCATGTGCCTTGCGGACCTCGGCGACCAGTTCGGGGGCGGACGCCTCCACGGCCTGCACGGCCTGCAGGGTCTGGTCGAGGAACGCCTGGGCCAGGGCGGAGGTCACCGCGACGCCCGGCGTGTTGTGGGCCTCGCCCCCCGGGGCATCCCGGGAGGCGATGACGTCCGCGATCCGCCCCACCGTCCGCGCGGGGTCAGGGTAGGCATGGTCATCGCGAGGCTGAGCCGGGTCCGCGCGCTCGGTCCGGTGCCATACCGCCGCGATCACGGCCCGACCCCAGGCCGCCCGGAACGCCGGATAGGGGTTCGGGTCGGTCGCCGCCCGGCGGGCGGTCTTGGGCGGCTCGGTGGGATTGCTGCTGTAGGACCGTCGCTGCAGCGCCGCAAGGGCCAGTAGCTCAGGCAGGACCGCGAGCTGCGGGCCGTGCCGCCACTGCTGTGCCCAGTCCACGGGTACCGGCGAGGACGTCTCACCGATGGGAGTGGCTTTGACCGGCCAGTACTCCAGGAACTTGGTGATCGTCCTGTCTCGTGAGCCCATGCCGGCCTCATCGAAGAGCCGTTCCACCGCCTTCCGTGTGTCCGCGCTGATCCGGGGCGGGTGACTGAGCACGGCCGGCTCAGCCGGACGATCGCCGGACGGTAGCGCGCGAGGATCTGCGGCAGCCCCGGTCCCGGGGCTGGTGGCCGTGTCCACCGGCATCTCCACCGCCGTGTCCACCGCCATCTCCACCGCCGTGTCCACCGCCATGTTCACCGCTGTGGTGTCGCCCTGCTGCCGCCCTTGGGCTTCCTCTCCGGTCCGTGGCGGGCGCATCGGGGGCCGTGGCGCCTGGAGCCAGTCCCGCAGGGCGGTCCAGACCGCACGGCTGTCGGCGGCCTCGATGTCGGAGACGAAGGTTGCGAGCCGGTCCGCCCACTGGGCCCTGAAGGCGTGGGCAGGGCCATCGAAGAGGATGGTCATCCGGGACAGGGCCGTGCGATGGGCCTTCCGGACGTGGTCGACCAGGGCCGCAGTGGTCAGGTCCGGGGCTGCCGCCTCGACGGCCTCCAGTGTCTGCTCGACGAAGGCCCGGGCGAGCCCTCCGGTCGGCAGATACCCGGATCGGTTGTACCGAGCGGGATGCCCGGTGGTGGGGGCTACCTCGGTGATCTCTGCCGCCGTGCGCTGTGCGTCGGCTGTGGGATCTGCTGGGCCGGTGCGGTCTCCCCGGGCGGCCGCCGCGGCCTGCACCTGTCGCCAGAGGGTTGCCAAGGCGATGCGCTCATGCTCCTTGCGAATCTCGCGCAGCCGTTGGTGGCCGGGCTTGTCCTGTTCCGGCCAGTGCAGCAAGGCCAGGGTCAGCACCGAGGCGAACGTTCCCTCCGCCGTCCAGTTCGCCCGCCAGGGCGCCCACGGCGCACCATCCGGCTGACCGGTCTTCCCCGACCATTCGCGCAGCCTCTGTTTGGCCCTGTCGCGGATGCGGGGGTCGAGCCACGGATCGCTGAGGATCCGCTTGACCTGGTCACGTTCCTCCCAGCCGGTCGTCTCGGCGCTGCGGTCTCGGGTCTGGTCCGCCGCATTCCGGGTCTGGTTCGTGGCCTTCCTCGGTGCCGGTGGCAGGCTGGGGGCGGCCGGGAGCCAGGGAACGGCCGGCTCCGGCAGTCGGTCGCGCAGGTGGGCCCAGACCTGCGACCCTGCGCCTTCGTTGACGTCGGCGACGAACCTGGTCACCCGGTCCGCCCAGGCCTTCGGGGAGGTCCTGAGGATGCTTCTGGGGCTGGACAGCTTGGCCAGATCGCTCGACGCGGTCGCATGTGCCTTGCGGACCTCGGCGACCAGGTCGGGGGCGGACGCCTCGACGGCCTGCACGGCCTGCAGGGTCTGGTCGAGGAAGGCCTGGGCCAGGGCGGAGGTCACCGCGACGCCCGGCGTGTTGTGGGCCTCGCCCCCCGGGGCATCCCGGGAGGCGAGGACGTCGGCGATCCGCCCCACCGTCCGCGCGGGGTCAGGGTAGGCATGGTCTTCGCGAGGCTGATCCTGGTCCGCGCGCTCGGTCCGGTGCCATACCGCGCCGATCACCTTCCGCCCCCAGGCCGCCCGGAACGCCGGGTAGGGGTTCGGGTCGGTCGCCGCCCGGCGGGCGGTCTTGGGCGGCTCGGTGGGATTGCTGCTGTAGGACCGTCGTTGCAGCGCCGCAAGGGCCAGCAGTTCGGGCAGGACCTCGAGCTGCGGGCCGTGCCGCCACTGCCGTGCCCAGTCCACGGGTACCGGCGAGGACGTCTCACCGATGGGAGTGGCTTTGGCCGGCCAGTACTCCAGGAACTTGGTGATCGTCCTGTCTCGTGAGCCCATGCCGGCCTCATCGAAGAGCCGTTCCACCGCCTTCCGTGTGTCCGCACTGATCCGGGGCGGGTGACTGAGCACGGCCGGCTCCACAGGCGCCCCCACCACCATGTCCACCGCTGTCATATCCATCGCCATGTCCACCGCTGTGGTGTCGCCTTCTGGCCGGGCCTGGGCGTCGTCTCCTGTTGCTGACCCGGTGCCGGCCGATTCCCCTTCCGGCGCCTGCAGCCAGTTCCTCAGTGCAGACCAGGCCCGCCCCCCGGTCACGAGGTCGACGGCCGCCGCATAGGTGCTCAGTTGTGCGGCCCACTGGGCCCGGGATGCCCCGGGGCCGAGCGGAAGGTTCGCCAGCGTGGTCAGGGAATTCGCCGCGGACAGGTGCGCCTGCCGAATGCCGGCGACCAGCTCCGGTGCGCCCGCCGCCGTCGCCCGCAGAGTCTGGTCGACGAACGCGCGGGCCAATGCCGCCGTCAGCCGGACTCCGGTCTGGTCGTAGAGATCCGCGTTCTCACCGGCCGGCGACGCTTGGGCGGGCAGCTCCTCCGCGATCAGGTGCGCGATCGCTGTGTCGGTGGCTTGGACGCCGGGACTGTGTTCTGCCGCCGTCCCGGCGACCTGACGCCACAGCGCCGCGATCACGGTCCGCTCCAGTTCCTGCCGGAACGCCGACTCTTCCGCAGAGATGGACGAGTTCTCGCTGCTGCTCGCCTCACCCGGTCGGTGCTCGGCCGTCCAGTCGAGTGCGGACAGCGCCAGCAACGAGGGGAACGTGCCGGCCAGCTGTGGGCTTTCATGCCACTGCGACCAGGCCGCGAGGGCGGCCGGCTGGTCGGCCAGGCGCAACAGGAAGGCCAGGCTTTCGTCGCGGGTCTGCGGGTCCAGGGCCGGGTCGTGCAGGGTCAGCGACGCGGCGTGCAGGTCCGGCCCGGTGACCGCATCGACCGGTCCGCCCGGCTGCACCGGATCCGTGCCGACGAGGTGATCTTCGGGGCCCACCAGGACGTCTCGGCCGGGGGAGCCGGGCATCCCGGGAGGAGTAGCGGGTGCCAGGTCCGGAAGGCCTTGAGCCGCACCAGGTTCAGCAAGGAGCTGGGGCAAGAACGACGGGGAGCCGGGCGGAGGGATGTGGGCATACGGAGTGTCGGGCTCGCTGAGATCCACCCATGCGGTGTCGGTCGAGGCGGTGATGTCGGTCTGGGGGATCTGGGCCCACGGGTCGTCGGCGTCGATGGTGTCCGCCCCCGTGGTGTCGGTCCAGGCGCTGGTGTCAGCCCACGAGGAGGCGTCAGCCCACGAGGAGGTATCGGCCCAAGGCGGAGCCCCGGCCGAGGTCGAAATCTCGGCGTCGGGTGGCGATACCTGTTGCTGCTGAGGGCTTTCCAGCAGACTCAACAACCAGGTCACCTCGGCCTGGGTGAATCCCTGATCGTTGACCGGCTCCGCTTCTGCCGGCGGTGCCGGGGATTCCGATGGTGGTGCGGGATCGACCGACGGTGGAGTCTCGGTCGGGGGGAGTTGTCCCGGTGGGGGTTCGGACGAACTCGGGTCCGTGTTCAGGATCGTGGGCGGGGCGGTGGTGACGGGGTCGGGCGGGAGGACGCCGTCGGGCAGTGGCGCGGGTTCCTGGGGGGAGCCGTAGAAGACGTCGGTCCACCACGTGGTATCGGGGACCGACCAGGCGGGGCTGAGTTGGTCGCTGGTGTGGTCGGTGATCGGGGAGGCGCCGGCGTCGCGGACTGGGGGTCCGGTCGGGGGCGAGATGGTCTGGCCGGTGTCATTGCGCCCGAAGATCACCGGCTGGGTGGGTTCGGGGGTCCAGATCCGTGTCAGAGGTGGGGTCTGCGGGCCATGGGCGTAGCGGATGAGCGCCTGCGAGCCGGTAATCCTGAGGCGGTCGGGGATGGTGATGCCGGTGCCGGGAGCCTTGGTCTTGCCGTTGCCGCCGAGCATGCCCCGGTAGTAGCGGTGTCCGCCCTTGCGTCCGCCGAGTCCGGCGGCCCCGGAGATGCCTTCGTCGAGGGCGCCTGCGGTGGTGGAGAACGGGTCGGGGTTCCAGCCCTGGTGTTGCGCCGCTCCTGACATCCCGTCGGTGAGCCACTCGTGGGCGGCGCCCTTGATGGTCTCCCCGGCCCAGTGTCCGGCCTCGTGTCCGGCGTTCTTGCCGAGCACCCCGCCCAGGGCGTGCCCGAGTGCCTTGGTCGGGTAGTGGCCCAGGCCCTGCATGATCGGGCCGAGCGCACCGCCGATCGCGCCGGTGATCGCCGCGGACGCGGTCAGGTTCTTGTCCCACGCGGTGCGCCCGATCGAGTGCCCGGTCTGCCGTTCCATGATCTGCGCGAACTGCGCGATCGCGTCCAGGCCCAGTTGCAGCACCTCACCGGTGGCGACCGCGATCACCAGCTGCTTCAGCACCGCCCCCGCGAACTGCCAGCCGAAGGCCTGCAGGGCAGCAATCCCGGCCGCGGACGCCCCGAACGTCCACGGGATCATCGCCAACAGGTACAGGATCTGCGCAGCCAGAATGATCAACTCTTCGATCACGATGATCTTCATGTACTGCGTCTGCACCGCCACACCGTGCAGGTAGTTGCCCAGCTCCCCATACGCCGCCGCCAGTTTCTCCAGGGCCAGATCCCCGTCCCCGGTCACCAGCGCCACCGACTGCGCCAGAGCCTTCTGCGCATCCCCCACCAGGGCACCGGAATCAGCCAGCCACCGCGCCGCCGCCGTCACCTCCGGCGCGATCTGCATCAACTCCCGGCCGGCCGCCAGCCACAACTGCGCCAGATCATTGATCTCATCCTCGTCCACCGCCGGCCACCCGTCACCGGTCAGGACATGGAACATCTCCGCCGCCCAGGGTGGAACCTCAAGCCCCACAACCCACCACCAACAACCCCAAGCCGCCCGCACCCGCCCGAATCCACCCTCAGCAGGGCCGACAACCTCCCCACCCGACCGACCACCATCACCACAAGGTCACCGATGTCTTGGATGGATCATCACGGCAACGGTCACGCGAGCCGGCTGC
>DASTGO010000079.1:0-9383 GCA_035719045.1 Kineosporiaceae bacterium | reverse complement strand
CCCGGCCGGACCGGCCGCACGACGGAAGGTCGTCGTCGCTGGTCACAGGGCGAACGGAAGGCGCTGAACCGCCCACCGTGTGCAGGCGAGCAACGCAGATAGGATGACGGGATGATGCAGGTGACGTCCGGGGGGACACCGGCCGGCGGGCAGACGTCCGGATCCGGGCCCGGCATCTCGTCGGCGCCCACGGCAGCCGCCGGTGACAGCGGCGCCGAGCCGCCCGCACTGCGCACCGCCCGGCGGACCGGTCTGATCGACCAGGTCATCGAGCAACTTCGCGAGCAGATTCTGGCAGGGACCTGGCCGATCGGCAGCCGGATCCCCACCGAGGCCGAACTCGCCCAGCTCACCGGGACCAGCCGGAACACGGTCCGGGAGGCCGTCCAGTCGCTGGTGCACGCCGGACTGCTGGAACGCCGGCAGGGATCGGGCACCTACGTGCTGGCGGCCAGCGAACTCGCCGGTGCGGTCTCCCGTCGGGTGGCGGGGGCACATCAGCACCATGTGCTGGAGGTCCGGCGGGCCCTGGAGGCAGGGGCGGCCCGACTCGCCGCCCAGCGCCGCACTCCGCAGGATGTGGCCCGGATGCGCGAACTGATCGCCGCCCGCAACGCCGCCGCCGAGCGGGGCGACCTGGCCGAGGTGGCCGCCAACGACTTCGCCCTCCATCGGGCCATCGGCCAGGCGGCGCACAACCCCGTGCTCACGGACCTCTACGAACACCTGCTCGACGCGATCTACGCCAGCATCCTGCACAACACCATGCACGGTCGCGCCCAGGACCCCAACGAGCACCTCGGCCTGATCGAGGCGATCTGGGAGCAGGACGAGGATCGCGCCGCCTCCGAAGTGGCCTGCGACCTCGGCCACGTCATCGCCGTCACCCCCCAGGCCGAGGACGAGGCCAACCCGCCCGGCTGACCCAGCTGACCCGCGGGGCTCATCCCGCGCATCTGCCCGGCCGCCTGACCCGCGGGGCTGATCCCGGGGAGCTGCGAACCGACCCCGGACGCCTCCGTCAGGACGTGAGGCTGCTCACAGGGGGGTGGTGAACGGTGATCATCTTGACGCACTATCGACCGACACCGTCGCACTATCCCCCGGTCGGTGGACGTGGCCCTCCGTGCGCCCTCGACGGGGTCGAACCCCGAGCGGAGGGCCGTGATCCAGCTGACCTCCTGGCCGGTGGTCGTCGTCGAGTACGGCATGGCCCTGTTCTGTTTCCTCGACGTCCTGTTCATGCGCGAGCCCCGGGTGCGCTGGATGCCCCGCTGCATCTGGGCCCTGCTCCTGCTGTGTTTCCCGGCCGCGGGGTCCCTCGGCTGGATCGCCGCCGGAAGGCCCTGGCGGCACCACCGGATCATCCCCGACGACATCGCGCCCGACGGGAAGACCGCCCCCGGCGATCCCTGGCACCTGGCCCTCCCGCCGACGGGACCGCTCCGCCCCACCCCTGGCGTCCCGCGCGGACCCGGTACACCCCCCGATTCGGCCCCGCCCAGGAGCCCGGGCCCCCGTCCGGGCACCGGTCCCGCCCTGACACCGGTTCCGCCGGCCGCCGCGGGTGATCCACAGGTGGGGCTGATCGACCAACTCTTCGCGGTGCACCAGGAACATGAGCGCACCCTGCTGCGCTGGGAGGACGACCTGCGTCGCCGCGAGGCCGAGCTCCGCCGCCGCGAAGCCGCCGCAGGCCCGGCTGCCGCACCCGGGGCCATGGCCGCGGAGCGGCGCGGCACCGCTGCCGACGTCCCGGCCCCGGCCTCCCCCGCCCCCGGATCCGACCGGTCCGGCGGAACTTCCGTCCCCGGACCGGACACCCCGCCCGCGCCCGGCGCCGGACCGCGCTGACCGGCAGACGCCGGATTCCCCGGGGCTGGTGACCCGTCGCGTCGACGAGGACCCGGCGGCGGCCACCCGGAACCGAGGCCAGGGGACCGGGGCCGATGGCTGCCGGTTCTCCCGGCTCTGACCACCCGACAGCCACGTTCTGTGGCCGCCGGGCTCCCGGATGCCCCCTGACGGCGCAGTCCGTTCACCCGCCCGGCGCAGCGCGGACCGCCCTCCGGACGGGTGACGAGTTACTCCGGGCGGGAGCCCCCGCAGGTCCGAGCGGGTGGTCAGGCTCTTGGCGGCTGGCCGCACCCCCCGGCGCCGCCGATACCTTCTGGCGAGACGCAGTAACGGTTTGTAGTGGCCGTACTACTCGGGCGGGAGGTTCCGCCGGAGGTCGATCTCGGAGGTCAACCCTGGTGCCGTGGTTCCACCCCCGCCCGTCCCCGCTGCGACCGGTCCGGCGCCCGGGAGACGTCGTCGCACGGGTCCCCGTCGTCGAGGCCGCGTCTGCCGTGGCCGGTCGGCTGAGTCGGCTCCGGCTGGCCACCATCCCGCTGACCCTGGTGAGCCTCGCCGCTGCGGCCACCGTCGGGACGGTCACCGCCCCGGCCACGGCCGCTGCCACCGACGGCTCCTTCGTCGTCCTGGCCCGGCCCGGCCAGGAGGCCGACGCCTCGCGCCGGGCGACGGAACTCGGACTGCGGGTCACCCGGCGGCTGGACATCGTCCACGGCTTCGCCGTCCAGGGGCCGGTACAGGCGTCCGCCCGGCTGGCCTCGACCACCACGGTGCTGTCGGTGACCCCGGACCGGTCGGTGCGGCCGATGTCCCTCCCGATGTCCGGGGTGGCCCCGCTCGGCTATGCCCCGGCCGACACCGGCTCCCCGTCGGCGGTCAGCCGGATCACCGGCGCGCAGGACGCCTGGGCCGCGGGCTGGACCGGCGCCGGGATCGACGTCGCAGTGATCGACACCGGGGTCGCCCCCGTGCCGGGCCTGTCCGCCCCCGGCCAGGTGGTCACCGGACCGGACCTGTCCCTGGACGCCCCGGGCTCCCCGGTTCCCGGTCTGGACGCCTACGGTCACGGCACCTTCATGGCCGGTCTCATCGCCGGCCGGGACGCCTCGGCGCACGCCTCCGCAGCCGGCTGCACGACCTGCCTCAACGCCAGCGGCTACAGCGACACCACGACATACGTCGGGATGGCCCCGGACGCCCGCATCGTCAACGTCAAGGTGGGCGCCGCCGACGGCGCGGCGGACGTGTCCCAGGTGATCGCCGCGATCGACTGGGTGACCCAGCACGCCCACGACCCGGGGATGAACATCCGGGTGCTCAACCTCAGCTTCGGCACCGGCAGCTCCCAGCCCTACACCGTGGACCCGCTGGCGCAGGCCGCCGAGCAGGCCTGGCGGCACGGCATCGTCGTGGTGGCCGCGGCGGGCAACGAGGGCCGCTCGGCCTCCTCCCTGGCCGACCCCGCCTACGACCCGTTCCTGCTGGCCGTCGGGGGCGACGAGACCAACGGGACGCTCGACAGGGCGGACGACCGGGTCCCGTCGTTCGCCCAGCACGGCACGCTCGCCCGCCCCGTGGACGTCATCGCCCCGGCCACCCACCTGCTCGGCCTGCGGGTGCCCGGCTCCTATGTGGACACCCTCCCGGACAACACCGGCCAGGTCGGCTCCCGGTTCCAGCGCGGCTCGGGGACCTCGCAGGCCGCGGCGATCGTGTCCGGCCTGGTCGCCCTGCTCGCCCAGAAGTACCCCGCGGCCACCCCGGACCAGCTGAAGGCCCTGGTCCTGGGCACCGCGGCCCCGCTGCGGGCGCCCGCCTCCTCCCCGGGCCTGCTCCACTACCGCGGGCACGGGATCGCGCAGGCCGGGGCCGCCCTGTCCCAGCCGTTGCAGCCGGCCCCCCAGGCCGGTACGCCGAGCACCGGTCTGGGCACCCTGGACGCCGCCCGCGGCGGGGTCTACCTGGTCGAGGGCGGCGTCCCCCTGATCGGACAGCAGGACATCTTCGGCCGTCCCTTCAGCGGTTCCGCGATGGCCGCGGCGCAGGCCCGGGCGGCCGCCTGGTCGGGCGGGGCGTGGAACGGCGTCCGGTGGACCGGGGCCGGCTGGTCCGGCGGGGCCTGGGCGGCGACCACGTGGACCGGCGTGGACTGGGCCGGGGTCCGTTGGACCGGAGTGCGCTGGACCGGGGTGCGCTGGACGGGAACGGCCTGGGAAGGCGTCCGCTGGACCGGATCCGGGTGGTCCGGGGTCCGCTGGACGGGTTCGGTGTGGGCGGGCGGGCCCTGGTCCGGCGCGGGCTGGAGTTGAGAGGCCGACCATGACGACGGGACCAGTGGCGGCGGGTCGCACGGACGGCCTGCGCCGGTCCGTCGCGGCCGGGCTGGGGAGGGTCCCCGACTGGCGGACCCTGCTGTTCAGCGCGGGGCTGGTCGTGCTGGCGGCACTGCTCCTGCCGCCGGCGCTGGCGGTGCACCCCGGGACGCCACCGGCCCTGCTGTCCTGGTGGCAGCTGGCCCCGGTGTTCGGCGCCACCGCGGTGTTCGTCTTCCACGTCGAGGTCGACAGCGAGGCGCAGACCTTCTCGCTCAGCGAGATCCCGCTCGTGCTGGGTCTGCTGTTCAGCCGCCCGGGCGACCTCGTCGTGGCCCGGCTGATGGGTGAGGCGGTCATCCTGCTGACCGTGCGGCGCCAGGCCTGGCCGAAGCTGCTGTTCAACGTCGGGGTGTTCGCCGCCGAGAGCTGCTGGGCGCTGACCGTGTTCCACCTGCTGGCCGGTGCACCGGATCCGCTCGCCCCGCGGACCTGGGTGGCCTCCGGGGTGGCCGCCTGCACCGCCACCCTGCTGGAGTCCCTCGCGGTGTGGCTGGTGATCCGGCTGCACGCCGGTGCCGGGGCACCGGCGTCCGTGATCGACGGGCTGGGCCTGGCCGCCGTGAGCGCCACCTGCAACAGCGGCCTGGCCGTGGTCGCCGCGGTGCTGGTCCGCCTGCGACCGGCCGCGCTGGTGCCACTGCTCGTGCTCGCCGGGATCGCGCTCGGTGGCTACCGGGTGCACGCCAGGCTCGCCCGCCGGTACGCAGGACTGGAGATGCTCTACCAGTTCGCCCGGATCACCGGCGGCCACAGCGGGCCGGAGGAGACCCTGCGCCTGGTGCTGGCGGAGGCCGGCCGGCTGCTGCGGGCCAGGCATTCGGCGATCGTCCTGTGCCGCCCCGGGGACCCCCGGCCCTGGCTGGCCGTGACCACCCAGGACGGGTCCGGCCCGGGGCCGGCCACCGGCCCGCCGCCCGCCCTGGCAGCCGGGGAGGAACTGCCGGCCGTGGTCCGGGAGCAGGTGCTGCTCGGCCGGGAACTGCTGCTCATCCCCCGCGGCAGCCGTCGGGCCGAGCACCGTCAGGTACTGCAGGCGCTGGCGGCCCAGGACTGCCTCGCCGCCCCCCTGCTCAGCCGGGGCGAGGTGTCCGGCGTACTGCTGGTCTGCGACCGGCTCGGCGAGGTCAGCACCTTCGACGCGGACGACGCACGGCTGTTCGCCACCCTGGCCTCCCAGGCCGCGATCGCCCTGGAGAACGGCCGGCTCATCGAGCGGCTGCGCGAGCAGGTCGCCGCCCGCGAGCACGAGGCCCTGCACGATGCCCTCACCGGGCTGCCCAACCGCACCTTGTTCAGCCGGCGCCTGAACGAGCTGGTGTCCGAGACGGACCGCGAGCAGGTCGGCGTCCTGCTGATGGACCTGGACGGGTTCAAGGAGGTGAACGACACCCTCGGCCACCACACCGGTGACGAGCTGCTCATCGAGGTGGCCCGCCGGCTGCGGCATGCGGTCGGCGACCACGGCACGGTGGCCCGGCTCGGCGGCGACGAGTTCGCTCTGCTGCTGCCCGCACTGACCGGTGTCGAGGAGGGGCTGGGGGTGGCCACCCGGCTGACCGAGACCCTGCGCCAGCCGATCGAGCTCGCCTCACTGTCCCTGGAGGTCGGGGCCAGCATCGGCGTCGCCCTGTGGCCGGACCACGGTGACGACGCCGTGAGCCTGCTGCAGCGGGCGGACGTCGCGATGTACGCCGCCAAGCGCAGCCGGACCGGAGTCAGCCTCTACGACCCGCAGACCGACTGGAACAGCGAGCTGCGCCTGCGGTTGGCCGGGGAGCTGCGGGCGGCTCTCCTCGGCCACCAGATCGACGTCTACTACCAGCCGATCGCCCGGGCCGTCGACGGGCAGGTCGTCGGTGCCGAGGCCCTGGCCCGCTGGAACCATCCGGAGCTCGGCCGGATCACCCCCGACGACTTCGTCCCGATCGCCGAGCGCACGGGACTCATCCACGACCTCACCCGGTACGTCCTGGACCACGCGCTGCGGCAGGCCCGGACCTGGCGGGCGGGCGGACTTGAGCTCGACGTCGCGGTCAACCTGTCCACCCACGTCCTGCGTGACGCCGACTGGCCGCTGAAGGTCGCCGAGCTGCTGCACGAGCACGGCGCATCCCCGCAGTGGCTGACCTTCGAGATCACCGAGAGCGGCCTGATGTCCGATCCGCAGCGGATGACCACGATGCTGCACGACCTGGCCCGCAGCGGGATCACGTTCGCGATCGACGACTTCGGGACCGGCTACTCCTCGCTGGCCTACCTGCAGCAGCTGCCGGTGTCGAAGATCAAGATCGACAAGTCCTTCGTCATGCCCATGGTGGGCGACCCAGCGGCTGCGGCGATCGTCCGTTCGGTCACCGACCTGGCGCGCAGCCTGGGCCTCACCGTGGTCGCGGAGGGAGTGGAGGACCAGCGCACCCTGGACCACCTCATCGACATCGAATGTCACCTGGTGCAGGGGTACTACCTGTCCCGGCCGATCCCCGCGGTCGAGCTCACCGAGTGGATCACCAGGCGGGAGACGGCGCGACGCGCCCGGGCAGGCCTGCGAGTCGTGCGAGCCGGATCCGCCCCGCGCCTATCCTGAGCCGGTGCCGCCCCAGGGTCCTCGCCGCCGGGCCCCCGGACGGGTGCTCGGCCACCACACGCGCGCCCTCATCCTGCTGCTGATCGGCCTGCCCGCGGCCGCCGGCGCCGGGCCGGCAGGTGTCGGGACGAGCAGCGCTCTCTTCGCAGGCACGGGCGCAGCGGGCGCTTCCGTCGCCGGTCTGGTCAGCTGGGAGCCGCCCGGACCCCGGCCCACCCCGTGGTGGGAACTGCCGCCCGCGGGGATCCCCGGACCGGGCGGACCGCAGGTCGTGCTGCCCCCGCACCCGGACCCGCTGCCCTGCCCGGCGACCACCCCCGGCTTCCTCAGGACGACTCCGCCCACCGCCCGGCGGACGGTGGCGCTCACCTTCGACGACGGTCCCGGCCCGTGGACCCCGCAGTTCCTGGAGGTCCTGGCCCGCTACCACGTGCACGGGACGTTCTTCATGGTCGGCGGCCGGGCCGCGGCGAACCCGCAACTCGTCGCGCAGGTGGCCGGGTCGGGCAACCTCGTCGGCAACCACACCTGGAACCACCCGCTGCACCCGTCGCTGAGCACCCTTCCCCCGGACCAGGTCCGCCGCGAGATCGGCAGCGCCGAGCAGGTCCTCACCCGGCTCAGCGGCAGCGCCCCGTGCTTCTTCCGCGGCCCGGGCGAGGACCACAAGCCGATCTGGCTGCAGGACATCGCCCGCAGCTACGGACTGACCGTCACCGACACCACCCGGACCGCCGGGGACGCCGGCAACCCGCTCAACGCCGCCTACGACCCGGCCTGGCGCAACCTCATCGTCACCCGGCTCACCGCGGCCGGAGACCACCCCATCGTCCTCATGCACGACGGGCACACCGACAACAAGGTCAACGAGCTCTCCGCGCTGGAGCAGATCATCACCTGGTACCAGGCCCGCGGGTACGTCTTCACGGATCCCTCGGGCCGGCCGATCGGCTGATCTGCGGGCGGCTCCACCGGCGTGCGCCGGCCGGCGTGCGCCGACCGCCCGCTCGGCCTCGGCGGCTGACCCGGCACGGGTCGCGGACCGCATCGCCGCCTGCACGGCCGCCGTCTCTCTCTCCCCCCCGGCCGGTCCCACCTCCCCGGACCCGGTCACGCCGCCACACACTCCCCCGACCGGACCGGGGGACGGTCGGCCGAGCGGTGGATCTACCGGGCGTGTCGTGCCCCGGCCGGGGTGAACGGCGGGGCCGGTCCGGCGGGGTGCGGTAGGAATTCCCCCGTCAGACATCGTCACTGTTAGTGGTTGCTCAACTACTTCCAGTGGTTGATCGCGTGCGGGAGGCGGTCGCAGTGGCTCGGGTGCGGTCGGAGCTGGCGGCCCTGCGAGCCGAGGCCGACCGGCTGCGGGCCGTCCCCGTCGCCGCCGTCCTCACGGCGGCCCTCCTGCTCACCACCCTGCTGTGGGCCTTCCTGCAGCATGCCGAGCCGTTCCTCGGCCACGACGAGAGCGTGTACGCAGGACGGGCCCGTTCGCTGGTCACCGGGTCCCCCGCGGTCGGCTGGATGGCGTACCGGCCGGTCGGGCTGCCGTTCATCGGGGCGCTCGGACTGCGGCTGGGCGAGGACACCCCGTCGCTGCGCCGGGTCGCACTGCTGCTCGCCCTGGTCACGGTGCTCGTGGTGCACGCCGTGGCGGCGCGGGTGACCACCGGCCGGCGAGCGGCGGTCGCGGTGCTCGTCATGGTCAGCGGCGCCACCTTCATCCGCCGGGTCCCGGAGTTCCTCGACGACATCCCGGCCGCCGGGCTGCTGCTGCTGACCGCCTACCTGGTGCTGCGGTCCCGGCGGCAGGGCGGGTGGTGGGCCCTGCCCGCCGCGGCCGCGACCGGGGTGGCCGCGGTTCTGATCCGGTACGGCGCGGCCGCGGGCCTGATCACGATCGCGCTCGCCGGGATCGCAGCCTGGGGTCCGCGGGTGTGGCTGCGGGCCTGGCGGGAACTGCTCGCCGCGGGCACGGTGCTGGCCACCGGCCTGGCCCCGCTGGCGCTGTACAGCATCCGGGAGACCGGGTCGCCGATCGGGCTGCTGGCCCGGGCCGAGGTCACCGCGCACCGGGCCTTTCTCGGGGAGGGCCTCGTCTACTATCTGCGGGCCTTCCCGGCGAAGCTGGCCGGGGTGGTCGGCGCCCTGGTGATGGCCGCGGCGCTGATCGGACTGGCCGCTGACACCCGCCGCCTGCTGCGGGCCCGCCGCGACCGCCTCACCACCGGCCACGCCACCACCGGCCGCCCGACCCGAGCCGGCACCGTCGCCGGACGTGACCCCGCCCGGGAGCGGGTGTTCCTGGGGCTGGCCGCCGTCGGGGAACTGGTGCTGCTCGGCCTGCTGGCCCATGGGGAGGGCCGGTTCGCGCTGTTCACCGTGATGACCCTGGTCGTCCTCGGGGTGGACGTGGTGGCCCGGTGGTCGGGCCGCTGGCGGGCGACGGCGCTGGCGGCGACCGCGGTGGCCGCGGTGGCCGCCACCGGGATCACGTCCGTTCTGGTGTACGCGCAGATGTCCCAGTCCACCGGGAACGTCACCGCGGTGGCGGGAGTGGCCGCCCA
>DASTGO010000078.1:0-22804 GCA_035719045.1 Kineosporiaceae bacterium | reverse complement strand
GGCGGCCGGTCCCGGCCCCACGTACCGGACCATCCCCGCCCCCGCGCGCAGGGCTCCGCCGCAGGCCAGCACGGCGGCGCCGGTGTACGCGGCCGACCCGGCGACGACACCCACCACCCCGCGCCGGTACTTGTCGGACCCCGGGCCCGGCACCGGCCACCGGGCCGCGACGTCGGCGGCCTCCAGACGCTCCACGGCCGCCGCGGCGGGCAGCAGGTCCCGCAGGCCGATGTCCACCTCGATCACCCGGCCGGCGGCCCGGGAGGCGGGCGGCAGCAGCAGGCAGGGCTTGGCCGCCCCGAAGGTCACCGTGACATCGGCGCGCACATGCGGGGCCGGGGTGCTGCCCTCGTCGGGGTCCACCCCGCTGGGCAGGTCGACGGCCACGACGAGCGGGCGGCGGACCTCTGCCGCGCCGCCGGTCCCGCCGTCCCCGAGCAACCGGGCGACCAGTCCGGCCGCGGGCTCCCGCAGTCCCGGTGCCCCACCGAGCCCGACGATCCCGTCGATGATCAGGTCGGTGCCGGTGAGGTCGGCATCGGTGAGCACGGGATCGCCGGACGCCCGACCGCCACGCACCGGACCGCCGGGCACGGGACCGGCGAGCGCAGGACCGGCAGGGTCGGTGGCGTCAGGCCAGCCGTCACCCGGGCGTGGCGCGGTCCGGACCCGGCCGCCTGCGCTGCGCAAGGCGGCCAGCCCCTCGGAGTGCACCGAGGCCGACAGTGTGACCGCGACCACCTGCACCCCCCGGGCGGCCAGCCGCTGCCCGGCCCACAGCGCATCCCCGCCGTTGTTGCCGGCGCCGACCAGCAGCAGCGCCCGGGCCCCGGACACCCGTCCGCGCCGTTCCCTCAGCAGCAGCAGGCAGGTGGCCGCCAGCCCGGAGGCGGCCCGTTGCATGAGGGCACCCTCCGGCACCTGGGCCAGCCGGACGGCCTCCGCCGCCCGCACGTCCGCGACGCCGAATGCCCGGATCATCGCCTGCCTCCCGCCGTCGTCCTCAGGGGGTACCCCGCTCGGCGATCACGACCGCCCCGGCGATGCCCGCGTCATGGGACAACGACACGTGCAGGGACGTCACCCCGAGGGCAGCGGCCCGGGCGGCGACCGTTCCGGTGACCTGCAGTTCCGGCCGGCCGTCCGCCCCGCGGCAGACCGTGGCATCGGTCCAGCGCAGCCCCACGGGCGCACCGAGGGCCTTGGCCACGGCCTCCTTGGCGGCGAACCGGGCGGCCAGGCTGGCCACGGGCAGATCACGCTCGGCCTCGGTGAACAGCCGGTTCCGCAGCGCCGGGGTGCGTTCGAGCTGCCGGCCGAAGCGCCCGATGTCCACGACGTCGATGCCGACTCCCACGATCACCCCCCGAGCCTGGCATACCCGTCCGGGCCCTGCGAGCAGCCGCCCCGGCCCGGCTCCACCCCGGGCGGCGTCCGGTCCCGGGCTCGGCCGGCTACTCGACCGTGACCGACTTGGCCAGGTTGCGCGGCTGGTCGACGTCCAGGCCCTTGGCGGTGGCCAGCTCGCAGGCGAACACCTGCAGCGGGACGATGGTCAGCAGCGGGGTGAGCAGCACCGGCGCCTGCGGCACCCGGATGATCTCGCTGGCGAACGGCACCACGCCGTCGTCGCCCTCCTCGGCGACCACGATGGTGCGTGCCCCCCTGGCGTTGATCTCCTGGATGTTGGAGATGACCTTGCTGTGCAGGGAGTCCGGGCCGCGCGGCGACGGCACGATGACGAACACCGGCTGGCCCGGCTCGATGAGTGCGATCGGCCCGTGCTTGAGCTCACCCGCGGCGAAACCCTCGGCATGGATGTACGCCAGCTCCTTGAGCTTCAGCGCACCCTCCATGGCCACCGGGAACCCGACATGCCGGCCGAGGAACAGCACCGAGCGGGTGTCGGCCATCCAGCGGGCCATCTGCCGGACCTCGTCCAGCCCGTCGAGGACCTGCTGGATCTTCTCGGGCATCTCCTGCAGCTGGGCCAGGGTCTGCCCGACCTCGTCGGCGAACTTGGTCCCGCGCAGCTGTGCCAGGTACAGCCCGAGCAGGTAGCAGGCGGTGATCTGGGCCAGGAACGCCTTCGTCGAGGCGACCGCGATCTCCGGTCCGGCGTGGGTGTACAGGGCGGCGTCGGACTCACGCGGGATGGTCGAGCCGTGGGTGTTGCAGACCGCGATCACCCGGGCACCCTGTTCCCGGGCGTGCCGGATCGCCATGATCGTGTCCATCGTCTCCCCGGACTGGGAGATCGCCACGACCAGGGTCTTCTCGTCGACGACGGGGTCGCGGTAGCGGAACTCGTGGGCCAGCTCGACCTCGACGGGAATGCGCACCCAGTGTTCGATGGCGTACTTCGCGACCATTCCGGCATAGGCGGCGGTGCCGCAGGCGATCACCACGATCTTGTCGATCCGGCGCAGCACCGCCTCGTCGATCCGCAGCTCGTCGAGGACCAGGCGCCCCTCCTGGTCGGTGCGCCCGAGCAGGGTGTCGGCGACGGCGTGCGGCTGCTCGTCGATCTCCTTCGCCATGAAGTTCGGATAGCCGCCTTTCTCGGCGGCGGTGGCATCCCAGTCGACGTAGAACGAGCGGCCCTCGACCGGCTTGCCGTGGAAGTCCGTGATCTCGGCCCGGCCGGCGGTGATCGTCACCACCTGGTCCTGGCCGAGCTCGATCGCCTGCCGGGTGTAGGCGATGAACGCGGCCACGTCGGACCCGAGGTAGCAGGCGTCCTCGCCGATCCCGACCACGAGCGGGGAGTTCCGCCGGGCCCCGACCACCACGCCGGGCACGTCGGCGTGCACCGCGAGCAGGGTGAACGCGCCCTCCAGCTGGCGCGCCACGAGGCGCATCGCCTCGGACAGGTCACCGGCCTGCGCGTAGGCGCGGTCCAGCAGGTGGGCGGCGACCTCGGTGTCGGTCTGGCTGGCGAACTCCACGCCGTCAGCGGCCAGTTCGGCCTTGAGCACCGCGAAGTTCTCGATGATCCCGTTGTGGATCAGCGCCACCCGGCCGTTGCCGCCGAGGTGGGGGTGGGCGTTGGCGTCGGTGGGCCCGCCGTGGGTGGCCCAACGGGTGTGTCCGATCCCGGTGGTCGAGGCGGGCAGCGGATCGGTGGCCAGCGTCTCCCGCAGCCGCTCCAGCTTGCCGGAACGCTTCGCCGTCACGATCCCGTCGCCGGTGAGCAGGGCCACCCCGGCGGAGTCGTATCCGCGGTACTCCAGGCGCCGCAGGCCCTCCATCACCACGTCGAGCGCCTGCACCCCGCCGGCCTCGGTGCCGACGTACCCCACGATTCCGCACATGCGGCTCAGCCTAGGGGCTGTTCCTGCCTGCCCCGGACCGGATCGCGGGAGAACACCCCACCGGGCGGGCCCTGCCCGGGCACGTCACCCCTCGCCGCCACCGGATGCCGGATACGGGGCAGAATGCGGGCGTGGTCACGATGCCCGGCAACCCGACGGGTCCCGCGCCGGCGGCTCGCAACGCCACCGGCAGGGCGCCGGGCGCCACTCGGGTGGGAACACCGTTCGTGGAGCTCGACAGGGAGGCCTGGAGCCGGCTGCGGGCGAACACGCCGATGACGCTGTCCGCGCAGGACGTGGGGCGGCTGCAGGGGCTCGGCGACCAGCTCGACCTGACCGAGGTCGAGGAGGTCTACCTGCCGCTGTCCCGGCTGCTCAACCTCTACGTGGACGGCGGGGCGCGGCTGCACGCGGCCACCTCGACCTTCCTGGGCGAGACCCCGGACCGGACCCCCTTCGTGATCGGGGTGGCCGGTTCGGTGGCCGTCGGCAAGTCCACCACCGCCCGGATCCTGTGCGAACTGCTGCGCCGCTGGCCGGGCACGCCACGGGTCGAACTGGTCACCACCGACGGCTTCCTGCTGCCCAACGCGGTCCTGGCCCAGCGCGGTCTCATGCAGCGCAAGGGGTTCCCCGAGTCCTATGACCGGCGCGGCCTGCTGCGCTTCGTCACCGACGTGAAGTCCGGGATGGCCGAGGTGCGGGCCCCGGTGTACTCCCACCTGACCTACGACATCGTGCCGGGCGCCGAGGTCGTGGTGCGCCGCCCGGATGTGCTCATCGTGGAGGGCCTGAACGTGCTCCAGCCGGCCCGCCCGGGCGCCGACGGCCGGCCGGGCCTGGCGGTCAGCGACTTCTTCGACTTCTCCCTGTACGTGGATGCCCGTACCGAGGACGTGCGCCGGTGGTACGTCCAGCGCTTCCTGCGGCTGCGGCAGACGGCGTTCACCCGGGCCGAGTCGTACTTCCAGCGCTACTCGGCCCTCACCGACGACGAGGCGGTCCGCACCGCGGAGCAGATCTGGTCGGACATCAACGAGCGCAACCTCGTGCAGAACATCCTGCCGACCCGGCCGCGGGCGACCCTGGTGCTGACCAAGGGGGCCGACCACGCGGTGCGCCGGATCCGGCTGCGCAAGCTCTGACGGCGGGCGGACCGCAGCGGCCGACGACGATCGGACTAGACGACGGTCGGACTAGACGACGGTCGAACTACAGGGCGAGCCGCTCCCGGACCACACCGGCCAGGGACTCCGCGACGTTGCGCGCCTGGTCGGCCTCGGCGGCCTCGACCATGACCCGGACCAGGGGCTCGGTGCCCGACGGGCGCAGCAGCACCCGGCCGGTGTCGCCGAGTCCGGCCTCCGCCTCGGCGACCGCCCTGGCCAGCAGCTCGTCCCGAGCGGCCCGCGACTTGTCCACGCCCCGGACGTTGACCAGCACCTGCGGCAGCCGCTGCATCACGGCGGCCAGCTCGGCCAGGGTCCGGCCGGTCTGGGCGACCCGCGCCAGCAGGTGCAGGCCGGTGAGCACCCCGTCGCCGGTGGTGGCGTGGTCCAGCATGACCACGTGGCCGGACTGCTCCCCGCCCAGGGAGTAGCCGTTGCGGCGCATCTCCTCCAGGACGTATCGGTCGCCGACGGCGGTCTGCACGACGTTGACGCCCTCCCTGCGCATCGCCAGCAGCAGGCCCAGGTTGCTCATCACGGTGGTGACCAGGGTGTTCTCGCGCAGCACGCCCTGGTCCCGGAAGGCCAGCGCGAGGATGGCCATGATCTGGTCGCCGTCGACGTCGCGGCCGAGGTGGTCGATCGCCAGGCAGCGGTCGGCGTCCCCGTCGTGGGCGATCCCGGCGGCGGCCTCGTTGCTCACCACGGCGTCACGCAGCCGCTCCAGGTGCGTGGAGCCGAAGCCGTCGTTGATGTTCAGCCCGTTGGGTTCGGCCCCGATGACGATCACCTCGGCACCGGCCTCCCGCAGAGCGCGCGGGGAGACCTCGCTGGCGGCGCCGTGGGCACAGTCGACGACCACCCGCAGGCCGTCCAGCCGGTGCGGCAGGGTGCTCAGCAGGTGGTCGACGTAGAGCTCCTGAGGGCGGCGCATGCGCTTGACCCGGCCCACGCCGGCGCCGGTGGGACGGGCCCACTGCTCGCCGAGGCGCCGCTCGATGAGGTCCTCGACGTCGTCGGCCAGCTTGTGACCGCCCTTGGCGAAGAACTTGATCCCGTTGTCGGGCATCGGGTTGTGCGAGGCGGACAGCATCACCCCGAGGTCGGCACCGGTGTCCGCGACCAGGCCGGCGATGGCCGGCGTGGGCAGCACCCCGGCGTCCTCGACGTCGAGCCCGGCGCTGGCCAGGCCGGCGACCACCGCCGCCGACAAGAACTCCCCCGAGGCCCGGGGGTCCCGGCCGACGATGGCCCGTGCGCGGTGCCCCTCGAAGACGCCGGCCTCGCCGAGCACATGGGCGGCGGCCACGGCCAGGTCCAGTGCCAGTTCGGCGGTCAGGTCGCAGTTGGCGAGACCACGCACGCCGTCGGTTCCGAACAGTCGTCCCACGGGCCCTCCGTCCGCGCCGCGTTCCCCCGAACGGGAAAGCGGGCCTGCGCTGTGTTCGCGTCCCCCTGACCTCTGGTTGCCCGAGGCCATCCTGCGGGACGCACTACCCCTGGCATCCCCTCGGTCATCCGCCCCCGGTGACCGTTCGCCCTCTACACGCGTCGGCCCCGAGGGTAGTTGAACCCCCGGGGCCGACGGCGTCGATTCAGGCAGTTGGCAAGTCGTCAGCGCTTGCTGTACTGAGGCGCCTTGCGGGCCTTCTTGAGACCGGCCTTCTTCCGCTCCTTCACCCGCGCGTCCCGGGTGAGGAAGCCGGCCTTCTTGAGGCCGGGCCGGTTGGCGTCACGGTCGATCTCGTTCAGCGCACGGGCAACGCCCAGGCGAAGGGCGCCGGCCTGGCCGGACGAGCCACCGCCCTGGATGCGCGCGATGACGTCGAAACGGCCCTCGAGGTCGGTCACCCGGAACGGCTCGTTCACCAGCTGCTGGTGGACCTTGTTCGGGAAGTAGGCGTCCAACGAGCGACCGTTGATCTTCCACATCCCCGTGCCGGGGACCAGGCGGACCCGGGCGATGGCCTCCTTGCGACGGCCGGTGGCCGAGCCGGGGGCGGTGATGCTGGAACCGGCACCACGGGTCTGCGGGGTGCTGGTGGAGTAGCTGCTGGGCGCGTCCTCGGCGTCGAGGACGGCGTCCTCGACCTCGGGGGTGGTCTCTGCCACGGTTCTCCTGTCCTTCGTTAGCTCGGCGTAGGCCGTGGCTTACTGCGCGACCTGCGAGATCTGGTACGGCTGCGGCTGCTGCGCCGCGTGCGGGTGCTCGGCACCCCGGTAGACCTTCAGCTTGGACAGCTGGGCCCGGCCGAGGGTGTTCTTCGGGAGCATGCCCCGCACCGCCTTCTCGACGGCCCGCTCGGGGTTCTTCTCCAGCAGCTCGGTGTAGCTCACCGCGGTCAGACCGCCGGGGTACCCGGAGTGCCGGTAAGCCTTCTTCTGCTCCCGCTTGGAACCGGTCAGCGCCACCTTGTCGGCGTTGATGACGACGACGAAGTCGCCGGTGTCGACATGCGGTGCGAAGGTCGGCTTGTGCTTGCCGCGCAGCAGGATCGCCACCTGCGAGGCGAGTCGACCCAGCACGACGTCGGTCGCGTCGATGACGTGCCAGCGGCGCTCGACGTCGCCGGGCTTCGGGGTGTACGTGCGCACGGTCGTAGCCTCGTCCTCATCCGGAAGGTGTTTCGATCGGACGGCTCCGGGCCGATGGGCCGGGTGCCGAGCGATGCGGGTTCTGGGGGCCGGACACGAGGCCTGGCACGCAGAACGCAACGGCCTCACAGGCTACCCGCGAGGTCGTCGGGCGGTCAAAACGGGGTCGGCGGACCGGCGAACAGGACCGCCACCAGCGGCTTCACCAGGCCCGCCGACGGGCACCGGACCGCCCCGGGGCCGGCCCGGACCGGCATACCGGAACAGGTCACCCCCGCCCGGGCGAACGGCACCGATGAGGACACCACAGGCACGGGGGGGTGAGCCCGCCGGCAGCGACCGGGAGGGCCGCACGGACGAGGCCGGGCAGAACTACCGGCTCAAGGAGGACGTCAGTGCCCAGGACCTGCCATCCCGGACCCGGCACGTGATCAGTACAGGGTGGCCTGCATCCGTCCGGGGTAGGCCGCGTCGAAAGCCTGCGCGTCGACCTCGTCCGTGATCCCGGCCATGATCTGCCCGGCCGTCGGCACCGCGTCGTGGCCGACGAACCGGTCGGGGTCCCACAGCCGCGACCGGACCACGGCCTTGGGGCACTGGTAGTACACCGACCCGACGGCGACCTCGATCACCAGCGCGGGCAGGGTGCCCCGGACCTCGAACCGCGCGGCGAGCTGCGGGTCCCGGATCAGCCGGGCAGTGCCGTTCACCCGCAGCGTCTCCCCGATGCCCGGGATGAGGAACAGCAGCGCCACCCGCGGGTCCCGGACGATGTTGCGCAGGCTGTCCAGCCGGTTGTTGCCGCGCCGGTCCGGGAACTGCAGGGTGCCGGGGCCGACCACCCGGACGAAGCCTGCCGCATCACCGCGGGGCGAACAGTCCAGGCCCTCCGGCCCCGCCGTGGCCAGGGCGAAGAAGGGGGAAGCCTCGATCACCGCCTGGTACTCGGGCGTCAGCCGGGCGACCTCCTTGCGCAGCGGACCGGGCTGGGGCGTCCCGTAGAGCTCCTCGAGCTGCTCGACCGTGGTGATGTCCATGTCCGACATCCTGACCCGATGCCGCCGATCAGCGCCTCCCGGAATTCCCGGTCAGTCCCGGGAGGATCCCTCGTCGATCGCCTGACCCTCCCCGTCGTCCACCACGTGGACCGCGGCCTCCTCAGCGGTGGCGGCACCCGCGTCGATCCCGACGTCACGTGCCACCAGTGCCCTCTCCTCGTCCGGGCCGAGCCCCTCGTCGGGCGCGACCAGGCGGCCGCTGCGCGGGGCCGCCGCACCGAGGGGCTCGCCCCACGTTCCACCCGCCGGATCGCCGGTCGGTTCGCCGAGCCCGGACTCGGGATCGCGCATGTCCGGCGGCGGATCGCGCATGTCCGGCGGCCCGACCTCCAGGGCCGGATCGGGTTCCTCCTGCGCCAGCCGCTGGTCCAGGGTCTCCCCCGCCCGTTGCTCGGCGAGGGTGGTGCCGTAGGCGTCCAGCGCGCGCGGGCGTTCCGGCGGGGAGTACGAGCGGTCCAGTTCCTCGTCGGTGCCGCGGTCCCCGAAGGCCACGTCGGTGTCGATCGCCTCGTCGGCCTCCCGGGCGTCGAGGTCCGGCTCTCCCATGTCGCCGGTGAAACCCCCGCCGGACCCTTCGCTCATCTGTCCCTCACCCGCTTCCCCCGGCCGCACCCGCCGCCACCGGACCCGCCCGGCCACCTCCCGTGGCCCGGCACCGCCTCTGGTGCCGTGCCCGCCACGGGGGCGGACATGCCTTCCCGGACCGCGCGCCCTTGTGTGGCCGTCAGACCTGCGTGGCGCTCAGACCCTGTGTGGCCGGTCAGACCTTGTGTGCGGTCAGACCTGCGTGGCGCTCAGACCTGGCCGGGCAGCGTCCGGCGCGACCGGGCCTCCCGTGACCGCTGGGCCAGCTGATCCTCGGCCGGATAACCCACCTCGGTGAGCACGAGCCCGCGGGCCGGCGCCACCGTCACCCCCGGATCCCGGACCCCGGCGGCCAGCACCCCGGCCGGCCAGTCCACGCCGCGGCGGCCGTCCCCGACCGGCAGCACCGCCCCGACCAGGGCCCGGACCATCGAGTGGCAGAACGCGTCGGCGACCACCCTGGCGACCGCGAACCCGTCCTCGTCGCGCCGCCAGGAGTACTCGAGCAGGGTCCGGATCGTGGTGGCGCCCTCGCGCCTGCGGCAGAAGGCGGCGAAGTCGTGCAGCCCGGTCAGCAACTCCCCCGCGGCGGACATCGCCGCCACGTCCAGCGGCCGCGGGTACGCGATGACGTCGTGGCGGCGCAGGGGCGGGACCCCGGCCGGATGGTCGCAGACCCGGTAGGTGTACCGCCGCCACACCGCCGCGAACCTGGCGTCGAACCCGGGCGGTGCGAGGGCGACGGCGTGCACCCGGACGTCCTGCGGCAACACTCCGGCCAGCCGACGCAGCATGGCGACAGCCGGCTCCCGGTTGCTGCGGCCCGGCAGCGTCGCCCACGCCGGCTCGGGAACGTCGACGTGGCACACCTGTCCCGTGGCGTGTACCCCGGCGTCGGTGCGTCCGGCGACCACGAGCCGGACGTCCCCGGCCGGCAGCCGCAGCAGGGTGGCCAGCGCCGTCTGAAGGGTGTCCTGGACGGTGCGCAGGCCGGGCTGACCCGCCCAGCCGGCGAACGCCCCGCCGTCGTAGCCGAGGTCCAGCCGGACTCGCAGGGTGCCGGCCACCGGCTCGTCGCGCCCCCCGGCGGCCTCCTGCCCCTGGACGCGCAGGAGCCCACCGGGTCCGGCCTCCGCGGTGCGGTGAACCGGCCCGGCGGGCTCGTCGTGCGGGTGGGACAGGCTCAGGCCTTGTCCTCGGCAGCCTCCGCGGCGGCGGGAGCGTCCGCCTCGACCGCGGCGGTGTCACCGGCGGTCGCCTCGGCCACGGCCTGCGCCTCGTCGACCTGCGGGGCGCTGGTGACGTCCTCGGCTGCGGCCTTCTTCGCCGGAGCCTTCTTCGCGGCGCTCTTGGTGGCGGCCTCGGCCTCCCGGACGGTGGCCTGCTTGGCCGTCAGCGGCTCCAGAACCAGCTCGATGACCGCCATCGGGGCGTTGTCGCCCTTCCGGTTGCCGATCTTCGTGATCCGGGTGTAGCCGCCGTTGCGTTCGGCCATGAGCGGCGCGATCTCGGCGAACAGCTCGTGCACCACGCCCTTGTCACGGACGACGGTGAGCACCCGGCGCCGGGCGGCGAGGTCGCCGCGCTTGGCGAAGGTGATCAGCCGCTCGGCCAGCGGACGGACCCGCTTGGCCTTGGCTTCCGTGGTGGTGATCCGACGGTGCGCGAACAGCTGCGTCGCGAGGTTGGCCAGGATGAGCCGCTCGTGCGCAGGACCACCGCCGAGGCGCGGACCCTTGGTGGGCGTGGGCATAACGTTCGTTCTCCTCGGTCAGTCCGCGGGCGGGTATCGCCCGGCTGTCTCGCCGGGAGACCGATTGCATTCGGCCTCCCGGCATCGGGTGGTCAGAGCTGCTCGTCCTCGGCGAAGGACATGTCGTCGTCGGCGCCGAAGCTGTCGACGACCATGGCGGGGTCGAACCCGGGCGGGCTGTCCTTGAGCGCCAGGCCCATGCCGGCCAGCTTCGCCTTCACCTCGTCGATGGACTTGGCGCCGAAGTTGCGGATGTCCAGCAGGTCGGCCTCGCTGCGGGCGACCAGCTCCCCGACGGTGTGGATGCCCTCACGCTTCAGGCAGTTGTACGAGCGGACGGTCAGGTCCAGCTCCTCGATCGGCAGCGCCAGGTCGGCGGCCAGGGCCACGTCCGACGGCGACGGGCCCATGTCGATGCCCTCGGCCTCGACGTTGAGCTCGCGCGCCAGGCCGAACAGTTCGACCAGCGTCTTGCCGGCGCTGGCCATCGCGTCCCGCGGCTGGGTGGACGGCTTGGTCTCGACGTCGACGATCAGCCGGTCGAAGTCGGTGCGCTGCTCGACCCGGGTCGCCTCGACCTTGTACGTCACCTTGAGCACCGGCGAGTAGATCGAGTCGACCGGGATCCGCCCGATCTCCTGGTCACCGGACTTGTTCTGCTGCGCCGAGACGTAACCGCGGCCGCGCTCGACCGTCAGCTCCATCTCCAGCTTCCCCTTGGCGTTCAGGGTCGCGATGTGCAGGTCCGGGTTGTGCACCTCGACACCGGCCGGCGGCGCGATGTCGGCCGAGGTGACCGTCCCCGGGCCCTGCTTGCGCAGGTACATGACGACCGGCTCGTCATGCTCGCTGGAGACCACGAGCTGCTTGATGTTGAGGATCAGCTCAGTGACGTCCTCCTTCACCCCCGGGACGGTGGTGAACTCGTGCAGGACGCCGTCGATCCGGATGCTGGTCACCGAGGCGCCGGGGATCGAGGACAGCAGGGTCCGGCGCAGCGAGTTGCCGAGCGTGTAGCCGAAGCCCGGCTCCAGCGGCTCGATGACGAACCGGGACCGGTGCTCGGAGACGACCTCTTCGGTCAGCGTGGGCCGCTGTGCGATGAGCATGAACATTCACCTCTCTGCCAGGGCATCCGCCATATGACGCCCTCGCATATCCCCTGACCGGTCTCCGTCCACCAGCCAAGGGCCTTGCCGTTCTTGCCTTCCGGCGGCAACTGCCCGGCAGAGGCGACGCCGTCCGGCGTCCGCCTCCCGCCCGGCGAGGTCTCACCGAGGTTTTCAGGTGACCTCCGGCTGGGAGCCGGGGGTCAAGGGGCGAAGCCCTTGTAGGGAGAGCGCGAGAGGGACGACGTCCCTCTCGCATCCCTCGCCTAGGCGATCACTTGCTGTAGAGCTCGACGATGAGCTGCTCCTGAACCGGGGTGTCGATGACCTGGCGGGCCGGCAGGCCGTGCACCAGGACGCGCATCCGGTTCGGGATGACCTCCAGCCAGGCGGGCACCGTGCGCTCGCCGGCCTCGGCCCGGGCCACGATGAACGGCGTCATCTCCAGCGACTTCTCGCGGACCTCGATGATGTCGTTCTCGCTCACCCGGAAGCTCGGGATGTCGACCTTCTTGCCGTTCACGATGATGTGGCCGTGGCGCACGAGCTGACGGGCCATGTCCCGGGACTTGGCGAAGCCCGCCCGGTACACGACGTTGTCCAGCCGCGACTCCAGGATGCGCAGCAGGTTCTCGCCGGTCTTGCCCTGCTTGCGGTTGGCCTCTTCGTAGTACCCGCGGAACTGCTTCTCCAGCACGCCGTAGATACGGGCGGCCTTCTGCTTCTCCCGCTTCTGGAGCAGGTACTCGCTCTCCTTGGTCCGCGCCCGGCCGTGCTCACCCGGCGGGTAGGGGCGGATCTCGATCGGGCACTTCGGGCTGTCGCACTTGGCGCCCTTGAGGTACAGCTTGGTCTTCTCGCGGCGGCAGCGCTTGCAGTCAGCGCCGGTGTAACGCGCCATAGTTCCTCGTTCTCCTCAGACAGTCTCGGATCGGCGCGTCAGACGCGGCGGCGCTTGGGCGGACGGCAACCGTTGTGCGGCGTCGGCGTGACGTCCTGGATCGACCCGACCTCCAGGCCGGTGGCCTGCAGCGAGCGGATCGCGGTCTCGCGGCCGGAGCCGGGTCCCTTGACGAAGACGTCGACCTTGCGCATGCCGTGCTCCTGCGCACGCCGGGCGGCCGCCTCGGCGGCCATCTGCGCGGCGAACGGCGTGGACTTGCGGGAGCCCTTGAAGCCCACCTGGCCCGCGGAAGCCCACGAGATCACGTTCCCCATCGGGTCGGTGATCGAGACGATCGTGTTGTTGAACGTGCTCTTGATGTGCGCGTGGCCGTGGGAGACGTTCTTCTTCTCCTTGCGGCGCGGCTTGCGCGCCGAGCCCGCTGCGGCCCTCTTCTGGGGAGGCATCTGCCAGTAACTCCTGTGGCTGGTCTGATGAGTGGCTCTGGTCGGTGACGGCGGTGATCGCCGATGCGACAGGCGCGGGAGCCCTGCGGCCCCCGCGGCCCGCGACGACTACTTCCTGCCGGGCTTCTTCTTGCCGGCCACGGTGCGCTTCGGACCCTTGCGGGTACGGGCGTTGGTCTTCGTCCGCTGACCGTGGACAGGCAGGCCCCGGCGGTGCCGCAGGCCCTGGTAGCAGCCGATCTCGACCTTGCGCCGAATGTCCGCGGCCACCTCGCGGCGGAGGTCACCCTCGACCTTGAAGTTGGCCTCGATGTAGTCGCGCAGCTTGACCAGTTCGTCGTCACCGAGGTCACGGACCCGCAGGTCCGGGCTCACCCCGGTGGCCTCGAGCGCCTCTTTGGCGCGGGTGCGCCCGACGCCGTAGATGTAGGTGAGCGCCACCTCAAGCCGCTTCTCGCGGGGGAGGTCGACGCCGACAAGGCGTGCCATGGTTCTCACTTCCGTTGCGGGAGGTCTCGTGCAGCGCCGATCCCGGGATTCCCGGGTCCCCGGCCTCCTACCGAGGGTGGCGTCCCGCTGCGGGCCGGTGGACCGGCCGGGCTGCGGGGGTCGGGTGCTGCAAAGGGCGGTGCGACCTTGGTGGTGCTCGGTGGTGCTGCGTGCCGGGCGTCTGGCGCTCGGCTCAGCCCTGACGCTGCTTGTGGCGGGCGTTCTCGCAGATCACCATGACCCGGCCGTGGCGACGGATCACCTTGCACTTGTCGCAGATCTTCTTGACGCTCGGCTTGACCTTCATCGGTGTCTTCCAGACAGGACGCAGACCGTGCTGCTCCCGGCGCAGGGAACCTGTGCCGGCGTGTGCGTCGGGTGGCGGGCTACTTGTAGCGGTAGACGATGCGACCGCGGGAGAGGTCGTAGGGACTGAGCTCCACGACCACACGGTCTTCAGGCAGGATCCGGATGTAGTGCTGCCGCATCTTGCCGGAGATGTGGGCGAGAACCTTGTGGCCGTTGGAGAGTTCGACCCGAAACATGGCGTTCGGCAGAGCCTCCACCACGGTGCCCTCGATCTCGATGACCCCGTCCTTCTTGGGCATGTCCTCCGCGATCCTTCGTGCCGGCGTACCGGCGTCGGTGTCACCTACAAGGCGCACGTGTGACGGCGTCCTCGACCGCCAGACCAGCCGCGGGGCGATCGTGAACGAAGATGCTCGTGAGCCGACTGGCGAGTCTACGCCAGGCAACCCTCAGGGACGAAATCGCCCCTTTGTCCGGCGTGCCGTTGCGGTGCGCCGGACATCCGCCGGGGTCATCGAGCCGGAGGGGGCTGCACAGGCCCTCAGTCGGCCAGGGGGTTCGCGGTCACGCCGAGCGCCGCCAGGGCCTCCGCCCCGCCGTCCCGGGCCGTCAGCACCCACGGGCCACGCTCGGTCAGGGCGATCGAGTGCTCCCAGTGCGCCGCCCGGGAGCCGTCCTTGGTGACCACGGTCCAGTCGTCGGACAGCACGCGGGTGGCGGGGTCGCCCAAGGTGAGCATCGGCTCGATCGCGATGCACAACCCGGCCTTCATCCGCGGTCCGCGGTCACGGGTCCGGTAGTTCAGCACATGCGGGTCCTGGTGCATCTGGGTGCCGATCCCGTGCCCGCCGTACCCCTCGACGATGCCGAACCGGTCCCCCACCCGGTCCTCCACCGCGGCGCCCACGACGTTCAGCCGTTGGCCGTCAGCCATGGCTGCGATCCCGGCCCACATCGACGCCTCGGTGACCTCGACCAGCTCGGCCTCCCGCTCGTCCACGGTGCCGTCGCCGCGCGGGACGATCGCGGTGAAGGCGGCGTCCCCGTGCCAACCGTGCAGGATCGCACCGCCGTCCACCGACACCACGTCCCCGGACTCGATCACCCGCTCGCCCGGGATCCCGTGCACGATCTCCTCGTTGACGGAGATGCACAGCGTCGCCGGAAACCCCTGGTACCCCAGGAAGGACGGGACGGCACCGGCCGTGCGGATGACGTCCTCCGCCACCGCGTCCAGTTCCCGCGTGGTCACCCCCGGCCGCAGCTGCGCCCGGACCGCATCCAGGGCGTCGGCCACCACCAGCCCGGCCCGGCGCATGAGCCGCATCTGGTCGGCCGTCTTGTACTGGATCCGCTCCCGGCCACGCATCGGGCAGCCCTCACCTTCGTTTACGCCTCATGATGTGCCGACGGCCGGACGTTCCCGTCCGGCCGTCGGTCTCGCTCTCTTCCGGTGCACCCGCCCCGGGCTGTCCCGTGGTGCTCCTGTCAGCCCTGCAGCGCGCTCAGGGCCTGGGTCAGCCGCCCGGTCACCTCGTCGATCTCACCGACGCCGTCGACCTGGACCAGCAGCCGCCGGGCCCCGTACACGTCGGTCAGCGGGGCGGTCTGCTCGCCGTAGACCTCTAGCCGGTGCCGGATGACGTCCTCGGTGTCATCGGGACGGCCCTCGATCTCGGCCCGCTTGAGCAGCCGCCCGACGACCTCGTCGGTGTCGGCGGTGATCTCGACGACCGCGTCCAGGACGGTCCCGGCCTCGGTCAGCATGCCGTCGAGCGCGGCCACCTGGGCCACGTTCCGCGGGTAGCCGTCGAGCAGGAACCCGTTCGCAGTGTCCGCCTGGGCGAGCCGGTCCTTGACCATCTCGTTGGTGACCTCGTCGGGTACCAGCTTGCCGACGTCGGTGAAACTACGCGCCAACTGGCCCAGCGCGGTGTTCCCGGCGATGTTGGCGCGGAAGATGTCACCGGTCGAGATCGCCGGGACCTTCAGCCACTCAGCCAGCCTCTTGGCCTGCGTCCCCTTGCCGGCGCCGGGCGGGCCGAGCAGAACCAACCTCATCGCAAGAACCCTTCGTAGTGCCGCTGCTGAAGCTGCGACTCGATCTGCTTCACCGTCTCCAGACCGACGCCGACGACGATCAGGATAGAGGTACCCCCGAACGGGAAGTTGTTCGAGTTCGCGTTCAGCAACGCCAGGGCCACCAACGGGATGAGGGAGATCACGCCGAGGTACAGCGCGCCCGGCAGGGTGATCCGGGTCAGCACATAGTCCAGGTATTCCGCGGTCGGCCGGCCCGCCCGGATCCCCGGGATGAAGCCGCCGTACTTCTTCATGTTCTCGGCGACCTCGTCCGGGTTGAACGTGATCGACACGTAGAAGTACGTGAAGAAGATGATCAGCAGGAAGTAGGCGGCCATATAGGTCGGGTGGTCGCCCTTGGTGAAGTTCATGTTGATCCAGCGCACCCAGCCCGCGTTGCTGTTGCCCTGGAACTGGGCGATCAGCGCGGGGATGTACAGCAGCGACGAGGCGAAGATGACCGGGATGACGCCGGCCATGTTCACCTTGATCGGGATATACGTGCTCGTTCCGCCGTACAGCCGGCGGCCGATCATCCGCTTGGCGTACTGCACCGGGATGCGCCGCTGGGACTGTTCGACGAACACGACCAGGGCCATGATCACCAGGCCCAGCGCGACGACGATCAGCACGGTGTCGATCTTGCCGATCGACCAGATGGACGACGGGAACTTCGCCGCGATCGACGTGAAGATCAGCAGCGACATGCCGTTGCCGACACCGCGCTCGGTGACCAGCTCGCCCAGCCACATGATCATGCCGGTGCCGGCAGTCAGCGTGATCACCATGATCAGCATCGTGATGATGGTGTCGTTCGGGATCAGCTTCTGGTTGCAGGACGACCCGAACAGCTGACCGGGGTTCCGGGCGATCGCCAGCAGCGTGGTCGACTGCAGGATCGCCAGGCCGATGGTCAGGTACCGGGTGTACTGGGTCAGCTTGGTCGTCCCCGCCTGGCCCTCATCCTTCAGGGCCTCGAACCGCGGGATGACCACCGTGAGCAGCTGGATGATGATGCTCGCAGTGATGTACGGCATGATCCCCAGCGCGAAGACCGACAGCTGGAGCAGCGCACCGCCGCTGAACAGGTTGATCAGAGCCAGGCCGGCATTGGCATTCGCGCCGTTGACGCACTGCTGGACGGCCTTGTAGCTGACGCCCGGGGTGGGGATGAACGAACCCAGCCGGAAGACGGCCATGATCGCCATCGTGAACAGCAGCTTGCGCCGCAGGTCCGGCGTCCGGAACGCCCTGACGAATGCGGTGAGCACGCCAACCTCCTGCGCCGCCACGAGAGGGGCGGCTTCGAATCCGTCAGGGCAACCGGGCGCGCCGTTGCGCGGGCCCCGCCCTCTTCGGTGACCTTAACACCCCCAACCCGGCGCGATGGACAGGCGCCGGGACGGCGACGGGCGGTACGGCAGCACCCCTCTCGGGGCCGTGCCGTACCGCCCACCACCTCACACTGCGGTGGCCGTGCCTCCGGCCGCCGTGATCTTCTCCCTGGCCGAGGCCGAGAAGGCGTTCACGCTGACCTGCAGCGCAACCGTCAGTTCGCCGTCGCCGAGAACCTTCACCGGCGAGCCGTCACGGACGGCGCCCTTCGCGACCAGATCCGCCACGGTGACCTCGCCGCCCTGCGGGTAGAGGGAGGCCAACCGCTCCAGGTTCACCACCTGGTACTCGACCCGGAACGGGTTCTTGAAGCCACGAAGCTTGGGCAGCCGCATGTGCAGCGGCATCTGCCCACCCTCGAAGGACGCCGGGACCTGGTAGCGCGCCTTCGTACCCTTCGTACCCCGGCCCGCCGTCTTGCCCTTGCTGCCCTCACCGCGACCGACCCGCGTCTTCGGCGTACGGGAACCCGGCGCCGGACGCAGGTGGTGCACCTTGAGGGTCGAGGACTTCTCCTCCGCCATCTCAGTCCACCTCCTCGACGGTGACCAGGTGGCGCACCGCGCGGACCATTCCCCGGATCTCGGGGCGGTCCTCCTTGACGACGACGTCGCGGATCTTCTTCAGGCCCAGCGAGCGCAGCGTGTCGCGGTGCTGCTGGATCCCACCGATCGGCGACTTGACCTGGGTGACCTTCAGGCGTCCCATCAGGCCGTCACCCCTGCCCGGGCCCGCAGCAGCGCGGCCGGTGCGACGTCCTCCAGAGCCAGGCCACGACGAGCGGCGACCGACTCCGGCCGCTCCAGCCCGCGCAGCGCGGCCACCGTCGCGTGCACGACGTTGATCGCGTTGTCCGAGCCGAGCGACTTGCTCAGCACGTCATGGATACCCGCGCACTCCAGGACCGCGCGCACCGGGCCACCCGCGATAACACCGGTACCGGGCGAGGCCGGGCGCAGCAGGACCACACCGGCGGCCTCCTCACCCTGGACCGGGTGAGGGATGGTGCCCTGGATCCGCGGCACCTTGAAGAAGTGCTTCTTGGCCTCCTCGACGCCCTTGGCGATCGCCGCGGGCACCTCCTTGGCCTTGCCGTAGCCCACGCCGACCGTGCCGTCGCCGTCACCCACCACGACCAGGGCGGTGAAGCTGAAGCGGCGACCGCCCTTGACGACCTTGGCCACCCGGTTGATCGTCACGACGCGCTCGACGAACGCGGTCTTCTCCGCCGCGCTCTCGCGGTCGCGGCGCCCGTCCCGGTCCCGGCGGTCGCGCCGACCCGAGTTCTCGCCGCCGCCGGCGCCGGTGCCTCCACGGCGCTGGGGTCCAGCCATCAGACGTTCCTTCTCTCTGTCTCGCCCGTGGTCAGGGTGCAGATGTGCGTGCGGTTCACAGGGCCAGTCCGCCCTCGCGGGCCCCGTCCGCGACGGCGGCGACCCGGCCGTGGTAGCGGTTGCCACCACGGTCGAAGACGACGGTCTCGATCCCCGCGGCCTTGGCCCGCTCGGCGACGAGCTCGCCGACGCGCTTGGCCTTCGCCGTCTTGTCCCCAGTCAGGGCGCGCAGGTCGGCCTCCATGGTCGAGGCCGCGGCCAGGGTGCGCCCGGCGGCGTCGTCGACCACCTGGGCCACGACGTGACGCGCGGAGCGGGTCACCACCAGCCGGGGCCGCGCCGGGGTGCCGACGACGCGCTTGCGCACCCGCAGGTGCCGGCGACGGCGGGCCGCGTCGCTGCCCTTGCCCGCGCCACCACCGCTGCGCTTCACACCGATCGTCATTACTTCTTCCCAGCCTTCCCGACCTTGCGCTTGATCGTCTCGCCGGAGTAGCGCACGCCCTTGCCCTTGTACGGGTCAGGCTTGCGGAGCTTGCGCAGCTTGGCCGCGACCTCGCCAACCTTCTGCTTGTCGATCCCCGAGACGGTGAACCGGGTGGGCGCCTCCACCACGAAGGTGATGCCGTCCGGCGGCTCCACCATGATCGGGTGGCTGTAGCCGAGGGCGAACTCGAGGTTCTCCCCCTTCGCGACCACGCGGTAACCCGTGCCCACGATCTCCAGCCGCTTGGTGTAGCCCTCGGTCACACCGATCACCATGTTGGCGATCAGCGTCCGGGTCAGGCCGTGCAGCGACCGGGACTGGCGCTCGTCGTTGCCGCGGGTCACGTTGACCGTGCTGTCGACCTGCCCCACCTCGATCGCGCCGACGACGGTGTGGGACAGCTCGCCCTTGGGGCCCTTCACCGTCACCAAGCGGCCGTCGACGGTGACGTCGACACCGGAGGGCACGGGGATGGGCAGCTTGCCGATGCGGGACATGCTCTCCTCCGCCTCACCAGACGTAGGCGAGGACTTCCCCACCCACGCCCTTCTTGTTGGCCTGCCGGTCGGTCAGCAGGCCCGACGACGTCGAGAGGATCGCGACGCCGAGGCCACCGAGCACCCGCGGCAGATTCGTCGACTTCGCGTACACGCGCAGACCGGGCTTGCTGATCCGCCGCACGCCGGCGATCGAACGCTCCCGGTTGGGCCCGTACTTCAGCACGATGGTCAGCGTCTTCCCGACCTCGGCGTCCGCCACCGCCCAGGAGGTGATGTAACCCTCCTGCTGCAGGATCTCGGAGATATGCGCCTTGAGCTTGCTGTACGGCATCGACACGGTGTCGTGATAGGCCGAGTTCGCGTTCCGCAGACGAGTCAGCATGTCTGCGATCGGGTCGGTCATGGTCATCGGGCGCCTCCGCCCTTCCCCACCGTGGTTTCGGCCGCCGGCTCCTCGCCGTCCGGGCCGACCTGCGGCGTAGTGATGGTCTCGTGTGCGGCCAGGACGTCCTCGATCCGGGTCATCAGATCGTGGGTGGTGAGGTCGTCCGGAACCACGGGATTGAAAGCCGGCACGGCGTGGCGCAGGGTGACCCGGCCCGTCGGCAGCGTGGAACGCAGCGGCACCATTTCCAGCGTCACCATGGCCGCGTCACCAGCTGCTCTTCGTCACGCCGGGCAGCTCGCCCCGGTGGGACATCTCGCGGACGCAGATCCGGCACAGGCCGAACTTGCGGTACACCGAGTGCGGCCGGCCGCACCGCTGGCAGCGCGTGTAGGCACGCACCGCGAACTTCGGCTTGCGGTTGGCCTTGTTGATCAGGGCCGTCTTCGCCACGTCAGTTCTCCTTGAACGGGAAGCCGAGGCGGCGCAGCAGCGCCCGGCCCTCGTCGTCGGTGGTCGCGGTGGTGACCACGGTGATGTCCATTCCCCGCACCCGGTCGATGCGGTCCTGGTCGATCTCGTGGAACATGGACTGCTCGGTCAGGCCGAAGGTGTAGTTGCCCCGCCCGTCGAACTGCTTGGGCGACAGGCCCCGGAAGTCACGGATCCGGGGCAGGGCCACGCTCAGCAGCCGGTCCAGGAACTCCCACATCCGGTCGCCCCGCAGGGTCACATGCGCGCCGATCGGCATGCCCTCACGCAGCTTGAACTGCGCGATGGACTTGCGGGCCTTGGTGACCTGCGGCTTCTGGCCGGTGATCTGGGCCAGGTCGCGGATCGCGCCCTCGATCAGCTTGGAGTCCCGGGCCGCCTCGCCGACACCCATGTTGACGACGATCTTCACCAGGCCCGGGATCTGCATGACGTTCGCGTACCCGAACTCCTCCCGCAGGCCGGGAGCGATGTCCGACCGGTAGCGCTGCTTCAGCCGCGGCAGCGCCCGGGTCGTCGTGTCAGTCGCAGTCATCTCAGATGTCCTTACCCGAGCGCTTGGCAACGCGGACCCGCACCACCCGGGTGCGCCCGTCCCGCTCCGCGGTCTCCGTGCGGATCCCGACGCGGGTCGGCTTCTTCGTCTCCGGGTCCACCAGTTGCACGTTGCTGATGTGGATCGGGGCCTCGGTGGTGACGATGCCGCCGGTCCGCGTCCCGCGCTGGCTCTGCCCGACCTTGGTGTGCTTCTTGATCCGGTTCACGCCCTCGACCAGGACCCGCTGGGTGTCCGGGTACACCGCGATGACCCGGCCCTGCTTGCCCTTGTTCTCCTTGTTACCGGAGATGACCTGGACGGTGTCGCCCTTCTTGATGCGGATCTTCGCCATCTCAGAGCACCTCCGGAGCCAGCGAGATGATCTTCATGAACTTCTTCTCTCGCAGCTCACGGCCCACCGGGCCGAAGATACGGGTACCCCGGGGGTCACCGTCGCCCTTGAGGATCACGGCCGCGTTCTCGTCGAAGCGGATGTACGACCCGTCCGGACGACGCCGCTCCTTCACCGTGCGCACGACGACGGCCTTGACCACGTCGCCCTTCTTGACGTTCCCACCCGGGATCGCGTCCTTGACCGTCGCGACGATGACGTCGCCGATGCCGGCGTACCGACGACCCGAGCCGCCGAGCACGCGGATGCAGAGAATCTCCTTGGCACCCGTGTTGTCGGCGACCCTAAGTCGCGACTCCTGCTGGATCACTTCAGAACTCCGTTCGTCACGCTGGTTCTCCGGTGGAGCCTTGCGGAACCTTGATTACTTCGCCTTCTCGACGATCTCGACGACCCGCCAGCGCTTCGTGGCCGACAGCGGCCGCGTCTCCATGATGAGCACCAGGTCGCCGACGCCGGCGTTGTTGCCCTCGTCGTGCGCCTTCACCTTGCTCGTACGGCGCAGGACCTTGCCGTACAGCGGGTGCTTCACCCGGTCCTCGACGGCGACCACGACGGTCTTGTCCATCTTGTCGCTGACCACGTACCCGCGACGGGTCTTGCGGTACCCACGCGCCTGCGTGCCCGGCACTGCCTGCTCGCTCATCCCACTCACTCCTGCGGCCCGGTGGTGATGCCGAGCTCACGCTCACGCATGATCGTGTAGATCCGGGCGATGTCCCGCCGGACGGCCCGCAGCCGCCCGTGGCTCTCCAGCTGCCCGGTCGCCGACTGGAAACGGAGGTTGAACAGCTCTTCCTTCGCCTTGCGCAGCTCGTCAGCGAGCCGCTCCTCGTCGAAGGAACGCAGCTGGGAGGGGGTCAGGTCCTGGGATCCGACCGCCATCACGACTCACCGCCCTCGCGCCGGACGATCCGGCACTTCATCGGCAGCTTGTGGATCGCGCGGGTGAGCGCGTCCTTGGCCACCTGTTCGTTGGGGAACGACAGCTCGAACATCACGCGCCCGGGCTTGACGTTCGCGATCCACCACTCCGGAGAACCCTTACCGGAACCCATCCGGGTCTCGGCCGGCTTCTTCGTCAGCGGACGGTCGGGGTAGATGTTGATCCACACCTTGCCGCC
Source organism: Kineosporiaceae bacterium (assembly GCA_035719045.1). Taxonomy (GTDB): domain Bacteria; phylum Actinomycetota; class Actinomycetes; order Actinomycetales; family Kineosporiaceae; genus DASTGO01. The sequence continues at coordinate 324 of DASTGO010000078.1, read as the reverse complement.
ACGACGGATGTGCCGGGTGATCGCGATACGGGCGGACTCGATCTGCCGGTTGGTCACGTACGCCGGCTCCAGGGCCTGGATGCCCCATTCGCCGAAGGTGACCGCCGTACCACCGGTCGCCGCCCCGGACCGCCCGGGGTGGTGCTGCTTGCGGTGCTTGACCCGCCGAGGGATGAGCATGGCTCAGGCCTCCGATCCGGTGCTGCTGGCCTCGGTCGCGACCGCCTCTGCGGGAGCCGGCGCCGCGGCCTCGGTGGCCTGCTCCGCCGGGCGACGCCGCTGCGGACGCGCAGCCCGGCCGCCGCCCTCACCCCGGCCACCCTC
>DASTGO010000077.1:0-4292 GCA_035719045.1 Kineosporiaceae bacterium | reverse complement strand
AACGCGCGGGCGAGTGCGGTCGTCGCGGCTGCCCCGGACTTGTGGTAGCGACCGTCGACGCTGGGGGCCTGGGTGGTGATGGCGGCGGCGATCTGAGCGGCGACGTTGCGGTCGTGGGCCGGGCCGGACAGCGGTCCGAGGTCCTGGGTTGTGGCGTGGACGGTTGTGGCTTCGACGTGCTGCCAGAGTGCGTGCACGACGTCGCCGCCCCAGTTCTGCCGGGCCTCGGCGAGGGGGTCGGGCTCGCCGGGGGCATTCCAGGTCAGGACGGTCAGGGCCAGGGCCGTGGGGAGCGTGTTGGACAGGTGAGGGCTGTGGCGCCAGGCGGGCAGGGCGACCACTCCGCCCCACTTGACGGACTCCGGTGTACCGCCCTGTTGGCGGTATCGGTTGAGCCGCATCGCCGCAGCGGAATACGCCCTCCTGCCGGCGCTCCCGAGCACCTTCAGAGTCTGCTGTCGCTCCTCCTGCGTGATCGGCCAGGACGCCGGGTCCGGGTGCTGCTGCCTCGCGTCCTGCGTGTCCGACAAGGGGTTGTGCCGGACGGGATTCTGCGGTGCGGGCTGGGTGAGGTGGCCGGCAGTTGCGGCGATCGCTGCAGGTACCGGGGAAGTGGTGCCGGTGGTGGCGGGGGCCGGTCGCTGTGGCGGTCGTGACTGCTGGAGCCAGTTGTGCAGAGCGGTCCAGATCTGCGGTCCGGCGCTGGTGGTGATGTCGGTGACGAACTTGCTCACCAGGTCCGCCCACCGCGCCGCGGAGTCCCTGTCAAGGCTGTTGGCCTGGCCCAGCTTGGTCACGGCGATACGTGCGGTCTGGTACGCGGTGCGGACCGCGGTGACCTGGTGCGAGGTGAGGCCTGGGACGGCGGTCTGGGCTGCGTGCAGGGTCTGGTCGAGGAAGGCCTGGACCAGGGCCACGGTCACCGCGACACCGGGCTGGTCGTGCCGCTGGCCGGCGGCGCCTCGGGGGGCGAGGATCTCGACCGCCCGTTCGGCGGTGCCGGCGGGCGCGTGTTCGGGGTCGGCGTGTTCGCCCGGCTGGGTCGGGCCTGCGGGGCCGGCGTGATGCCAGACGGCGGCGAGCACGGTCCGCCCCCAGGCCTGCTGTGCGGCGGTGAAGCGATCCGTGGCCGTGCCCGCCTGGCCGCGGTACTTGCCGGCCCACTGCGGCAACGTCGCGAGAGCCAGTAGTTCGGGCAGGACAGCCGCCAGCGCAGGAGCGTCCCGCCACTGCGCGGCCCAGCCCACCGGCGCGGGCGAGGACGTCTCACCGGCCGCTGCGGGCTTTGCCGGCCAGTAGCGGACGAGAGCGCTTCTCGGCCCCTTGTTTGCGCCGATACCGGCTTGGGCGAGGCGCTGGATCACCGCTCTGCGCAACTCCTGGCTGATCCGGGGCGGGTGGCTGGTGACCGACGGTTCCTGGTGGGCAGGGGCGGCCTGTTCCGGAAGCCGGTCGTGCAGGTGGGTCCAGACCTGCGGCCCGGCGCCGGCATTGACGTCGGTAACGAACCCGGTCACCAGGTCCGCCCATGCCGTCGGTGAGTTCCTGTCGGCGGAACTGGACGGGGTAAGCCCGAGCAGAGTGCCCCAGGCGGTGCTGTGGGCGTTGCGGACCGCGGTGATCTGGTGCGGGGCGAGGTCGGGGGCGGTCTCTGCGGCGTGCAGGGTCTGGTCGAGGAAGGCCTGGACCAGGGTCGAGGTCACCGCGACACCCTGCGTGTTGTAGGCGCGGCTTCCGCGGGCGCCTCGGGCGGTGAGCACGTCGACGACCCGATGAGCGGTGCGGACAGCTACGTGTTCGGGGTCGTGGTGTGCGAGGCCGGTGCCCTGAGCGGTGTCGGCGAGGGCGGTGCGATGCCAGGCGGCGGCGAGCACGGGCTGCTGCCAGGCCGGCCGTGCGGCGCGATAGACCTCGTTCTGGCGGGCGTCCTTGGTGGGCCGTTTCGGCAGTGACGTCAGGGCGAGGAGTTCAGGCAGGACGGCCGCGAGTTCGGGGGTGTCCCGCCACTGCCTGGCCCAGTCCACCGGCGGGGGCGACGACGGCTGAGACATCGCACCGGCCGCTGCGGGCCTGGCCGGCCAGAAGCGGAGGAGCGTGTTCTTCGCCAAGTCTTGGGGGCCGATGCCGGCGTTGTCGAAGAGCCTGCTGACCGCTGCCCGCAGGTCCGGGCGCAGCCGTGGTGGATCGGTCAGTACCAGCGGTTCGCTGTTCCAGCCGGCGGGTGGCACGGTGCCGGGGCCCGGGCGGGCCTCGGTCCCCCCATGGGCGACGGGTTGCGTGGTGGACCCGCGGAACGGGCGGCTGGTGCCGGTGCGTGCCGGGTCCTGAACCGGTTGCGGCGCCAGCGATCCGGCGTCCCGCACGGACGGCGGGGGCAGAAAGCCAGCCGGATCGCGATCGCTCACCAGGGTGTCGGCCGGGAGGGCGTTGGCCGGGAAGGTGTCGGCCATCTCGGTGTCGGGCGGGTAGGCGTCAGCCATCTCGGTGTCGGGCGGGAAAGTGTCGGCCATCTCGGTGTCGGGCGGGAAGGCGTCAGTGGGGAAGGTATCGGCCAGGAACTCGTTGGTGAGGAAGGTGTCGATGTGAGGGATGTGCGTCATCGCGACGTCGGCGATCGTGGTGTCGGTGCCGAGGGTGTGGGTGTCGGTGCCGATCAGGGTGGCGCTGTCGGTACCGGAGGGGGTGTGAGTCCACGGCAGGATGTCGCCCGGGAGCGAGGTGCCGGGATCGGGGGTTGGGTCCTGGTGTTGTAGGGCGGTGTCAGCCAGGTCAGTCAGCCAGGCGATTTCCTCTGGGGTGAACTGCGGGCCGTCGGCCTGTCCTGTTTCCGTGGAGCGTTGGGGGATCACCTGTGGGGGGGCAGGCTGCGCCGGCGCCTGTGCTGCGGAGGTTGTCCGGGTGGGGACGTTGTCGGGGACTACAGGTCGGGGAAGCCGGTTGTGCAGGGCGGTCCAGATCTGCGGTCCGGCGCTGGTGGTGATGTCGGTGACGAACCCTGTCAGCAGGTTCGCCCACCTTGCCGGGGAGTCCCTGTCGGGGTTGCCGTTGTGGCTCAGCTTGAATGCGGCGTTGCGCGTGGTCTGGTACGCCGTGCGGACCGCGGTGATCTGGTGCGGGGTGAGGTCGGCGGCGGTCTCGGCGGTGTGCAGGGTCTGGTCGAGGAGGGTGTGGACCAGGGTCGAGGTCACCGCGATGCCTTGCGGGTAGTGCCGTTGGCCGGCGGCGCCTCGGGGGGCGAGGATCGTGACGGCTCGTTCGGCGGTGCGGGCGGGCGCGTGTTCGGGGTCGGCGTGTTCGCCCGGCCGGGTCTGGGTGGTGGGAGCAGCGTGATGCCAGGCGGCGGCGAGTACGGTCCGCCCCCAGGCCTCCTGTGAGGCGGTAAGGCGATCCGCAGCAGTGTGCGCCTGTCCGGCGGTCTTGCGGGGCCTCTTCGGCAGCGTGACGAGGGCCAGCAGTTCGGGCAGGACGGCCGCCAGCACGGGGGTGTCCCGCCACTGCCTGGCCCAGTCCAGCGACGCCGGCGAGGACATCTCACCCGCCGTTGTGGTGTTCGCCGGCCAGTGGCGGGAGAGTTCTGCTCTCGGCGCGTCATTGGTGCCGATACCGGCTTGGGTGAGGCGTTTGGCCACTGCTCTGCGCAGTTCCTTGCTGATCCGGGGCGGGTGGCTGGTGACCGACTGCTCGTCGTGGACCGGGGCGGCCTGTTCCGCAAGCCGGTTGTGCAGTGCCGTCCAGGCCTGCGGTCCGGCCTTGGTGGTGACGTCGGTGACGAACCCGGTCACCAGGTCCCCCCACCTTGCCGGGGAGAACCTGTCGGGGTTGCCGTTGCGGTTCGGCCTGGATGCGGCGTTGCGTGTGGTCTGGTACGCCGTGTAGACCGCGGTGATCTGGTGCGGGGTGAGGTCGGCGGCGGTCGCGGCGGCGTGCAGGGTCTGGTCGAGGAAGGCCTGGACCAGGGTCGAGGTCACCGTGACCCCCTGCTTGTCGTAGGCCCGGCCTCCGGGGGCGCCTCGGGCGGTGAGGAGATCGACGACCCGTTCGGCGGTGCGGGCAGCCGCGTGTCCGGGGTCGGGGTGTGGGCGGAGGCCCGGCTGGGTCAGGTCGGTGCGGGCGGCGTGATGCCAGGCGGCGGCGAGTACGCGCTGCCGCCAGACCGGCTGCACGGCGGCATAGATTCCGTCCTTGCGGGCGTCCGTGGTGGGCTGTCTCGGCAGCACCGTGAGGGCCAGGAGTTCGGGCAGGACGGCCGCCAGTTCGGGGGTGTCCCGCCACTGCTGGGCCCAGTCCACCGG
>DASTGO010000076.1:0-2665 GCA_035719045.1 Kineosporiaceae bacterium | reverse complement strand
GAACGCACCGGGCCACCCGCCCTGGTGCTCGCCGCGAGCGACCCCGCCAACCCGTACGGCGCCGCCATCGGCTGGCCGGAGCGGGGCCTGACCGACGCCGCCGACGAGCCGGCCGCCGACGCGGGCACCCGCGACGCGAACACCGGTGCCACAAGACCCGGTGCCGCGAACGCAGCCGGCGACGGTGCGGCCACCCCGAAGTCGTCGCGCCGCAAGGGCCACCAGCCCGGTCGCAAGGCCGGAGCCCTGGTGGTGCTCGTCGACGGCGAGCTCGTGCTCTACGTCGAGCGGGGCGGCAAGACGATGCTGTGCTGGTCCGAGGACCCCGAGCACCTGCAGGCGGCTGCCGACGCCCTCGCCCTTGCCGTCCGCGAGGGAGCCCTGGGCCGCCTCACCGTCGAGAAGGCCGACGGCGCCTCGGTGCTCGGCTCGGGCCACCCGCTCGTCCAGGCGCTGTCGCAGGCCGGCTTCCACATGACCCCGCGAGGACTCCGTCTGCGCCGCTGATCTGCGTCGCGGATGCTCCGTCTCCGAGGCCTGCCACGGCCCTCGATGCCCAGACGAGTCAGCCGAATAGCATTGAAACACGGGCGAATTGCCCCCCAGCGGTTGTCCAAGGTTGGCACAGGGACCGCCCATTCTGCACTCAGGCAACCACTGCCGCTGCCACGCTGTTGGAGGCAGACAGAAGACCCGGTGAGCGGGGTGCTGGACCCAGCCGCCGGAGGCCGAGGGGGCGTGGTGATCGTGAGCAACGACGAGAGACCTGTCCGGGGTCGGGAGCTCAGCCGGCGGAGCTTCATCAGGGCAGCGGGGGTGACAGGGGCCGGTTTCGTCCTCTACGCCTGGGGGCCGGGAGGCACACCGCACGCGGTCGCCAGCATCCCCGGCGGCACCCTCGACCCGGCGAAGGTGCCGAAGTTCGTCACGCCGCTGCTGGTTCCCCCGGTGATGCCGCGCGCCGGCACGCTGACGCTCCAGGACGGCACCTCTGCGGACTACTACGAGATCTCGGTCGAGCAGTTCAGCCAGCAGATCCTCCCGACCGGCCTGCCGGCCACCACGGTGTGGGGCTACGGGGCGCTGCGCTCCGCCAGCACGAGCGGACTGCTGCTCCACCGCGCACCCTCGCTCACCATCGAGGGGAGATGGCGGCGCCCGGTACGGATCAAGTGGGTCAACGGTCTCGTCGACGACCGGGGCAACTACCTGCCGCACCTGCTGCCGGTCGACCCGACGCTCCACTGGGCCAACCCACCCGGCGGGACCACGGGCCGGGACACCAGGCCCACCTTCAGGTCCACGCCCGGTCCGTACGCAGGACCGGTCCCCATGGTCACCCACGTCCACGGGGCCGTCGGCGTCGGCGACGAGAGCGACGGCTACCCCGAGGCGTGGTTCCTCCCGGCGGCGAGGAACGTCCCACAGGGGTATGCGACCGAGGGCACCTGGCACGGCTTCTTCCGGCGCAAGGCCGCCAGCGGCTTCGGCGCGAGCTGGGGGCGGGGCTACGCCGTCTTCCAGTACCCGCTCGACCAACGCGAGTCGACCCTCTGGTACCACGACCACACCCTCGGCATGACGCGCGTCAACGTCTACGCCGGGCCGGCCGGCTTCTTCTTCGTCAGGGGTGGTCCCTCGGGTGAGGGGGCGATCCGTGACCGTCGCACCGGTCGCGCCGCCGTCCTGCCGGGACCCGGACCCAGGGCCGGAGACGCGTTCCCGTCCCGCCGGACGTACTACGAGATCCCGCTCGCGATCCAGGACCGCGCCTTCAACCGGGACGGGTCGCTCTTCTATCCCGACAGCCGGGAGTTCTTCGATGGCGCCACGGCGCAGGACCCGGGTCTCGTCCCGCACTCCGACCTCTCCCCGATCTGGAACCCGGAGTTCTTCGGCAACGCCATCATGGTCAACGGCAACACGTGGCCCTTCCACGAGGTCGAGAAGCGCCGGTACCGCCTGCGCCTGCTCAACGGGTGCCAGGCGCGCTTCCTCGTCCTGGACTTCGGCCAGATCCCCGGCGTCAAGGTGTGGGTCATCGGCAACGAGGGCGGGTTCCTGGCCAGGCCCGTGAACCTGACGGCCGACCACGGCAACCGGCTGCTGATGTCACCGGCGGAGCGCTTCGACCTGATCGTGGACTTCACCGACGTCCCGGTGGGCAGCTGGGTCCTGGGCAACGTGGGGCCGGACGAGCCCTTCGGTGGGGGTGAGGCGCCCGGCGACTTCGACGCGGCCGACCCGAGCACGACCGGGCGGGTGCTGCAGTTCCGGGTGCGCCCGGCACGGACTCCGGACCCGAGCACCCCTGCGCAGTTCCTCGTCCTCCCGCAAGTCCCCTCGCTCCCGCGGGCGACGCGCACCCGCCGCCTCGCCCTCGTCGAGATCGCCTCGAGCGTCTGGGACGGTCCGGCCCAGGCGAGGCTCGGGGAGCTGGACGCCGAGGGCATGCCGCTCGGGATGATGTGGGAGGAGGACGTGACCGAGAACCCCCGTCTCGACGACACGGAGGTGTGGGAGATCCACAACTTCACGGCCGACGCCCACCCCATCCACGTCCACGAGACGACGTTCCAGGTGCTCAACCGGCAGGGACTCGTCGTCAACGACGCCGGAGAAGCCGAACCGCCGGCTCGGCTCCTGGGCGCTCCGCGCCCGCCGG
>DASTGO010000075.1:0-20536 GCA_035719045.1 Kineosporiaceae bacterium | reverse complement strand
ACCACCGCCGCGCCACTGGCGACCGCGCCGACCGCAGCCGCCACCCCCGGCCCGCCGCCGGCCTGGGAGGCGACGGGGGCGATGAAGCGCATCAGGGCGGGCAACGCCACCACGGCGAGCACGATGATGATCAGGCCCGTGATCACGCCGTAGAGGGACTGGACCATTTGGTCCCCTGTGGCCGGGGCCAGCTGACTGCCACCGGACGGGTTGGCGGGCTCGCCCCTGAGGGTCATGAAGCCCACGGCGTAGATCACCGCAGCGACCGGCTTGTAGATGATGCACGCGGTCAGCCAGCCGATGGCGCGCTTGAACCGCAGGAACCCGGACTCGGAGGTGGTGTCGGCGGCCAGGACCGGCAGCACGCCCATCAGCATCACGATGAAGGCGCCACGGATCAGCATCGCGACGATCTGCAGCAGCGAGGCGAGCAGTGCCAGCAGTCCGAGGACCAGGCCGGCGCCCTGCCCGGTCCCCGCCAGCAACTCGGCCGTGATCAGCGTGTTCGTCCTGTTGGCGAAGCCATCTTGCATGGCCTGCTGGATGAACCAGGGCGCCATCTCGTCACCGGCGGTGAGCAGTCCCGTGACCACGATCGTGCTGATGCCCGTGACCAGGGTCAGGATCAGGTACATCCGCCCGAGGTTGACCAGCTCGCTCACCCGGGCGGTGATCGCCATCCGCGCCATCGCCACGATCAGACCGACCGCGACCATGAGCACGACCAGCCACTCCAGGTTCAGCCTGGTCAGCTGGACCGCATGGGACTCCGTCACCGGGCCGAACAGTTCGGACGGGCGCGATGTGGCGACCTGGCCCGACGGCACGTCGAGCCAGAACGTCGAGACCGTCTTCAGCATGCCGACGACGGCGTTGCCGATCGACTGCACAAGTCCGTCCACCGCGCTGTTGGCGATGCCGGAGACGACGCTGCCGGCGCAGTCGGTCGGCGTCCAGGGGCAGGCCATCAGACGGCACCCCAGGGCACGAACCCTGCAAGGCTGGTGAGCGGCTGGCCGGGCACCGAGCCGCCCGGCGGGTCGAGATTGAGCATCCAGTCCCCGTCGTGCCATTCCAGCCGGTAGTTCTCCATGCCGTACTTGCCGCCGAAGGTGTACGCGAGCTGAAGCACGGTGACGTTCGGTGAGTAGGCCAGGAAGCGGTAGCCGGCAAGGGCGGCGGTCTCACCAGGTTGCTTCGCCTGCGGGGGCTGGGTCTGCGCCGCCTTCAGCATCGCGTCTCGGGTCGGTCCTGGCAGTACCTGATCGCGTAGGGTTCGGTCGGAGCCCGGGCACTGAGTGGTGACGGCCAGATTGGCCGCCGCGAGCAGCGCACCGACGGGCGAGTGCTGGTAGCACCGCCTGTGAGCCCCATCGCGTACTGCGGGACCGGCGTCGGACGACCACGGCACGGCGATGGTGAAGAGGACCTCCCAGCGGATCCCGCTCGGGGGCTGGACGGTCGGCACGTTCGCGTTGCCGGCGCTCCCGGCGCAGCCCGACGTACCCGCCGAGGAGTCGGCCGTGCCGGGGAGCCCGGAGGCGGTCCCGGTGGAGGTCGGTGCGTTCCCCGGCGTGGAGCCTGACCCTCCGCCGAGGACGACGACGAGCACTGCGGCGACCAGCACGGCCAGCACGAACATCGCCGAACCCAGCCACCACCCGTTGAAGCCGCCCCGCGGGGAGCCGGTTTCGGCCCGCGATTCAGTCATGGTGCGATCTCCGCTTCGTTGCTGTGGCCGGCGGCCGGGTCGGTCGGGTGCAGGGCGTCAGAGGGCGCTCAGGACGAGGCCGATGGATCCCAGGACCGTGAGGGCCACCGCGGACAGCACGGTCCGCTTCACGCCTTCGATCTCGCCGCCGTGCCGCCACGAGGCGGCGATCTGGGTGATCCCGATGATGAGGAACACCGAGACGATGGCGAGGCAGATCCAGAGGATGTAGTTGACGAGGGTGACCAGGCCGTTGGTGCCGGGCGGCTGGGAGGGCGACGGGTTGATGACCCCTGCGCGGACGGCTGCCAGGGCGATCGCGTTCATTGCTGCTTCCCCTTCGAGGTGACGACGCCTGCTGCGACGTCGTGGGCTTGGGTGATGACACTGGCCAGGGCCCGACGCACGTCCCGGGGGGTGTCGGTGAGGGCGGGGGCGACCAGGCCGCGCCAGGGCTCCTGCCAGCCGACCTGCCAGCAGCGTGGTGTCAGCGCACTGACCCGCTGCACCTCCGCCCGCTGTTCCCGGGACAGCCGGGGGCCGTCGTGGACCAGGACCAGGCCGACGAGCTTGATCCCGGACAGGGCGCCGGAGGCCCACTGGCGGGCGGCGGAGGTGGCCGCGGCCAGACCCCGGCCGTGGGTCCGGGCGACCAGCAGCGTGGTGGCGGCCAGATTGGCTCCGGGGCCGCAGGGCCACTGCCCGGGGGACTCCTGCACTCCGTGGGCGATGCGCAGCCGCGAGTCCCCGGCCAGCTCCTGCAGCAGGCTGGTCACCGTGGTCGCTCCGGCTCCGCCGTGCGTGCCGACGACCCACAGGAAAGCGGTCTGCACTGCCTCGCCCAGTTGCCGGCGGGGCAGGCCCTCCCCGGGGCCGACCGGCAGCCCGATCGGTATCTGCGCTCCTGTCACCCAGGACGAGTCGTCATCCGCCGCCGGCACCGGTTCGGGGGAGTCACCGTGCAGGGAGCGGAGGAACGGATGCGGCTCAGGCAGCTGCGATCGTCTCCACACGACGTGGACCCTCCCCCGAAGCGTCTAACGGTGAGCATTCGTAACGGATTGCTGCAGATTTTTCAATGCGCTTAGGATCTTAGTCTGGCGTACGGGGATAGACGTCTTCGTCCACTGCGGGGGTAAGTGTTCGCATACTGTGAGTTATATGAAGGAGTCCGAGGTGCCCGCCGATCCTGGCGCAGTACACGGGCTGACCGGTTGCCCGTCGGTGCTCAAGCTCGACGAGGTGGCCGCGATGCTCCGGCTGACCCGGCAAGCCACCTCGCGCCTGATCCGGATCGGCCAGCTGCCCGGGTTCCGGGTCGGCGGGGAGTGGCGGGTCCTGCGGTCCCGCCTGCAGGACGTGATGGACGGCCGCTGGTCACCCCCCTCCGGGAGCGGATCCCCGGAGGGGGACGAGGGCGTACTGCCCGAGCTGGCCGGCTATCCGTCGGTGCTGAAGCTCGACGAGGTGGCCTCGCTGCTGCGGGTGAACCGGCAGGTCGTCGGGCGGCTTCTGCACCACGGGCAGTTGCCGGGGTTCCGGGCCGGCGGAGCATGGCGGGTCCGCCGCGACCGCATCCAGGACCTGATCGCCGGCCGGTGGACCCCGCCGGCGGATACCTCACCCGACCCCACCGCCGGGCACGACGACGCCTGACCTTCGGTAGGCCGGCCCCAGGTACCCCGGCTTGTGCGGGAGTCCACCGGTGAGCAACAACCGGGCGGCCGCGGTGGTCGGGGGCGCGGTTGCGGTGTTCTTCACCCTGGTGATCCTGATCGTCGTGCTCCTGGTGGCCGGCGGGGGGCAGACCCCGGCAGTTGCCGGAGTCGGGTTCGGCGCCGGCCTCAGCGACAAGGTGCCCGCCACCTACCGGTCGTGGGTGCTGCAGGCCGGATCGCTCTGCCCGGCCTTCCCTGCGGCCGTGATCGCCGCCCAGATCGAGGCCGAGTCGGGGTGGAACCCGAAGGCCGTCAGCCCGGTGGGCGCCCAGGGCCTGAGCCAGTTCATGCCCGGCACCTGGGCGGCCTGGGGCCAGGACGTCAACGGGGACGGCACGGCTGACCCCTTCGACCCGGCCGACGCGATCATGGCGCAGGGCCGCTACGACTGTGACCTGGCCCGGCAGGTCGGCGGCATCAAGGGGGACATCACCCAGCTCGCCCTGGCCGCGTACAACGCCGGGCCGGGCGCGGTGCTGTCCGCGGGCGGGATCCCGCCGTACCCGGAGACCCAGGCCTACGTGGCACGGATCACGCAGCTGGCTGCCGGGTACGCCGCGCTGCCCGCGGCCGGGCCGTTCGCCGACGCCGAGATCGCGGTGGCCAAGAACCAGCTCGGCATTCCCTATGTGTGGGGCGGCGGCAGCGTGGCCGGACCCACCGGTGGCGGGTTCGACTGCAGCGGGCTGGTCCTGTTCGCGGTGTTCCAGGGATCCCACGGTCGCGTGACCCTGCCCCGCACCGCCGACGAGCAGATCAAGGCCGTCCAGCAGATCCCGTTGACCGCACTGCAGCCGGGTGACCTGGTGGCCTTCAAGTACCCGGGCGCGGCCACCTTCCACCACATCGCCATCTACCTCGGGCAGGGCATGGTCATCCAGGCCCCACAGACCGGGGACGTCGTCAAGATCTCCCCGCTGAACTCGTGGACCGGGCAGATCTACCAGGCCGGAAGGATCGTCGTCCCGTGAAGCCAGGCAGGATCCTCGCCGTCGCCGCGCTGGTACTGGTTCTGGCCGGCTGCTCGACCGGCAGCGCTGCGCCGGTGGGCACGGCTTCCACCAGCCGCGTGCAGACCGGTCCCGCGAGCCCGTCGGCATCGTCCCCGCCCGCCCCGGCCTCCCCGTCGGGCGCCGGGACTCCCCGTGTCAGCGTGCCCGTGCCGGCCGGGGTCGACCGGTCCAGCCCCGACGCGGTGGGAGCGGCCTTCATCACCGCCGCCTGGACGATGGACACCCGGACCGATCCCGGGCCGGGCACGGCCGGAGCACGCGCGCTGGCCCTGGCCGCCCCGGCCCTGGCCGCCAAGCTCGCCATCACCATGCCGCAGACGACCAGCTCGGACTGGGTGACCTGGTCCGCCCACCACGCCTGGACCACCGTCCAGCTGGTCCCCGACAACGACACCCGGCCCGACGACACGCCCGGGACGGCCTACCGGGCCTGGAGCGTCACCGTCACCCCGCAGGCACCCGGATGGACCGGTACCCCCTGGCATCTCACCGGTTTCGTCACGATGACCAAGACCGCAGGATCGTGGGCGGTCTCCGACCTGAGAGTGAGCTGATGAGCACCGCACCCGCCAGGTCCGCCCGTCCGGACTGGGGTCCGCGAGGCGACCTCGACCCGGCCACCGTCCCCACCTACCCGGTGGTGTCGGCGGAGATCACCGACGACCGGACCATCCGCGTCAACGGCCGGACCGTCCCCGTGCCGGTCGGGTTGAGCCCGGCCCAGGCCGTCGTCGACGCCGCCGCGGCACAGGCCCGACGGCTGCCCGGCCTGACCCAGGCGATCCGGGTCTCGGTGGCGATGGAGGGCCAGCGGTACTCCCTGGTGGTCACCGGGGACCAGCAGGTGATCCCGTTGGACCAACCCGGGCACGGTCGGCCCCGGTGGCTGCTGCCCCTGCTCACCGCCGTCATCGCCGGTGTCGTGATCCTCGGGGGCGCCGTGGCGTACGTGTCGGTTCAGGGCCGGCACTCGCCCCGGCCCCTGAAGACCCCGCCGCCGGCGGTCCTGGCCCCGACCGGGGCGGGCGCCAACCTGCCCGTGCCCGCACCGCCGCACTTCGCCGAGCAGGCGGTCTGGTCGGTCTCCCTCGACAAGACCGTCGCCCCCGTCGTGGCGGACTCCTCGATCCTGGCCGTCACCAGCGATCACCGCCTGGTCCTGCTCGACCCCGCCAACGGTGGCGCCTACTGGGAGGGGCAGGACATGCCCTCCGGGGTCAACGCCGTCCACCTCACCCACGTCGACGGCCAGGTGGTCGCCGCCGCGGCCACCACCACCGAGCTGACGTACTGGCCGGTCCCTGCCCGGCCGGCGCAGGCCACGAACGCCGGTCCCGCCAAGACCTCGGCCACCACCGTCGACCTTCCCCAGCAGGGCACGGTCGTGTGGGGGCCCACCTCACCGCTGGTCCAGCTGCCCAACCAGACCGCCGGGATCATCCAGGCCGGCAAGGTCGTCACCCTCGACATTCCCGTCGGCGCCCAGGCCGTCGACGCAGAGCGGGACACCGTGCTCGCCCTCGACCCCGTCGGGCACTGGTGGCGGGTCCAGCCCGGCCGCCCCTTCCCGCCCGCGGGAACCCTGCCCCGGCCCCAGGCCGGGATCGGCGACATCATGCGGTCGGTTCCCGTGGACACCGGTCACGTCCTGACCGTGTGGCCGACCGCCGACGCGGGTGTCGTCGCCGGCCTGGTCGACCTGGCCACGGCCCGGGTGACCGCGGAAATGCCGCTGGCCCCCGCCACCGACACCGGCACCCCGCTCGCCGTCGCGGTCAACGCGGCCGCCGGCCACCGCACCGCCCTCGGCGCGGTCCTGGCCGACGCCACCACCGGTCGGCTGCACTACCTCGGTGGCCAGTTGCGGACCGGGATCATCACCGGCGCCCACGTGTACGCCGTCGACCAGTACCAGAACGTCGTCGACGTCCGGGTCGACCTGCCCACCCCCGCGGTCACCAACAGCGGCAGCACCACCACGGCCATCCCGGCCGGAGTGCTCGGCACCGGTGACGGCGACCTCGCCCTCGTCGCCGCCGACAAGGTCGACAAGCGCCTGCTCTACGCCCTGCCACCCGGAAGGTGACCCGTGGACCCGCTCGGGGCGGCCGCGAGGAGGGTGTCGATGTCGTCGGCCGGTAGGGCGTGGTACCACAGCCAGCCCTGTCCCCAGGTGCAGCCCATGTCGCGCAGGGCGGTCAGCTGTCGATGGGTTTCGATGCCTTCGGCCACGACGATGAGGCCGAGGTTGAGTCCGAGGGTGACAACGCCTGCGGTGATGGCGGTGTCGGTGGGGTCGGTGCCGGTCCCGTCGACGTACGAGGAGCCGATCTTCAGCTCGTGGACGGGCAGGCGCCTCAGGTAGTCGAACCCGGCGTAGCCGGTGCCGAAGTCGTCGACGGCGATGCGGATCCCGCTGTCGGCGAGGCCCCGCAGCTCGTTCAGGGACGACCGGGTCGCGATCAGGAGTTGGCTCTCGGTGACCTCCAGGTAGAGCTGATCGGCGGGCAGCGGGCAGGCGCGGAGTACGTCCTCGATGTGCGTGCCCAGGCCGCGGCCGTCCAGTTGGCGGGAGGAGACGTTGACGGCGAGGCTGGGGGCGGCTGCACCGTGGCGTCGGCGCCAGATGGCGGCCTGGGCACAGGCGGTCCGCAGCACCCACGTGCCGATGTCGCCGATGAGGTTGCGTTGTTCGGCGACGTCGACGAACTCCGCGGGAAGGAGCAGGCCCCGGTCGGGGTGCTGCCAGCGCAGCAGGGCCTCGACCGCGACGATGGAGCCGGTCTGCAGGTCGATCAGCGGCTGGTAGTGCACCCGGAACTCCTGGAGTTCCAGGGCACGGTGCAGTTCGCTCTCCACGGTCAGGACGCGGGTCGCGGCTGCATGGAGGGCATCGTCGGCGGGCTCCCAGCGCCGCCCGCCGCGTCTCTTGGCCACGTACATCGCCGCGTCGGCGTCGCGGAGCATGCTTTCGGCGGTGCTGCCGTGCCGGCTCAGCGCGATGCCCACACTGGCGCCGGTCGTGACCAGTTGCCCGCGCAGCGGGATCTGGGCGCTCAGGGCCCGTTGGATCTGATCGGCCACGAGGGTGGCGTCGGCGGGATCGGTGAGGTTCTCGCAGATGATGACGAACTCGTCCCCCCCGACCCGGGCGGGCAGATCGCTGGCTCGGATGCTGGCCTGGATCCTGGCCGCAGCCCGGGTGAGGAACTCGTCGCCGGCACTGTGCCCGAAGCTGTCGTTGATCGACTTGAAGTCGTCGAGGTCGATGAAGAGCACACCCACGGGGGATCCGCTGCGTTGGGCGCGGGCCAGAGCGCCGGCCAGATGCTCCATCAGCAGGGCCCGGTTGGGCAGGCCGGTCAGGTCGTCGTACAGCGCCCGGTGGACCAGTTGCTCCTCCGCGCGCTTGCGGGTCGTGATGTCCTCGACCTGGCAGAGCAGGTAACGGGGCCCGCCCAGCGCATCCCGGATCATGGTGGCGCCCAGCAGTCCCCAGACGGTCTCGTCGTTGGCATGGCGGAACCGCCGCTCGGCCCGGAAGTTCGACGCCGCACCGGACAGCACGCCCTCCAAGGCTTCCTGCGTATCCGCAGCCTCTTCCGGGGACAGGACGTCCACGAGCCGGACCCCGAGCAGGGCAGTCCGGTCGCGGCCGAGGAAGGCGCACAGCGCGGCGTTGACGCGCCGGATCCGGAACGTCTGCGGATCCACGGACAGCAGTGCCGTTCCGACCAGGGACTCGTCGAACGCGAGCCGGAACCGTTCCTCGGACTCCCGCTGCGCCCGGTCCGCGGCGCCGGCCCGCTGGGCGGCCCAGACCGCGGCGGTCACAGCGGCGGCGAGCAGCAGTCCGATGAGTGCCGTCGCCCTGACGAACTGGGCCGGGCTCGCGCGCGTCCGCTGGCTGCCGCCGGTCAGGGCCAGCCACAGGAACACGTCCAGGACCAGGGTGAGCAGGCCGGCGGGCAGCGCCCACCACTGCGCACGTTGAGCCGGTGCCGGGGTGTCCGCCCAGCCCTGGAGCATCATGGCCGAACCGAGCAGCCCCAGACCGCAGGCAGTGCTGACCGACATGCCGGTGAGACGGCCCCACTCGTAGGCGTTGGGCAGACCGGCGGCGTAGCCGAACACGGCGACCACGGCCAGCGCCACCACGGCCGCACCCGGCAGGGCGAGCACCAGGGTTCGCGTCGGCGGCCGGGAGCGTACCGAAGCCAGGATCCCCGCCCCGATCAGCATCCAGCACACGGCGGCATTCGGGGCGATCCTCCCCGGGAGAGTCCCGGGGAGGACCAGGTAGGCATGGGGGAACAGTTGGTCGATGCCCAGGCTGCGACCGGTCACGTACTCCGCGACCGTCGCCGAGCCCGCTGCCAGGTCGAACCCGCCCGCGAGCGCCGCCGGCCAACGCAGACCCAGCGTCATCCCCGTCAGGGCGGCACCGGACAGGGTCAGTCCGATCCCGGTGTTGAACGTGATCGGCCACGTCCCGGTGTAGGCACGGAGCAGCGCCGTCCACCTCAGGTACCACGCCGCCATCACGGTGAGCCCGATAACGGACACCGCCGCTCCCAGTCCCATCACCAGAAGGAGGCCCGGACGGTGAGGCGGAGCGGAGCCGGATGCCGGACGTGAGGCCTTGAGCCTCATAGTCTTCCCTCGCTCGACCAGCATGCTCGTGATCGCGAGGCGTCCGGCTACACACCGCGCACCTAGTTAAGACCGTCCGTGTTCGTCCGGTCCTGGGACCAAGAGCCTCATCCGCCGCGCTCGTCCGGGTCGGGGGACCCGTGTCGTCAGCAGACGGCGTCGAGGTCAGTGGACACCAGCAGGGTCGACCTCGACCGCCGAGCGCGGGGCAGGGCCGTGTAGGGGACGGTCAGCCTGGGCCCTGACCCGTGATGTGGCAGGGTCTGCGGGGTGTCCGAGTCCTCAGCAGCCGGTGCACCCGGGCTGATCAGCGTGCTCGACCTCGGTGGTGTCGCCACGGCCGCGGCCGTGCTGGGCCTGCAGCGGGCGGCGTACGCGGTGGAGGCGGCCGTCATCGGGCACGAGGGCATCCCGCCGTTGACCGAGTCGCTGGAGCAGCTGCGGCAGGCCGGCTTGACGTGGCTGGGGACCACCGTCGACGGGCATCTGGTGGCGGCCCCGATCAGGACCCAGAACCTGCCTGATGGCCTGTTCGACGTCGTCCCCTGGCAACGCCCCGCCCCCGCTCGTGTCCCCGAGGCTCACGGGCGAATCGCCCGGTGATCTCTGCGTCGATCCGGCGCGCGGGGACGCATCGGCGCTCAGGGACGCGCCGGGTAGTGCAACAAGGCGAGTAGCTGGCCGTGCAGGAAGGCGTTCGAGTACAGGCCGTCACGTCGTGCCGCGGACCAGCAGCTGCGGGGTCAGCGTCACCGGCGAGGGGAGGTCACCGGCCAGGAGTTGGTCGAGCTGGTGGACCGCGAGTTCGCCGAGCCGCCGCTTGTCCAGGTGGAGCGTCGTGAGCGGGGGGTCCAGAAGCTCTCCGATGCTCAGACCGTCGAAGCCGACGAGTGCGCACTCCGCCGGTACCTCGACGCCGAGCCGGCGGGCCGCCTGGAACGCGCCGATCGCGACGATGTCGTTGAAGGCCAGCATCGCCGTCACCTCGGGGTGTGCGGTGCGCAGCGCCTCGAACCCCCTGCCGCCGCCGGCGACGGACTGCTCGTCGACCACCACCCACCCCTCGTCCACCGGGAGCCGGTGAGTACGGGCGACGTCGAGGAAAGTCCGCTGCCGTACCCCCGGGTCGCAGGTGGAGGCGCAGTCAATCATGCCGATGTGCCGGTGCCCCCGTGCGATGAGGTGTTCCAGCCCCGCCCGGACGCCCACCTCGGTGCCGACCCGCACCAGTGCATACGCCTGCGAGTCCGCACCCCGGTCGACGATGACCAGCGGCAGACCCGCGACGTACGGGTCCAGGTCCTCGTCGGAGTGGGACAGGTAGCCGACGAGCGCGTCGACCTGCCGGCCGAGCGACCGCAGCAGGCCCAGTTCGCGATGGGGATCGTCCTCGGTGCTGGCCACGACGACCTGCCAGTCCCGGCCGGCCGCCGCCTTGATCACTCCCGCGATGAACTCGGGGTAGAACGGGTTGACCACGTCAGGAACGACCAGGCCGATGGTCAGCACCTCGGGGCGGACGAGTCCCCGCGCGTAGCGGCTGGGCCGGTAGTGCAGCTCGCGGGCGATGTCGAGCACCCTGCGCTGTGTCTGCGGGTCGATCTCGCCCTTGCCGTTGATCGCGCGGGAGACGGTCTGGTGGGAAACGCCCGCCGCTCGTGCGACGTCCTTGAGCGTCACCCGCCTGACGGCCGCCGGTGAGGCTGTGCCGCTGTTCTCCATCACCACGCTCCTACTGAACCATGACCGCTGCGCGGGGGCAGGCCCTTCCCGATTGACAGGGTGCGTCGGGGCCGGTCAGACTGCCGTTATCGGTCACGTTAACGTTCACGTGAACGTTAATCCAAGGGCCGATGGACCTGCACCCGGGATAGTGGGAGGACGATCCGGATGGCTTCCTCGGCGGGTCCACGCCGAAGTGAGACTCAACTGCTGTTCCGGGCGGTGTTCGCGGACTGGCATGCCCGGGCCGGGGTGCTGTCCGCGCTACCCGACGCGCCTGTCGTTCCGGACGGTCCCCGGCGGCGGTTCCCGGCGTTCTGGCCGGCCGCCCGGGGGTGGGCGTCGATGTGGGGCGGCCGTTCCGGGGACGCGACCGGGTGCTCCTGCTCGGTCCTGGACGCCAGGTCCGGCTCGGGGTGAAGGGGTTCAGGCCCCGGCACCCCGAGCCGGAGGACGGCTGCAGGTCAGGCAGGGTCCAGACCCGCGAGCTGGTGGGAGTCCTTCTCGACAGCCGCCGCCACCTGCTGCGACGGGAGGCCGAGGGACACCGCCCAACGGAAGATGCTCAGGGAGAAGGCGGCCACGAGGGCGATGTCCCACCACTCCGGAATGATCTTCGCTGCGCCGTCGCCGTACTGGCCGAGGGCGCCGATGATCACCGTCCCGCCGATCCACGGCACGAGCCAGACGGAGTGCTTCAGGTAGTCGACGACGGTGGTGCGCGCGACCGCTGAACCGATGGCGAAGAGGACCATGCCCAGCAGGAGCGCGCAGGCCAGCTTCCAGGTGTAGTCGAATCCGCCCCAGTACAGGATCAGGTTGGCCGAGACGAAGGCCAGCGGAAGGATCACCCGGGGAGCGGGCATGTGATAACTGCGGGGCCGGTCACCGTCGCTGCGCTTCAGGGTGGCCAGGGCGATGGGGGCGAGGGCGTACATGATCGCGGTGGCCCCGGTGACCACATTGACCAGCGAACTCCAGCTCTTGAACTGGAGAAAGCCCAGCAGTCCGACGGCCGCGGTGATGAGAATCGAGACCACGGGCACCCCGCGGGAGTCGGTCCGGGAGAGAATTCCCGGCATTTCGCGTTCCTCGCCCAGGGCGTAGGACAGTCGCGCGGTCGTCCCGACGTAGACGATTCCGGTGCCGGCGGGGGAAAGCACTGCGTCGATGATCAGAATGACCGCCAGCCAGGTGGCGCCGACCGCGAGAGCGAGGGTGTACCAGGCCCCGTAGTCGGAGGGGTTCTTGCCCAGCGGGTGGTCCCAGTTCGTGGCGATGTCCGCCGGGTTGAGCCCGGCGATCATGGAAACCTGCAGCAGCGAGTACAGCAGCGCGCCGATCGCCATCGCGCCCAGCACGGCCCGGGACAGATCCCGGCGGGGATTGCGGGCCTCTCCGGCCAGCTGCACCGCCTGCTCGAAACCCTGCAGGGCGAAGACGACGCCACCGGTGAGGGCCGCGAAGACACCGTGGAACCCGTGCGGAAGGAAACCTCCGCCCGCGGTGAAGTTCCCCGGGTGGAACGACATCGCGGAGATCACGCCCACCGCGAGGAAGGGGACCGCGGTCTTCCAGATCACCAGGATGGTGTTGCTCTCCGACATGAACCTGGCTCCGGCAAGGTTCAGTGCCGTGAACAGCAGCATCAGCACCAGCGAGACGACCAGCCCGCTGCCGGTGAGGTTCCCGGAGGCGTTGAGCAGGTGGAGGTGCTGGTCGACCCAGCCCACGCTGTTCACGTACGTCACCGCCGCCAGTACCTCGATGGGGGCGATGAAGACCGCCTGGAGCCAGGCGACCCAGCCCGCGGCGAATCCGATGACGGGGCCGTGCGAATAGTACGGGAAGCGGCCCGAGCCTCCGGCGACGGGGTAGGTGGCGCCCAGTTCGGCATAGGTGAGCGCCAGCGTCCCGAGCATCGAGGCGGCGAGGACCCAGGAAATGATCGACGCGGGACCGGCCTTCTGTGCCGCATTCAGGGCGCCCAGCAGCCAGCCGGAGCCGATAATTGACCCGAGCGACACGAACAATAGTCCGTAGAAGCCGACGGTCCGCCGGAGGCCGCCTCCACGGTGAACCGCGTGGTCAGCACTTGCCACATTCATGTCTGCGCTCCGTGAATGTATGGGCCACCACATGTGATGTAAGCGCTTACATATGGGTGGCTAATGCCCCTGGTGATCGGCGTCATAGTAGGAGCGGGAATGGGCCGGGAACGAGACCCGCAGGGGATCTTGATGGGAAACCCCAACGGGTCGGGCCCGCCCCCCGGAATGGGATTGCCGGCGGGAGGTCCGCGGGCCGGCCGGTGATCAGGAATGGTCGGATCCGGTTCTTGCCCGGGGCAGGGGTGGGGCCGGGGGATCGTGGCGTGCTGTGCCCGTTCCGGTCCGCGGACCGCGGGCCGGATCCCCGACGGGCCCGGTGACCGCCCCGCCCTTGAGGGGATCCCGGAAGTCCGGGCGGCGCCGGTGCGCGGGGCCGCGGTCCCAGGGATGGCCGCGCGATCGGGGTAGCTGCCGCGCCCGGGGCGGTGGGGTGGCGGAGGACCGGTGGCTCAGGCGGGCAGGTCCGTTCGTGACCAGGTGGTACGTGACTGTCCCTGGGCGCGCCGGGCCCCGACGGCCATCTGGTCGACGATCCAGGAGAACACCCCGATCCACGCCGAACTCAGCACCGACGACCACCGGTCGGCCAGCACCTCCCGCAATGCCCGCACCAGCGCATGCGGCACGTACTGCAACTGCTCGGCAGTGATCCCCCAGGAATGGTGCAGGGCACCCAGTGCCTGCAATTCCCGCTCCAGCTGCTCCGGCTGATGCAGCCCCTTCGCCGCGGTCAACATCGCCCCCAGCAGCCGCACCCGCCGCTCGGCCGGCTCCTCGGGCAACAGCTCCCGCACCTGCGGCAGCATCGCGAACAGCTGCTCGAAGAATGCCTCCGTCAGCTGCTGCTCCACCCCGGACAGCGCAGCGATCGACCGGCGCACCGTGCGCACCGATTCAGGATCCGGGCCAACCCCGCCGGATGGCATCGCGCACCCCTTCTCCGACCCGGCCGCGGACCGCCCTCTCGGCCACGCCCAGGTCTCACCCCCTTCACGCTCGCCCATCTCCCCGGTCACGACAGGCGATCAGGCACCTGTTCACCCGCCCGGGCGCGTGAGAGATGGGTGGATCAGCGTGAGAGATAAGTGGATCAACGGTCAACAGTGCAGAGGGTGATCTCGTACTCCCGACCCGGGACCACCCGAAGCCGACATGGTCGCCGAGGCAGGGCTCGGGGAAGGCGGTACGGATCATGCAGGTCCCAGGCGGGTCTCGGTTGCGTGGTCTCGGGCCCCATCGGCCCGCCCGGCCCAGGCGGGGGCGGTCGTGGGGGGCGGTGATCATGACCGTGCTCGGACTGATGGCCGCGGCGGTGGCTGCCCGTGCCGTGGACGGAATCGGGCGCAACCCGTACGTGGTGCTGGAGACGGCTCCGGCTCCGAAGCTGTCGGGAGCCGCGACGTCCACACCGACCGCTGATCCCACCGCCGATCCGACGGCCGCGCCGATCGTGGCGTCCACACCGCCCGCCCCGCCGCAGCCGCCCACGCCCACGGCAGGGGCGACCCGCTCCTCGCAGGCCCGCCCGTCGGCCTCGGCGAGTTCGGTCCACCGCCCGGCATCCACCCCGGCGGCTCCGACCGACGGCTACCGGTTGGCTCCGACAGTGATGGCGCATGCGGCGACCTGCTCCGCAACCTATGCGCTGAAGTCCTGGGGCGGCGGGTTCGTCGTCTCCGTGACGGTGAAGAACACGTCGGCGACCCCATGGCCGGGATGGTCGGGCACGGTGGCCCTGCCCGCGGCGATCACCCTCAATACGGCCTGGGGCGGAGATATGCGGGTCACGGACGGGACCGTGCGGGTCGTCCCCGCCGCGTACAACGCGAACGTCCCGGTCGGTGGGCAGGTGGTGTTCGGCTTCGACGCCAAGACGGGGACGGCGGTGAACCGGATCGGATCCGTCTCGGTCAACGGGAGTACCTGCCAGGCCGGCTGAGGTCACCGGGGCCGGGTGACGGTGGTCGCTGTGGATGGCGGCCACATCCGGGAGCGCCCGCCGTCCCGTCGGCCAAGGGCGGTCAGCGGCCCTGGGTGGGTGTTCGCCTTCTCTCCGGAACAATCTCCGGCCCGGCGAGGGTTTGCCCTCGCCGTCAGTGAACCTACTTGGTTTGAAAACGCTTGCATGTCATTCTTGTCGGCGGGGATGTGATTGGTGTCCGGCGGTGGACGTGAATCTGTGGAACGTGACGGGGAATAGCACTGCCACGCCGCTGCCCTCGTGTTCCGGTGTGGGGTGCGTATCGGCGATCGTGGTGCTCGGCCCGGCGTGATCCGTCACCAGGGCGGCCGATCCGGCTAAGGGGCGACCGAAATCGCGAATTCCGCCTCACGTGTTGCATTCGGCGATGCGCACGATTCGGTGAGGACGCACGATGGAGTGGGCGATGAGACGCAATATGACGGGTGAGGGATGGTCCGGCCCGACGTCCGGTCGGTCGGGATCCGGTGGGCCCGCACCGCTGCCCCGGCGCGGACCTGTGGTGGGGGAACTGCAGCGGTCGGCGACGGTGCCCGGTTTCACCTGGCGTGACGTCGTGTGGAGCGGGGTGTCCATCGGCATCCTCAGCGAGACCACGCCCGGCCGGCGCGTGGGTGTCTGCAAGTACCCGTGCATGTACCGCACGCCGGAATCGCTCTCGGACCGGGGTGCCGCCATGTTCCTCGTCGCGCATCGCCAGAGTTCGGCGCACCGTCTGGCCGGTTAGCCCCTGCCCCGGGAAGCCGTGTCCGTCCGCGCCGGGATCGCGAACTCCGGCGGCGTCGCCGGGCAGCCCCTGGGTCGGGCTCGCAAGCCATCCCGGACGACAGTTACCGCCGTCCCGAAGTCCGTCGCCTCTTGGCCGGGGGCGGGTCCTGGACGGGGGCGGGGCGCCGGGACGGTGCGCGCGACGGTGCTGGGGTCGATGCGGGTGCCGGCACAGGCGACGGTAGGGGAGCCTGCGCGGGACCCTGATCGGGCAGCAGTCCCCGGAACCACGGCGCCTGCTCCATCGGATCGGACGGGCGGCCTGCACCCGTCGCCAGGGAGGGGCCGGCCGGCAGACCGGTGTCGCCGGGGCGTGGTGGCCTCCCGTGGAGCCTGTCCGCCAGGTGGGCCCAGACCAGGGTGCCGGGTCTGTTGGCCAGCGCGGCGAAGAAGTAGGCCGGCACGGAGGCCCAGGCGGCAGGCCAGGTGTGATTGACGTGCGTGGGGTCGAGCAGGTCCGAGACGGCCGTCAGCGCCTCCCGGTGGGCCTGCCGGACGGGTTCGGCCAGCCCTGGTTCGGCCGCCTCGGCCGCCCGCAGGGTCTGGTCGAGAAGGGCCCGGGTCAGCGCTGCGGTCGCGAGGACGGCGGCCTCGTCGTACCGCGTGCCGTCCGGGGAGCCCTGGGCCGTCACCATGGCGGCCACTCTGGCGGCCGTCCCCTCGGGGGAGAGGGCTGCTCCGGAGCTCGGTGCCGCCGGGGCCGTGGTCTCGGCGACCTGCCACAGCGCCCCCAGCAAGGCCCGCTGGAGTTCGTCGCGGACCCCGGCCAGTCCCGGCCCGTCCGACAGGTCCGCGGAGGGCCACGGCAGGATGGACAGCGCCACCAGCGAAGGCAGACCCACACCGGTGCGCGGGGCCTGCCGCCGCGACCGGGGCGCGGTGGCCTGGCCGGGCCCGGCGGCCCTGGCGACCGGGGCGGGCTGCACCTTCCAGAACCGGGCGAGCCGGTCCTCGGCCTGTTGTCGCGCCGGTCCTTCCAGGCGCGGCCCGAGGATCTCGAGGGTCTCCCGGTGCTCGTCGGCGGTGATCTGCGGCCCTACCCGGAGTTGGTCGTGCAGCGCGACCTCCCTCGGCAGCTGGTGACCCACGAAGGCGGCCGGTGCCGTCCCCTGCGGCCGTGGCGGTCCCTGGAGCCAATCGCGCAGAGTGGTCCAGACCACCTGGCCGTGGGCGGCCTCGAGGTCGGAGACGAACGTGGTCAGCAGGTCGGCCCACTGGGCCTTCGCGGTGCCGTCAGCCGCACGGGAGCCGAGGAAGGTGGTCATCCGGGACAGTGCCACCCCGTGGGCCCTCCGGACGCGGTCGACCAGGCGGGCAGTGGTCGGGCCCGGGGTGGCCGCCTTGACGGCCTCCAGCGTCTGCTCGACGAAGGCCCGGGCGAGCCCTGCGGCCGGCAGGCGCCCGACGAGGTCGTACAGACCGGTGTTCCCGGTGGTCGCGGCGACCTCGGTGATCTCCGCCGCCACACGCCGTGCGTGGGCGGTGGGATCTGCTGGGCCGGTGCCGTCTCCCCGGGCCTGCGCCGTGGCCTCCACCTGCCGCCAGAGGGTGGCCAGGGCGATCTGCTCGTGCTCCCCGCGGATCTCGCGCAGCCGTTGGTAGTCGGGCTTGCCCGGCTCCGGCCAGGGCAACAAGGCCAGCGCCAGCACCGAGGCGAAGGTTCCCTCCGCCGCCCAGTTCGCCCGCCAGGGCGCCCACCGGGCATCCTCGGGCCGACCGGTCTTCCCCGACCAGTAGCTCAGCTTCTGCCTGGCGCTGGACTGGGTGCCGGCGTCGAGCCCTGGATCGTAGATGATCTCCCGGGCCCGGTCGCGCTCCTCCCAGCCGGTCGTCGCGGCGCTGCGGTCCGGGGTCAGGCCCGCCCCGTTCCAGGGCCGTTTCGTGGCGTTGAGGGTCCGGTTCATGGTGTCGAGGGTCCGGTTCGTGGCCCTCCCCGATGCCGGTGGGAGGCTGGGGGCGGCCGGGAGCCGGGGAACGGCCGGCTCCGGCAGATGGTCGCGCAGGTGGGCCCAGACCTGCGACCCTGCGCCCGCGTTGACGTCCGCGACGAACTCGGTCACCAGGTTCGCCCAGGCCTGTGGGAAGGATCTGAGCTTGTTCGCCGGGACGGACAGCCGCGCCAGATTGCTCGACGCGGTCGCATGAGCCTTGCGGACCTGCGTGGCCAGTTCGGGGGCGGACGCCTCCACGGCCTGCACGGCCTGCAGGGTCTGGTCGAGGAAGGCCTGGGCCAGGGCGTGGGTCACCGCGACGCCCTGCGTGTTGTGGGTCTCGCCGCCCGGGGCGTTCCGGGAAGCGACGACATCGGCGATGTGCTCCGCTGTCCGCGCGGGGGCAGGGTACGCACCGTCGTCTGCGGGCCGAGCCGGGTCCGCGCGCTCGGTCCGGTGCCATACCGCCCCCATCACCGCCCGCCCCCATGCCGCGCGGAACGCCGGATAGGGATTCGGGTCGCTCTCCGCCGGGCGAGCGGTCTTGGGCGGCCTCCGGGGAGTGGTGCTGTAGGACCGTGGCTGCAGCACCGACAGGACCAGGAGTTCGGCCAGGACGGCGGCGAGTTCCGGGCTGTCCCGCCATTGCTGTGCCCAGTCCACGGGTTCCGCCGAGGACGTCTCATCGAGGTGAGTGGCGTTGACCGGCCAGTACACCAGGAACCTGCTGTACGCGCTGTCGCGCACGTCGATGCCGGCCTCCTGGAAGAGCCGGCGCGCTGCTGCCCGCGTGTCCTTGCTGATCGAAGCGGGATGACTGAACACAGACGGGACGGCCGGGCGATCGCCGGAGGGTAGCGCGAGGGAATCTGTGGCAGCACTGATCCCGGGATTGCCGGCCGGCTCCACGGGCCTGCCCACCGGCGTCTCCACCGGCCTGCCCGCCGTCGTGCTGACGCTCCCCGTATCGGCTGTGGTGCCGGTACCGATCGCCCGTGCCACCACCATGTCCGCCACGGGGGTGACGCCCTGCTGCCGGGCCGTGGCGTCCCCTGCTGCCGCCGGTGGGCGCACCCGCTCGGGCGGTGGCGTCGCGTCCGTCGCGCCCTGCGGCCAGTTCCTCACCGCAGACCAGGCACGCCTTTCGGCCCCGAGGTCGACGGCCGCGGCACCGGTGTTCAGCGGGGCGTTCCCTGGGGGCCGGGATGTTCCGGGACTGATCGGGAGGTTCGACGGCGCGGTCGGCGGGATCGCCGCAGCCGGGTGTGTCCTGCCGATGCCGGCTACCAGTTCGGGTGCGCCCGCCGCCGTCGCCTGCGGGGTCAGCCATGCAGAGTGCAGGTACGGCCGGGTGACCGCGTCGACCGTGACGCCCGGCTGCACCTGATCCGGGCCGACGAGGTGCGCTTCGGGACCCGTCCGGACGTCCCGGCCGGGCAAGCCTGGTGGCACTGGCGCGGGCATGGGGGGCAGGCTCGGAATTCCTTGAGCCACAACAGGTTCGGCCGGGAGCATGGGCAGGGTCGACGGGGAGTCGAGCGGGGGGAGGTGGGTGGGGGTGGTGCCGGGCCCGAAGGGATCCACCCACGCGGTGTCGGTCGGGGCGGTGAGGTCGGCCCGGGTGATCTCGGCCCACGGGTCGTTGGGGTCGATGAACGCCGCGTCCGCGGCGTCGGACCAGGCGCCGGGGTCAGCCCAGGTGGAGGTACCGGCCCAGGGCGGAGCCGCGGCCGAGGGCGGAATCCCGGCGTCGGAGGGTGCTTCCTGTCCCTGTTGAGGGCCTTCCACCAGGCTCAACAGCCAGTTCACCTCGGCCTGGGTCACTCCCGGGTCGTTGGCCGACACCGCCCCTGCGGCCGGGGCCGGAGATGGCGGAGGTGGCGCCGGAGCGACCGACGGTTGAGCCTGCGCCAGGGGGCTCTGGGGCCACCCGCCGTCGTACCCGATGTCATCCGTCCCTGTGGTGCCGGTCCAGGGGAGTGGGGACGAGGTCGGTGTGCTGTCCCACAGGGCCAGTAGGTGGCCCGAGTCCGGCGAGACGGGGAATTGCGTGGCGGCCGATTGCGTGGCGGGCAATTGCGTGGCGGGCAATTGCGTGCCGGGGGCGCGGAGTCCGCCGGGATCCAGTGCCTCCCATCCGGTCGGCGGTGCGGTGGCCCGGCCGGTGCCGTCGCCCACCACGGTCACGCGGTGGGGGGGTGCAGGAGCCCAGAGGTAGGTGAGGTCCGGAGTCTGAGGGCTGCGGGCTCGGCGGATCTCGACGGTTGACGCGACGACCGTGCCGTCCACGGCTGGCGACTGGTCCGCCGCGGGCGGTCGGGCGCCGTTTCCGTTGGCGCCGTTGACATTCGCGCCGTTGGCATGGGCGCCAGTGCTGTTGCGGGTGGGGGTGGTTCCGGTGCCGGGCATGGTTCCGGAACCGGTGCCTGGCGTGGCGCCGTTCCCGGTGGTGCTGGTGGGGTCTGTCCCGGGGGTGGGGGGGTCGATGCTGATCTTGTCGGGGATGGTGATGTGGGTGTCGGGGACGCCGGCGCCGCCGCGGAGCATGCCCCGGTAGTAGCGGTGTCCGCCCTTGCGTCCGCCGAGTCCGGCCAGGCCGGAGACACCCTCGTCGATCGCGCCCGCGGTGGTGGAGAAGGTGTCGGGTTTCCACCCCTGGTGTTGCGCCACCCCCGACGTCCCGTCGGTGACCCACTCGTGGGCGGCGCCCTTGATGGTCTCGCCGAGCCAGTGTCCGGCCTCGTGCCCGGCGTTCTTGCCCAGGATCCCGCCCAGGGCGTGTCCGAGCGCCTTGGTCGGGTAGTGGCCCAGGCCCTGCATGATCGGGCCGAGGGCGCCGCCGATCGCGCCGGTGATCGCCGCGGACCGGGTCAGGTTCTTGTCCCACTCGGTGCGTCCGATCGAGTGCCCGGTCTGCCGTTCCATGAT
>DASTGO010000074.1:0-40219 GCA_035719045.1 Kineosporiaceae bacterium | reverse complement strand
CCGGGTGCTCGCCGCGGCCGGTCAGCTCCCCGGGGCGCTGCATGCGGCGCAGGGGCTGGACGAGGCGTTCCGGGCCCTCGGCGACGCCCGCTCCGCCCGCGATGTGGTCGGACTGCGGGCGCAGGTCCTGGAAGAGCTGGGCCGGGCCGAGGAATGCCTGACCGAGCTGCACGAGGCGGCCCTGGAGGCGCGCTCCGCGGGGGACGAGCGGCAGGCGCTGCAACTGGGCGGGTTCCTCGCGGCCTTCCTCGACGACCTGGGACGGCATGGCGAGGCGGACACCGTCTGGACCCTGTTCACGCCCTGAGAGCGCAGGCGGCCGCGGTCGGCGGATCCGCCGGTCAGGGTTGCGGGTGGGCGGCGTCGTAGCGGGCGAACCTCGGCTGCCGGCGGGCCAGGGCGACGACGGCGAGCACACAGGCCAGCCCCCCGGCCAGAGCGGCCAGGGGCTCGCCGAACAGCTTCCCGCCGGTCCCGGCGACCAGGTCGCCCAGCCGTGGTCCGCCGGCCACCACGACGATGAACACCCCCTGCAACCGCCCACGCAGGGAGTCCGGGGTGGCCGCCTGCAGGATCGTGTTGCGGAACACCGAACTGACGGCGTCGGCCATCCCGGACAGTGCCAGCGCGATCACCGCCGGGACCAGCAGCCAGGAGACCGCGGCGGTCCCGGACGCCCCCGGGCCCGGAAGGTGTTCCGGTGCCGCGATCAGGCAGATCAGCCCGAAGCCCGCGATCGCCGCCCCCCAGCCGGCCACGCACAGCAGCACGGCCACGCCCTGCCGGCGGACCCGTCCCAGCGGCCCGGACAGCAGGCTGGCCAGCACCGCACCCACCGCGATCGCCGAGGCCAGGGCACCCGCGGTGGTCTTTCCGCCGCCGAGCACGAGGGCACCGATCGCGGGGAACAGTGCCCGCGGCTGGGCCAGCACCATGGCGGTGAGGTCGACCAGGAACGTCATCCGGACGTTCGGCCTGGTCCCGAGGAAGCGCAGTCCCTCCAGCACGCTGCGCAGCCCGGCCCGGCGGGGCTCACCCTGCGGAGGCAGCCGCGGCAGCCGCCACATCCCGGTCAGCGCGGCGAGGTAGGTGATCGCGTCGACGGTGTAGGCGGAGCGGAACCCGTAGGCGCTCGCCGTCCAGGCACCCAGGATCGGCCCGATCGCCCAGCCGAGCTGGAAGGACAGCATCGACAGGGCGTTCGCGGTCGGCAGCAGTTCCCGCCGGACCAGGACCGACATGATCGTCGAGCGGGCCGGGTTGTTCACCGCGAAGGCCGCAGCCTGGGCGGCGACGAGCACGTACAGCAGGAGCACCGAGCGCATCCCGAGCCAGGACTGCAGGGCGGTCACCAGGGAGACGGTCCACAGGCCGAGCCCGGACACCACGGCGACCGTCCGCCGGTCGTGGGCGTCGACGACGGCCCCGCCGTACAGGCCGAGCAGCACCAGCGGGAGCAGCCCGCAGACCCCGACCAGACCGACCGCGAAGCTGGACCCGGTGAGCGCGTAGACCTGCAGGCCGATCGCCGTGAACGCGAACTGCTGCCCGATGTTGGCCAGGGCCTGCCCGGACCACAGCCGCCGGAACGCCGGGCTCTCCCGCAGCGGGGTGAGGTCGGCGAGCAGCCGGCGACGCGGGCGCGGTGTGCCGGGAGCGGTCCCGGTGTCGCGGGTGCCGGTCAGGGCTGTCTCCGCAGCACGTCCCATCCGTCGGGGTCGTCCAGGGCAGGCAGGTCCGCGGGGTCGTCACGGCCCGGGGAGAAGCCGCGGGCGAGGTAGGCCAGCCGGTCGTGCAGGCGGGAGGGGCGCCCCTGCCAGAACTCCACCTCGACCGCGCGGACCACGAACCCGCCCCAGTGGTCGGGCACCGGCACGTCGTCGGGACCGCCGTGGTCGGGCCAGCGCGCGGCCAGTTCGGCCCAGCGGGCGTCGAGGGTGCTGCGGTGGTCCAGCGGCCGGGACTGGTGGCTGGCCCAGGCCCCGATCCGGGAGTCCCAGGGCCGCTGCCGGTAGTACGCCGCGGTCTCCTCCCGGCTCACCCGCTCGGCGACCCCGCGCACGGTGACCTGCCGGTGCTGCGGGATCCAGGTGAAGGCCAGCGCGACCGGGCCGCCGGTCCCGATCTCGGAACCCTTGCGGGAACGGTAGTTGGTGTAGAAGACGAAACCGCGGGGGTCCGCCTCCTTCAGCAGGACCGTCCGCAGGGAGGGGGCCCCGGTCGCGTCGACGGTGGCCACGACCATCGCGTTGGGCTCCAGGACCCCGCCGTCGCGGGCCTGCCCGTACCAGCGCTCGAACTGGGCGAGCGGGTGCCGCGCCAGGTCGATCTCGCGCAGATCAGGGGTCAGGTACTCGATGCGCTCGGTGGCGTACGAGGGGTGCTCGTTCTCGGTGTCGACCACCGGGCCAGTCTGCCCGCCCGGGCCGGGCTGCACGGTCGCGGGTGGGCCGCGAGTCACAATGTCGCTAGCTGCCGCACCGGCCACCCCCGGACCGGCACCCCTGACGCCGCCGGCCCACCTGCCGGCCCCATCCGAAGGAGCGTGCAGATGTCCGACTTCGTGCCTGGTCTGGAGGGGGTCGTCGCCTTCGAGACCGAGATCGCCGAGCCGGACCGGGAGGGCGGCGCGCTGCGGTACCGCGGGGTGGACATCGAGGACCTGGTCGGCCGGGTGAGCTTCGGCAATGTGTGGGGCCTGTTGGTGGACAACAAGTTCAACCCC
Organism: Kineosporiaceae bacterium; assembly: GCA_035719045.1. Taxonomy (GTDB): domain Bacteria; phylum Actinomycetota; class Actinomycetes; order Actinomycetales; family Kineosporiaceae; genus DASTGO01. The sequence goes on along the minus strand of DASTGO010000074.1, from coordinate 37,494 downwards.
GGCCTGCCCCCGGCCGAGCCGTTCCCGCTGCCGGTGCGCACCGGTGACGTCCGGGTCGACGTGCAGTCCGCGCTGGCGCAACTGGCCCCGGTGTGGGGATTCCGGCCGCTGCTGGACATCGACGCCGGCCAGGCCCGCGAGGACCTGGCCCGGGCCTCGGTGATGGCGCTGTCCTTCGTGGCGCAGTCGGCCCGCGGCTACGACCGGCCGATGGTCCCCCAGCGCGAGGTGGACCGGGCGAAGACCATCGTCGAGCGGTTCATGATCCGCTGGCACGGCGAGCCCGACCCGCGGCACGCCGAGGCCCTGGACGCCTACTGGGTGTCCGCCGCCGAGCACGGGATGAACGCCTCGACGTTCACCGCCCGGGTGATCGCGGGGACCGGCGCCGACGTCGCCGCCTGCCTGTCCGGGGCGGTCGGGGCGATGTCCGGCCCGCTGCACGGCGGCGCGCCCGCCCGGGTGCTGCACATGATCGAGGGCGTCGAGAAGACCGGTGACGCCGATGCCTACGTGCGGGGCGTCCTGGACCGCGGCGAGCGGCTGATGGGCTTCGGGCACCGGGTGTACCGGGCGGAGGACCCGCGGGCGAAGGTGCTGCGGGAGACCGCGCGGCGGTTGAACGCCCCGCGGTACGAGGTGGCGCACGCTCTCGAGGTCGCGGCGCTGACGGAGTTGCAGGCCCGCCGTCCCGACCGGGTCCTGGCCACCAACGTGGAGTTCTGGGCGGCCGTGGTGCTCGACTTCGCGCAGGTCCCGGCCCGGATGTTCCCGGCCATGTTCACCTGTGCCCGGACCGCGGGCTGGGCCGCGCACATCCTGGAGCACAAGCGGACCAGCCGGCTGGTCCGCCCTTCCGCACGGTACGTGGGGGGCGGGCCACGCCCGGTCGAGGCCGTCGCGGGCTGGGACGAGGCGCTGCGGCTGGGCACGGTCAGCTGACCGCCCGGACGCCCCGGAAGACCCTGTGCCCCCGGCCGGCCGTGATCGCGCCACCGCCGGCCGGGGTGTCCGGCTGCGCCCGACGCCGCTCCCGGTGCGGGTCGAAGGGGCGGAGTCCGGGGTCGGGGAAACTGTCCCCCCAGGGCAGGCATAGCGAGATCGCCCCCGTGCGTCTGTCCGGCCGGAGGTGGTCATGAACCCCGAGGCCGAGGCCGATTTCCGGGCCTTCGTCACAGCACGGTCGGGTCCGCTGCTGCGCACCGCACGGCTGCTCACGGACCAGGCCCATGCCGAGGACCTGCTGCAGGAGGCGCTGTCCCGACTGGTTCCCCGGTGGGGGGCGGTGGACGATCCCGAGGCGTACGTCCGGGTCACCATGCACCGGCTGCAGATCTCCCGGTGGCGCCGGCGCGGCGTGCTCCGGGAGGACGCCGTGGAGGATCCGCCCGTCCGGCAACTGGCCGACCTGACCGGCACCGTGGACGACCGGATGGTGCTGCGGCGGGCCCTGGCCCGGCTGTCCCCGCGTCAGCGGGCGGTCCTGGTCTGCCGGTACGTGGAGGACCTCGACGAGGTCGCCACGGCACGGATGCTCGGGATCCGGGTCGGCACGGTGCGTTCGATCGCGTTCCGGTCGCTGGCCAGGCTGCGCCAGATCGCCCCGGAACTGGCGGCGTTCCGGCCGGGAACACCGCTGCCCGCCTCCACCACCCGTACGGCGACCCCGGAGGTGTCGTGGTGAGCGAGCGTTACTGCCCCGGATCCGATCCCGACGGCCAGGACCGGCTGACCCGGACCCTGCGCCGGCTGCAGGACGACGACCTCGGGCCGGCCGTGCCCGGACCTGCCCGTGGTGCCGCCGACCTGGCCACCGCAGCACTGCGCAGGGCGCGCAACCGGACCCGCCGCCGGGCGTTCACCACCTCGATCGCGGCGGCGCTGGCCGTGGTGGCGGTCGGGACCGGGGTGCAGGCCCAACTCACGGCCGCCGGCCGGCAGGCCCCGGTCCCCGCCGGGCCCAGCCCGACGGCGAACCTGCCCGGCGGGCCGCGACACAACCTGCTGCTGCTGGGCGGGGACTCCGGACCGGACCGGACCGGCGTCCGCCCGGACAGCATCATCGTGGCCAGCATCGACACGGCCACCGGGGACACCCTGCTGGTCAGCCTGCCCCGCAACCTGCAGCGGGTGCCGTTCCCGCCCGGATCACCCGCTGCGGCGGTGTTCCCCGACGGCTTCTCCTGCCTCAACCCCGCGGCCCACGCGAATACCGAGTGCCTGCTCAACTCCCTGTGGACCTGGGGGGACGCGCACCAGAACCTCTACCCGGGCGACAAGCACCCGGGCCTGACCGCGACCGTGCAGGGCGTCGAGCAGGTGACCGGCCTGACCATCGACGACTACGTGATGCTCAATCTCCAGGGCTTCGCCGACGCCGTGGACGCCCTCGGCGGCGTCGACGTGACCGTCACCCAGCGGCTGCCGATCGGCGGCAGCGTGGAGCACCCGGTGGCAACGAGCTGGCTCCAGCCGGGCCGCCAGCACCTCAACGGCTACCAGGCGCTGTGGTTCGCCCGGTCCCGGTGGAGCACCGACGACCCCGACCGGATGGCCCGCCAGCGCTGCCTGGTCTCCGCGCTGGCCAGGCAGGTCGACCCGGTCAGGCTGGGTGCCTCGCTGCCGAAGCTGCTCCCACTGGGGCCCAACCTGATGACCTCGGTGCCGCTGGCGGACATCCCGAAGTGGGTGGAGCTGGGGACGAAGATCCGGTCGGCGCGGCTGCGCACGCTCGTGCTCGGCCCGTCCGTCATCGACACCACGAGACCGGACATCCCGGACATCCGGCGGATGGTCACCGATGCGCTCGACCCCGCGTCCGGATCTCCCCGGGCGTCCGTGACCGGGGCGGACCCGGCCGGCACCCCGACCCCGACGGCCACGGCCAGGACCAAGCCCGCCCGTACGCCGGGCAGCACGCCGGGCCCGGGTACCCGCTCGGCCCTGGACACGGCGCAGGTCTGCCAGGAGTGAGGTGGGACGGCCGCGGCTGCTCCGGGACGGGCAGCCGCGGCCGTCGCCTCGGGCGGGGCGGTGACCGGGACCGAGCGGGGGTGCGGGACACTGGCTGCCCGGGCGCCGTCGCCGTCGCCCCTCATCCGTCCCGCCCCCGACCGAAGGCAGACCTGTGAGCACTGCGACCGAGGCCACGCAGATCACCATCCCCGCCGACCTCCTGCCCGCCGACGGACGCTTCGGGTCCGGTCCGAGCAAGGTCCGTCCGGAGCAGGTCGAGTACCTGGCGTCCCTCGGCCGGTCCGTGCTGGGAACCTCGCACCGGCAGAAGCCGGTCAAGGACCTGGTCCGCCGGGTTCGTGAGGGTCTGACCACGTTCTTCGGCCTGCCTGAGGGCTACGAGGTGGTGCTCGGCAACGGCGGCTCGACCTGTTTCTGGGACATCGCCGCGTTCAACCTGGTGCAGGACAAGGCCCAGCACCTGGCGTTCGGGGAGTTCTCCTCGAAGTTCGCCTCGGTGACGGACAAGGCCCCCTTCCTGGCCGCATCCAGCATCATCAAGGGTGAGCCCGGCACGCTGCCGCAGCCGGTGGCCGAGGCCGGCGCCGACGTCTACGCCTGGGCGCACAACGAGACCTCGACCGGCGTGATGGCGGCGGTGCAGCGGGTCGCGGGCGCCGACGAGGGTGCACTGGTGCTCGTCGACGCCACCTCCGGGGCGGGCGGCCTGCCGGTCGACATCACCCAGGCCGACGTCTACTACTTCGCCCCGCAGAAGTCCTTCGCCTCCGACGGCGGGCTGTGGCTGGCGGTGATGTCCCCCGCCGCGATCGAGCGGGTGGCCCGGATCAAGGCGTCCGGCCGCTGGATCCCGGACTTCCTCGACCTCACCACGGCGATCGACAACTCCCGCAAGGACCAGACCTACAACACCCCGGCGGTGGCCACGCTGGCGATGCTGGCCAACCAGGTCGAGTGGCTGAACGGGCAGGGCGGGCTGACCTGGGCGGCCGGCCGGACCCTGGACTCCTCCAGCCGGCTGTACGGCTGGGCCGAGCAGACCGCGTACACCACGCCGTTCGTGGCCGACCCGGCCGCGCGCAGCCAGGTGGTCGGCACCATCGACTTCACCGACTCCGTGGACGCCTCCGCGGTGGCGAAGGTGCTGCGCGCCAACGGCATCGTCGACGTCGAGCCGTACCGCAAGCTCGGCCGCAACCAGCTGCGGGTGGCGATGTTCCCCGCCGTCGACCCCGCGGACGTCAGCGCGCTGACCGCCTGCGTGGACCACGTCGTCTCCCGGCTCGGGTGAGGCACACCACCCCGGCCACCCCGGCCGTCCCGCCCGGTGTCCCCGGGCGGGACGGCCGTGCCGGGCCACGGCGTGACGCGGTGACCTACGCCGGCTACGCCTCCCTGGCCACCTGGGCCTGGCTGCTGTACGGCTTCGGGTCCCTGCTGCAACTGCTGCGCGCCGAGCAGGGCACCAGCCGGACCGTGATGGGGCTGCACAGCCTCGCCCTGTCCACCGGGGCGCTGATCTCCGGCACGCTCACCGTCCCGCTGGTCCGCCGGCTGCGCCGCCGCGGGACCATGCGGCTCGGGCTGGTCCTGCTCGGCTGCGGGACGGTCGCACTCTGCCTGTCCCGTCACCCCTGGGTCTCCCTGCCGGCGGCACTGCTCATCGGCACCGGCGGCTCGATCATGGTGAACTCCGTCAATCCCGCCCTGGCCGACCACCACCATGAGGCCGGGGCCGCCGTGCTGGCGGAGGGCAACGGGGTGGCCGCGGGGATCGGGCTGCTCGCCCCACTCGCGGTGGGCGCCGGGGTCAGGCTGGGCTGGGGGTGGCGCCCGGCCGCGGTCATGATGCTGCCGCTGCTGGCGCTGGTCGCGTGGCTGCTGCACCGGATCCCGCGCGGCACCCCGGCCGTGGACGCCGTGCTGGAACGCCGGCCCGGGGGCCCCGGCCGGCTCGGCGCCACCTTCTGGCTGTTCGCCGGGGCGCTGATCTCCTGCGTCGGGATCGAGTTCGTCTGCACCGCATGGTCGGCGGACCTGCTGCGGCAGCGCACCGGGATGAACGCGGCCGCCGCCTCCGCTGCCGTCACCGCCATCGTCTCCGGGATGGCCGTGGGCCGGGCGCTGATCGGGCGGCTGGCCCTGCGGCTGCCCGCCCGCCAGTTGCTGCTGGCCGCGCTCGGGGTGACCGTGCTGGGCTGGCTGGTCACCTGGCTGTCCACCGCTCCCGTCCCGGCCGTCGCGGGTCTGGTGCTCACCGGGTTCGGCATCGCCGGGCACTACCCGCTGGGGGTGTCCCTGGTGTTCGGCTCGGTGCCGGGACAGGGCGACCGGGCGACCAGCAAGGTGTCCCAGGGCATCGGGATCTCCGCGGGACTGTCCCCGTTCGCGGTGGGGGCGCTGGCCGATGCGACCAGCACGCACACCGCCTTCCTCATCGTGCCGGGACTGATCGCACTGGCCACCGGGCTGCTGCTGCTCGCCACCCGGACACGTCCGCTCGCCGCCGTCCTGCGCGGCGATCAGCCCGAAGGCGACCGCGCCGACCAGGGTGATCATCCAGGCGTCGCCGGAATGCCGGGCCGATCCGGTCGGGGTAGCTCCGCCGGCTGCGGCAGGCCGGCCCGCGGCAGCACCTCCGGACGGCCCCGGCGCCGGGGAGGCCGAGGGCGCCCCGGCGCGGCTCAGCTGCGCGGGCAGGGTCAGCCGCAACAGGTCCTGCCCGGTTCCCTCGGAGCTCAGCAGGACGGTCCCGGCCCTGGCATCCAGGATCGCCAACCCCTCCCCCTGCTTCTGGGCGGGCAGCGGCGCAGTGTCGAGCGGATCGAGCCGGGGCGGCCCGGAGCCGTCGGCGACCGGGGCGGGCAGCGGGGCCAGCATCGCGAGCATCCCGTAGGTCCGCAGCAGGACCCGCCCGTCGGGCAGCACCGCCCCATCGGTGACCAGGGTCAGCGCGACCTGCCCGACGGGCTGCAGCGTCCCGGACCTCACCCGCCCGGAGCCGCCGGGCCACAACTGCTCCGGCACGGCGTAGACGGTCGAGCTGAGCAGTCCCTTGGTGACGACGTAGAGCCGGCCGGTCCGCGGATCGCACAGCAGGGTCTCCGCGTCGTGGGCTCCGTCGGGGTAGCGCAACCGGATCGACCGGACCGGTGCCGCGGTCAGCGTCGCGACGCCGGACCCCCGGGATCCGGCGACCACCCGGGGTTCGGCGACGACGTCGAGCTCGATGCCGGTCCGCACGGCGGCGTTGTCCCCGATATCGGCGACCACCAGCAGCGCCGCCCCGTCCGCACCCGTCGCCGGAGCCAGCGCCTCCCAGTCGACGTTCGGGACCCCGGAGACCCGCAGGGTGGCCGCCGTGGAACCGTCCGGGCCCAGGGCGTACAGCAGGGGCGGGTTGCCCGAGTCGTTGTGCGTCCAGACCACCCCGGGGCTGCGCCGGGCCACCACCAGCCCGGAGGACTCCCCGATCCGGCCGTCGCGGACCACCCGGTCGACCACCACGTCCCCGGACCCCGCTGCCCGGGCCGGTGCGACCGGGCCGAGCAGTGCGAGCAGGGCGGCGCAGGCGATCCCCGTCCCCGCCGCGAGGAGGCCGCCCGCGGAGCGCCACCTCCCCGGCAGCCCGGGTCCTGTCGGGATACCGGGTCCTGTCGGGATACCGGGCCTCATCGGGAGGCCGGGGCGGGGAGCACGCCGGGGTGGGCGGTCCTGGCGGCGGCGGATCCGTCGGCCACGGTCCCGTCGGCCGCGGATCCGTCGGCCGCGGATCCGAGAACGGCGGCCAGCTCGGCGGTGAGCAGTCCGGCCAGCGCCGGGTACAACTGCCAGGCGGCCACCAGGTCGCGGTACTCGGCGATCCGCCGGGCGGTCGGGGCGGCACCCGTGAGCCGGGCCCGCAGCAGGGCGTTGCGCGGGGTGTGCCGGGAGTCCACGAACTCCACGACGTCGACGCGATAACCCAGCAGCCGCAACAGATTCGCACGCACGGCGTCCGTGAGTACATCGGCGAACCGCTGCTGGAGGATCCCGTGCCGGGTCAACGCCGCGTAGGGGGCGGGCGGTCCGCCACCGGCGGCCTTCACCGCATCGAGCTGCCGCTGGACGTCGTGGTGGCAGCAGGGCGCGGCGAGCACGACCGGTGCCCGCCAGCGGACCGCCCGGGCCAGTGCCTCGTCCGTGGCGGTGTCGCAGGCGTGCAGGGCGAGCACCACGTCCACGGCGCCGGAACCCGTTGCACCGTCACCGGGCTCGGCGTCAGGGCAGGACCCGGCGTCAGGGCGGGATTCGGTGTCAGGGCAGGACCCGGTGTCAGGGCAGGACTCGGGGCCGAAGCGCGGGTCGGCGTCGGCGATCGCGCCGGTGACGAAGTCCAGCCCGGACATCCCCAGCCGCACGGCGAGGTCGGCATTGCGGGCGACCAGTTCGGGCCGGACGTCCACCCCGATCGTGCGGACCGCCCGGGGGCCGCCGTCGGGACGGGCCTGCGCCGACAGCCACCGGTGCGCGGCGAAAGTCAGGTAGGCGTTGCCGCAGCCGAGGTCCACCACGCGCAGCGGTCGGTGTTCGGCGTCCGCCCGGCCCAGGGCCTGGGGAGCGACCGTGGCGAGCTGACGCAGGAAGGCGTCCACCTGGCGGCGCTTGTCGGCGTCCGCCCCGAGGGCGTCGAACAGCGGATCGGCAGGATCCAGCAGCCGCTGCCTGGCCCGGTCGTGACCGGCGGCCGGAGCGACGCCGCGGCGGGAGGTCCGGGAGACGTGCACCTGAGCCAGGCCCTTCTTGGTCACCCGCAGCTGGACCACCTGGTCGGCGGTCTCCACATGCCAGTTGCCGAAGGGCTCGGCGAGCAGGGCGTCGACGAGCGCGCCCGCCGCCGCGGCGGGGTGGTTGCGGGTGGTCGGGGTCCGGCCGTCGGTGGTCACCACCTGCAGCCTGCGGCCGGCCTTGAGGTCCACCGGGCGCAGCTCGGCCCGTTGCACGGTGGGCTCCTGCCCACGACGACGGCCCGCGGCCACCGCCCGGACCAGCCCGTCCACGTCGAGCAGGAGCGGCCGCAGTCCCGCCAGTGCCTGCGCCAGGTCCTCCGCCACGCCCCCATCCTCCCCCACGGCGGGGCGAACGGACGGGCCCGCCTCACAACCGAAACGGGCCCGCCCCGAGGGCGGGTGCCACCGTGCCCGGGGTCCGGGCACCGGAGGTCACCACGCCGCTCGGGGCGGGCCCGTCCGGATCAGCCGAGGATGTCGGCCAGCGGGGTGTGGGCCATCGAGTGGGCCTGGGCCACCGGGCCGTAGGTGACCGCGCCGTCAACGGTGTTCAGTCCCTTGGCCAGGCTGACGTCGTCGGCCAGCGCCTGCCGCCAGCCCTTGTCCGCCAGCTCGACCGCATAGGGCAGGGTGACGTTGGTCAGGGCGTAGGTGCTGGTGTGCGGGACCGCGCCGGGCATGTTGGCCACGCAGTAGAACGTGGACCCGTGCACCTTGTAGGTCGGGTCGGCGTGGGTGGTCGGGTGGGAGTCCTCGAAGCAGCCGCCCTGGTCGATGGAGATGTCGACCAGCACGCTGCCCGGCTTCATCCGGGACACCTGCTCGTTGGTGATCAGGGTCGGGGCCTTCGCACCCGGCACCAGGACCGCCCCGATGACGAGGTCGGCGTCGAGGATCGCCTTCTCGATCTCATAGGAGTTGGAGGCGACGGTCTGCAGGTGGCCCTGGTAGATGGCGTCGGCCTGACGCAGCCGGGCGATGTTCTTGTCCAGCAGCAGCACCTCGGCCTGCATCCCGAGCGCGATCGCCGCGGCGTTCATGCCCGAGACGCCGGCGCCGATGACGACCACCTTCGCCGCGTACACCCCGGACACCCCGCCCAGCAGGACGCCGCGCCCGCCCTGCGCCGCCATCAGGGTGTGCGCCCCCACCTGAGGCGCCAGCCGACCGGCCACCTCACTCATCGGCGCCAGCAACGGCAGGCTCCGGTCGGGCAGCTCCACGGTCTCGTAGGCGATCCCCGTGACCTTGCGCGCCACCAGCTCCTCGGTCAGCGCCTTGTCCGCCGCCAGGTGCAGATAGGTGAACAGCGTCTGCCCCTCACGCATCCGGTGGTACTCCGAGGCCACCGGCTCCTTCACCTTGAGGAGCAGGTCCCCCGCGGCCCACACGTCGTCGGCCGAACCCAGCACCTGGGCCCCCGCCGCCGCGTAGTCCGCGTCCGGGATCGACGAGCCGACGCCCGCCTGCGACTCCACGAACACCTCGTGCCCGTGCCGGACCAGTTCGTGCACCCCGGCCGGCGTGATCGCCACCCGGTACTCGTGGTTCTTCACCTCACGGGGAATGCCGACCTTCACGGAGATCACGGTCCTTTCGCGGTTGGTCCGGGGACAGCTGGGGAATGTCAGGGGGCCGTCCAGGTGCCCGGCGCCGGGTGGTGTCCGGCAGCCGGCCGGGCGGTGCAGGTTCCACGACCTGCGGTAAGGGCAGGTTAGGCCCGATCGGGCGGTAGATGGTGCCAAGTCTCGCCCTGACGCGGCTTGGTCGTGGCAGGATCTGCCTGCAGATCTCGAATTGGGGGCACGACATGCTCGACAGGATCACATCCGCGCAGATCGAGGGCCTCGACCGGCTGGACCGCGCCATCCTGCGCGAACTCCAGCGGGACGGCAGGCTGACCAATGTGGAGCTGGCCAAGCGGGTGCGGCTGTCACCCTCGCCATGCCTGCGGCGGGTGAAGTCACTGGAGGAACGTGGCTACATCACCGGCTACCGGGCGGTGCTGGACCGTCCCAAGATGGGCCGTGGCCTGTACGTCTTCGTCATGGTCAGCCTCACCTCGCAGCGCCAGGAGACCCTGGAGGCGTTCGAGCAGGGGGTGTCCGTCCTCGACGAGGTGCTGGAGTGCTACCTGATGGCCGGGGAGTCGGACTACCTGCTCGGGGTGGCGGTCGCCGATCTCGACTCCTACCAGCGGTTCTTCACCAAGAAGCTGGGCGAACTGCCCGGGGTGGCCTCGCTGCGCAGCCTGATCTCGATGAAGACCGTGAAGTACACGACCAACCTGCCGGTGTGAGCCGCGACGGGCGAACTTGTTACACGGGCGCCACCCAACGCCAGGTCGCCGCCGGTTAGGGTGCGCCCGTCCGGCCGGATCCGGACCGATCGCCCCACCCGGGCGGGCGGCGTCGCGACCGGACGGACTGTCCGTGAGCCTTGATCGCGAGCCCTGGTCACGAGCCCGTCCACCCCCGAGAGGCAGGCGCCCATGTCCGCTCCACCCCGCCCCGAACCCGCACCCCTCACCGTTGTCGCCGATGTCCGCGAGGGTGAGTACGGCGACAAGGTGGCCGCCGTCGAACCCGGTGGTGCCGAGTTCATCCCCCTCGACGAGCGGCACGGCAGGCCCGTGTCCCTGCTGTGGACCTGGATCTCCCCCAACCTGGAGTTCGCCACCGTCTTCGTCGGCTGCCTGCCGATCCTCTTCTTCGGGCAGAGCCTGACCCAGGCGGTCCTGGCGATCGTGCTCGGCACCGGGCTCGGCTCCTTCACCCAGGCCGTCCTCGCAGCCCGTGGCCCGCAGTATGGCGTCCCGCAGATGATCCTCAGCCGGATCCCGTTCGGGTTCTTCGGCAACGCGCTGCCCGCCGGCCTGAACGCGGTCGTGGCCGGAATCGGCTGGTTCGCGGTGAACAGCGTCAGCGGCGCGCTGGCGCTGACGTCCCTGCTGCACGTCCCGGCGGCCCTGGCCCTGCTCGTCGTGACCATCGCGCAGATCACGATCGCCTTCCTGGGACACAACTTCATCCACTTCTTCGAGCGGATCGCGGTGCCGGTCCTGGTGCTCGCCTTCGTCCTGGCCGCGGTCTGGACACTGCCCAAGGCCAGTTTCGCCGCCCCCGCGCAGGGCCAGGGCATCGGCGGCTTCCTGCTCACCCTGGGCGCCACCTTCGGCTACGCCGCCGGGTGGAACCCGTACGCCTCGGATTACACCCGTTACTGAGGAACGCCGCCGAGGGCCGGGCCGCGGGCTGGTGGTCGGCGGCCGGGATCTTCCTGTCCTGTGTGGCCCTGGAGACCCTCGGTGCGGTCTCGGCCTCGGGTCTGACCGCCGGCTACGCGACCAAGGGCGCCTCCCCCACCGCGGTCTTCGTGTCCCCGATGCCCGTCCTGGTCGCCGATCTGGTGCTGCTGGCGATCGCCATCGGAGCCGTCTCCGCCAACGCGATCAACGTGTACTCCGGCGCACTGTCCTTCCTGGCACTGGGGATCAAGGCCCAGGTGGACAAGCTGCGGGCCGTGGTCGCGGTGGTGTTCGGCGTGGTCGGGTTCGCCGTCGCCTACACGGCGCTGGCGGACGCGGGCAAGAAGTACGAGGGCTTCCTGCTGGTCATCTCGTACTGGATCGGCCCCTGGCTGGCCGTGGTGTTCACCGACCAGCTGTTGCGCCGCGGCCACCGGGTGGACGGGTTCCTCTTCGACCGCGGGCACAACCCGTTCGCGGGCTGGGTGGCGATGGCCGTCGGTGCCGGGGTGTCGATCTGGCTGTTCGCCAACCAGTACGGCACCTACGTCGGGCCCGTCCCCGGCGCACATCCCGCGTTCGGCGACATCACCTTCGAGGCCGGTTTCGTCCTCGCGGGCCTGCTGTATGCCGCACTGTTCCTGCTCCAGCGGGACCGCACCGACAAGGCCCTCGTCATCCCGGGCTAGAGAGCATCCCGCACCTCGCTCACGCGCCGAGGCCCGGTCCGGCTCAGTTGCCGGACCGGGCCTCGGTCCTTCGTGGTACCCGCGCCAGCCGGCCGCCCTCCCGCGGGCAACCGGCCGGCACGGGGTCTCAGTCGAGCTCGACCGCGGCCAGGCCGACCTTGCCGGTCGTCGTCGCGGTCAGCTCGATCACCAGCTCGGCACTTCCGCCGATCCGCACGCCGTCCACCTTGACCGTGACCACGGCGGGGCAGACCGGGCCGCTGCACGACGGCAGCGTCGCCTCCATGGAGTGCGGGCCGTCGGCGGCGCCCAGCGCGACCTTCACCGTGCCGCCCCCACCCGTGGTCCCCGTGAGCAGGGTGATGGTGGCGGGAACCCGCTGCAGCCGGACCGGGATCTTCAGCCCGCCCGGCACCCCCCGGGTGGCCCCCGGGACGGTCAGCCACGACGAACTGTCCGTGGCCGCGGAGCTCAGCGCCCCCGGGGCCCAGCTCACGGCGAACGGACCGTTCTCGGTCACCTGCCCCGAGCCCACGGCCTGGGCCGGTCCCGCGAGGGAGGGGCTGCCCGCCTTGCGCGGCTGGCTGCCATCGGCGGTGACCGCGAACCAGTCCACCGCGCTCTGCAGAGGCAGCCGGTAGCCGGCGCCCGCGGCCACCGGGGTGACCGCCACCGACAGCCCGGACCCGACCGCCGTCGCCGCCGGGCTGGTGGTCGACCCCGTGGCCACTGCGCTCGTGGTGTTACCCGGCTGGGGCACCGACGAGGTCGCCGACGGGGTCGCCGACGAGGTCACCGGGGTCGGGGAGGGCTTCGCGGAGCTGGTCTCGGTGACCGCCGGGGCCAGGCTCGACGTGATGGTCGACTCGGGGTCCCCGCCCTGGTCCATCGCCGGGCTCGCGGTCGCCTTCGGCAGCATCCCGCCCGTGCTCACGATCACCCCGAACAGGACCGCCGCCGCCGTGGCCAGGGGCAGGGCGAGCATCTGGAACGGCCGCTGCAGGGTGAAGGCCGAACGCAGAGAGCCGCGGCCGCGGACCGCCCGGGGCGCGGGCAGCGACGGCCGATCCATCTTGCGCAGGATCCGCTCCCGGTCGAGCACCACATCGGTCCCGGCATGGCGCAGCAGCTCGATCAGCCGCGCCTCTTCCTGTCTGAGGCTCATCCTCGCCGCCTTTCCACCGCCGAGGCCGCCAGCAGCTTGTGCAGCTGTGCCATGCCCTTCGACGTCTGGCTCTTCACGGTGCCCACCGTGACCCCCAGGGCCACGGCCACTTCGGCTTCGGACAGATCGAACGCGTGACGCAGCACCACGCAGGCGCGGCGTCGGACGGGCAGCCTCAGCAGGGCCGCCCGCACATCCACCGACAGCGCACCGTCCGGGTCACGCATCGCCTCGAACTCTCCGGCCTGGATCAGGATGAGGCGCCGGCGTTCCCGGATCAGGCGGCGGTGGCGGCTGGCCGCGGTGTTGACCATCATCCGGCGGACGTACGCCAGCGGCGCCTCCACCGTGGAGATGGTCGCCCATTGCCGCCAGACCGCGAGGAACACGTCACCGGTCAGGTCTTCGGCGACGGTCACGTTCCCGGTCAGGAGGAAGGCCAGCCGGCCGAGCCCCGCATGGTGCTGTTCGAAGAAGGCTTCGAAGGCGCTGCGCGGGCCGTCCGCCATCGTCCAGGAGCCTCCCACTCCAGCTGTACTGCTACTCAGTCTCACCGATCCGCCCTTCGTCACGGTGGGGTCGTCTGGGGGTGGCGCGGGCCCGGCCGGCCGGGCGGGCCCGCGCCAGGGGGTCACGTACGGGACGGATCCCCTACTGCTGGTGGATCAGTTGAGCGGCGGGTAGGCGTTCGCCAGCAGCGACTGGAACTGGGCCGAGAACCAGGCCCCGGCCACCGGTGCCCCGGCCATCGCGCCACTCTTGTTGTTGCCGTTGCGGGCGTTGCCGCCGTATGTCGGGTCGCACATCCCGTCCTGACCCTGACCACGGGGGTTGTCCGGGCCCTTGGGGATCAGAGTGGACGCACCGTCGGACTCACCCGGCGGCTTCATCCACACGTAGGCGTCGATACCGGGCTCGGGAGCGGCCTTGGGACGCTCGCCGATGCCGGCCCCGGACTGGTTGCACCAGTTGCCGGCGTGGGCCCGCCGGTCGATCCGGGACTCGTTGACGAAGGTGTCCACGTCGGTGGCGGTGGAGGCCGCCTTCGGCCGGTTCGGCCCACCCCACCCGTTACGGGAGGTGTCGATCAGCATCCCGATCCCGGAGTTGAACCCGACGCTGACCAGCTTCTGCCGGAACCCCTGGGCGAAGGACAGCTCGTCGACGTACTGGTTCCAGTCCACCCACTTGGACTGGCGGATCTGCTGGCCGCCCACCGTGCCGTTGACCTTGATGTACGGCTCGACCAGCGCGCCGTAGTTGGACGTGTTGGTGATGAACCCGTCCACGGTGTCCACGCCACCGGTCGCGCCCTTGGCCACGGTGGCCAGCGCGTCCGCGGTCGGACCGAAGTTGCTGTCCCAGCCCAGCCACGCGTGGTGACCCACGTCCAGGTAGTTGTAGGTGTTCGACCCCGCCGCGTGCAGCTTGCTCAGCGCGTACTGCACACCCGTGACGTAGTTGCCGTTGGCCTTCATCGTCGTGCACATCTCGGTCGAGCCCGCGGTGCCCCCGGCGTTGGTCACCAGGTTCGGCAGCGAGTCGATCTCCACGACGTTGACGATCCGGATCCCCGCGTACTTCGGGTCCGCCTCGATCTTCGCGATCGGGTCGATGTACTGGGTCTTGTACTTGTCGATCTCTGTCGGGCCCAGTTCACCGTTGCTGGACAGTGCCGCGCAGTCCCGCCCCGGCAGGTTGTAGATCACGAGCTCGATGAGCGTCGCGCCCTGCGCAATCGCGTTGTCCAGGTGCTTGCGCAGCCCCGAGCTGTACCCCGAGCCCGCCGGCGCCTCGATGGACGCGATCGAGTCCAGCCACACACCGGTCGGCTGGTTGGCGATCTTCGAACCGCCCGGCTCCGCCGACGCCCTCTTCGCCCAGTCCGGGTTCACGTAGGGCTTGGCGCCGACGAACGCGTTGTCGACATGCGAGCCCGCCGGAACCGGCGTCCCCGGCGTCGACGTGGACTCCGACGGAACCGGAGCCGCGCTCGTGGTGGTCGTGGAGGTGGCCGGGCTGGTGCTGGTGCTGGTCGTCGGGGCCGGCGACGGAGTGCCGGAGGTGCCGCAGGTGACCCCGTTCAGTTTCACGTTGCCGGGAGCCGGGGTGGCCGAGCCGGACGCGACATAGCCCACCGAGATCTCCTCACCCGACTTCAGTGAGGGCTTCCAGGCCGGTGCCGTGGCGGTCATCTGCGTGCCGGACAGGGTGACGGCGGCGTTCCAGCCGGCGTGCAGCCGCAGGCCGGAGGCGACGTCGAAGCTCACCTTCCAGGAACTCTGGTCGGCACCGCCGTTGAGCACGGTGACCCGGCCCAGGTACCCGCCCTGCCAGGAGGTCACCTGCACCTGCGCGGTGCAGGACGGCGCCGGCGACGCGGTCGAGGTGGACGGCGCGGGCGCCGCCGAGGTGGACGTCTGCGACGGCGTGGCCGTCGTGGTGGTCGCGCTCGGGGTCGACGCCGCCGGGGTCGGGTCCGTGCTCGGGACCGGGGCCGCACCGGGCTTGCCCAGCAGGTACGGCTGCAGGATCGACTGCTTGGTCTGGTTGACCGTGGTCCAGTCGTCGTTGAGGATGCCGCCGGTGTCACCCGAGTCGGGGTTCCACGACCAGTAGGTGAAGCTCATCCCGGTGGGACCGGTCCCCATGTAGGACAGCAGCTTCTTCAGCCACACGGCGTCCTTCGGGTCCTGCAGGGTCGAGCCGAACTCACCGAGCAGGACCGGGGCGATCTTCTGCTTGACGACGTAGCCCCACTCCTTGTCCCAGACCGCAGGCAGGTTCTCCGGGAAGGAGGGGTCGTCGAACCAGGTCTGGTGGAACACGGAGTTGGCGTACTCGTGCGCGGAGTAGACGAGCTTGTCGGGCTTGTCCAGCCGCACCGGGTACTTCGCGACCCCGGACAGGTTGCCGCCCCACCAGCCGGGCACCTGCCCGTCCGGCACGCTGTCGACACCCTCGACGATGATCAGCCAGTCGGGGTTCACGCCGAGGATCGCGTTGCCGGCGCGCTCGGCGGCCAGCCGCCAGTCGCGCTTGGTGTCACCGCAGCCCCAGCAGGAGCCGGCCGTGGCGGACTTGTCGTTGTGCGGCTCGTTGTGCAGGTCCGCACCGATGACGACCGGGTTGCCCTTGTACTTGGCCGCCAGCGTCTTCCAGTTCGCGATCCAGGTGTCCTCGGAGACCGCGGAGGTGTACCACAGTGCCGACTGGCTGCCGGAGTCCGGGCGGTGCCGGTCGAGGAAGACCCGCATCCCCTTGCTGCCGGCGTAGTTGATCACCTTGTCGATCACCTGCAGCGGGGACAGCCCCTGCAGGTCGGCGTTCACCTGGTAGTTGATGCTGTTGGTGGTCGCCCCGGGCTTGAACAGATCGTCGGAGTAGGGCAACCGGATCGTGTTGTAGCCGAGCTCGGCCATCTGGTCGATGAAGCTCTTGTACCCGCGGGTCCACAGCCCGTGGAAGGTGTAGTTGCCGGTCTCACCGCCGAACCAGTTCACGCCCGTCATCCGGACCGGCTGGCCGCTGGCGTCGACGATCTGCGCGCCGGACGTGTGCCAGAAGCCCGTGCCGGTTCCGTTGTCGACGCTGGCCACCTGCTGCACGTGTCCGAGGTCGACCGTGGCCGCAGGCCCCGCCACACCGCTCAACGCGGCCGCGGACCCCAGACTCATCACGGCGAGTGCCGCGAGCCCGGACGCCTTCGATCGGCGCCAGAGGCTATGGATCAGGGACATCACTTCTCCTTCGAGAGATCCGGCGTACCGGGGGTCAGCAGCCGATGCGCGAGGTGCCGATGGCGACGTCGTCGTACCAGAGGGTGTCCGCGCCTCCGCCGTAGCTCTCCCAGCCCAGGCGCAGGTCGGTGATCGCGGGCCGCCAGGTCTTGCCGGCGTACCACTGGCCGTCGATGTCGGTGGTGGGGACGCCGTCGGCGGTGAGGCCCTTGACCTCGGTGCCGTTGAGCCAGGTGTGCGCGGTGCCGTTCGCACCGTTGACCTCGATCTCCAGGCACTGCCAGGTCCCTGTCGGCAGGGCGGTGCTCTGGGCGACACCGGCCGGGCTCTGCGCCGGGAGGGTGGCGTCGTCGGTCTCCCGGTTCCACTGCAGGGCGCTGTTCTGGCCACCGATCCGCAGGTCCTTGCCGCCCTGCGAGGTGTCCTTCATGGCCAGGAAGGTCGTGTGCCCGGCCGGCTGCGCCGTCGTGTGCCGGATGTACATCCGGGCGTAGATGTCCTTGCCCATCGCGGACAGGTCCTGGGCCGGGGCCACGAAGATGTGGTTGCAGTAGCCCTCGCCACCGTCGATCCGCAGCGACTTGCCACCGCTGTGGGAGACCGTGGTGTCGATGGTGGCCTTGCCGGTGCCGGAGCAGTCCTTCGACGAGGCGGTCCAGATCCCGGACGGGCTGCCACCGGTCTGGGACTCGAACCCGTCACTGAACGCCGCGTTGGTGGTGCCGCCGGTCGACGTCGGGGCCGGGGCCGTGGTGGAGGTCGAGGTCACCGGTGCGGGCTCGGACGAGGAGGACTGCGACGGCGCGGGTGCGGCCGACGTGGTGGTCGAGGTCGCCGGGGCCGGCGAGGAGGTGGTGGCGCTCGGGGTCGGCTGGGCGGATCCCGAACTGCCGCAGGCGGTTCCGTTGAGCATCACCCCGGAGGGGGCCGGGTTGGAGGGGCCGGCCGCCACGAAGCCGACGGACACCTCGGCTCCGCTGGCCAGGCTGCGCTTCCAGGCCGGCGCTTCGGCGCTGACCCTGGTACCGATGGCCTTCACGTCCGCGTTCCAGCCGGCGAACAACCTGACCCCGGCGGGCACCGTGAAGCCCACGTTCCACGGCTGCTGGGCCGCACCGCGGTTCATCACGGTCACGGTGCCGATGTAGCCACCGGGCCAGGCCTTCACGTTCACCTGCGCGGTGCAGCCCTGGTCGCCCGGGGTGCCATGGTCGTGGCCGCTCGGCATGGCGGTCGACTGGCTGGTGGTCGGCGACGTGGTGCTCGGCGGGTCCGTCGGCGTGGCGGTGGTAGGGGCGGGGCTTGTCGGCGTCGTGGTCGACGTGGTCGTCGGGGTCGACGTGGTGGAGCCGGCACCGCCCGAGGACCCGCCGGACGGGGTGATCACCTGTCCGTTGCCGCCGTCGAAGACGACGTCGGAGCAGTTGAAGAAGTTCTCCTGGCTGTCCGAGCGGACCCAGCGGGAGTAGATGATGTGCTGGCCGGTCTTGTTCGCCGGAAGCGTGACGTCCCAGTAGTACTCGCCGTTGCCGTTCGGGGTGGCCTCCTTCCAGGTCGAGAACGGCTGCTCCTCCAGGTCGCTCCACTTCAGCGGCTTGGTCGGGTCGTACCCGTCCTTCGTCACGTAGAGGTAGAAGGTTCCGGGGTGCGGGGCCCAGGCGTTGTAGTGCCAGGTGAACTTCGCGCCGGAGGTCAGCCGGGTGGTGGGCCAGTCCGCACGGGCCTCGTCGTAGGCGCCGTACTTGGTGTTGCCGCCGCTGCACAGCTGCCCGTCCGGGATGTAGCCCGTGGTCCGGCCGCCGGCATCGCCGCGCAGCACGCCGAACCAGTCCCACAGCGGCTGCTTGCCGCCGACCTCGACGGCGTGCGCACAGGCCGGGTTGTGCGGCTGCAGGTCTCCACCGGTCGAGCGGCCGTCCTGGTAGCACAGGTAGGTCCGGGTGCCGGGCATGATGGCGCCGCCATGGGCGAAGGCGTTCGTGGCGGGCAGGACCGTCGCCGCGGCCGTGGTCGCCAGGGCCAGCAGGCCGGCCGCGGCGAACGACCGCCGCGAGCGCAATGCCCGGGGCCTGGTCAGACGGAGAGTCATGTCAGCCTTCCGATGCAGGAGCGTGGACAGTGCTGCGGGAGGTCGGGGCACAGGAGGTCGAGCCGAGGATCGGCACGGGATCGGGGCTCATCGGGTGGTTCCGCTACTGCCGCAGGCGTTCCCGTTGAGGGCGATCTGGCCGGGGGCGGAGGTGGCCGGGCCGGAGGCGATGAGTCCGATCGACACCTCGCGGCCGCTGGCCAGGGTCCGGTTCCAGCTCGGCGCGGTGGCCGTCACGGTGGTGCCGCTGACCTTCACGTCGGCGTTCCACCCCGCCCAGACCTTCACCCCGGTGGGGATCGTGAAGGTGACCGTCCAGGGCTGAGCCGCCGGGCCGCTGTTGAGCACCGTCACGGTGCCGAGATAGCCGCCGGGCCAGGCGTTCACGTGGACCTGGGCGGTGCAGGCGGGCGTCGCCGGAGCCGACGTGGACGTGCTCGACGACGGCGCCGGGGCCGAGGTGCCGGTCGATGTGCTCGTCGAGGGCGCCGGGGCCGAGGTGCCGGTCGACGTGCTCGTCGAGGGCGCCGGGGCGGAGGTGCTGCCCGACGGGGCCGGGGTGACCGGGGCGCCGCCCTCGCCGTCGCCGTAGATCACGCCGCGGCCGTTGGTGCCGAGGTAGACCCGCCCGTAGACCCGGGGGTCACCGATCGTCACGGTCGGCATGCCCCACTGGTGCTGGTCGTCGTTGATCCGCACCCAGCTGGCTCCGGCGTCGTCCGAGCGGAAGACACCGTTGCGGCCGCTGATCTTGGCGGTGGTGTAGACCGCCGGGAAGTCCTTGCCCGGCGCTGCCTTGCCGAACCCGAGAGACCAGACCTTGTCGACGCCGGCCACCGGCTTGAACGACTGGCCGGAGTCGGTCGAGCGGAACATCCCGCTGCTGCCGCCGAGCCAGATGTCGCCCTCCTTGCCCGGTGCGACGCGGAAGCCGTCGAGGGTGACATCGCTGGGGAGCCCGCTGCCGACGGTCTGGGTGAAGGTGGCACCGCCGTCCTGCGAGACGAAGAACCGGCCGCCCTTGTAGGCGTAGAACTTCTTGGCGTTCACCCGGTCGGACTTGACGACCGACTCGTTGTCCAGGCCCTTGACCGGCGTCCAGCTGTTGCCGAAGCCCTCCGAGTAGCTGACCGGACCGCCCAGGGGCGCCCACACGAACCGCTGGCCCGCCGCGGCGGCCGCCACCGATCCGCCGCTCGAGGTGCCCGGCGGCTCGGCGTTCGCCTGGAACCAGGTCTTGCCCCCGTCGGTGGAGAAGGCCAGGGCCTTGACGTTCTTGTCCGTGTCCCGGTTGACGTGCCCGGCCCGGACCATCACCTTGGGCTCCGACTCGACGAAGTCGAGCGAGGACGTGGTGGTCATGGTCGGCTGCGCGAACATGTGCGCGGGGACCTTGTCCAGGTCGTCGTGAACGAACCCGCTGATGTCACCGAGGCCGGAGACCAGCGGCGCACCCGAGGGCGGGCTCATCAGGTCGAGCGCCGCGGTCTCCTCGATGCCCTTGGCCATCACCGAGATCTTCACCTTGGAGGCGTCCCAGTCGGTGAGGTTGTTCGTGCCGTACAGCGTCGCCCCCGTGCCGTAGAGCAGGTTGTCGGAGCTGAACGGGTCGATCTCCATCGCCTCGGTCATCCAGCCGAGCCTGGGGGCGGTGTCCGGCGGGGACGGCTTGTCGTTGTTGAAGTCCAGCCACGGCGAGGCGGAGGCGTCGAGGGTGTAGCGGAAGCTCCGGTTGGGGTAGCTGGTCCAGTCCCAGACCTTGGTCCAGGTGGCCCCGGAGTCGGTGGACCGCCAGAAGATGGTGTCCGGCCACCACGAGCTGTACGCCGACACCATGAGCGTGCCCGGCTTCTGCCGGTCCACGGTCAGCCCCGAGTAGCCGAAGTAGTTGTCGCTGGTGTTGCTCGACGGGATCGGGCTGACCTGCTTCCAGCTGTCGTCGGAGGTGTCCAGCCGCCACACGTCACCGTGCGCGCCGTCGTAGGGGCCCACCGTGTCGCTGGTGGCGATGAAGAACATGCCGGTCTTCTCGTCCAGCACACCGTGGTGGGCCATGTACCCGGTGGGGGTGCCCTTCACCGGGGTCCAGGTCGCCCCGGCGTCGGTCGACCGGTAGACCGGGTTCTCCTTGTCCGCGACGCCGACGTAGATGGTCTTCGTGGCGCTGGCGTTCGCTCCGGTGCCGCTGCCCGAGCGCGGGTCGAAGGTCACCCAGAGGATCCCGTTGGGGACGCCCTGGTAGGCGTCACCCGGCTTGTCGGCGTAGCTGCCGGTGTTGGTGAGGCTGGTGACCCTGGCCCAGGTGGCGCCGGAGTCGGTGCTGCGCCAGAGGCCGTTTCCGTTGGGGGCGCCCAGGTACAGCACGCTGTTCTTGTGCGGGTCGACCGCCAGCCGTTCCCCGGTGCCGCGGCCGGGCATGTTGCCGCCCTGCTTGAACGGCAACTTGGCGATCTGCCAGGTCTTGCCCCGGTCCGAGGAGCGGATCACCGCGCCGTTGTTCGGGTCCCAGTCGTTGGTGTACATGCCCACGGCCGCGTACACCTTGTCGGCGTCGACCGGGTCGGGGGCGACGCTGACGGGACCGTTGTAGCCCCAGTCGTCCGGCCCGGCCCAGTCGGTGAGCGGCGTCCAGGTGGTCGAGCCGGGGTCGCGCCGGTAGATGCCGCCGATGTCGGTGCGCACGTACGCCAGGCCCTTCTCGGCCCGGCTGTACTCGATCCCGGGGATGAAACCCCCGCCGTAGATCTGAACGTTCTTCCAGGTGTAGCCGGACCCCGCCGAGGCCGCGGAGGCCGACGACCCGTGGAAGGTGGAGGCCACCCCGCTGATGGCGACCGCGCTGCCCGCGATGGTCATGGCCGCGACGACCGCTCCGACCCGCCGCCGGGAGATCGCCCGGCGCGCTGCACCGTCCCCGACCGCGGGGTCCGCACCGGGACCCGTCCGCCCGGTGAGATCGGGGGACGGGACCCCGCGTCGCGGCCCGGACCAGCCGGCGGAGCTGTTCGACATCCTCGGACTCCTCGCGGGATTGCTTCACGATCAAGGGGTTTGCGGGCTTGCGGGGCTCGGTGCCCGGTCTGCCGGCATTCGTGGTGCGGTGGTGCGGTGGCGCGGTGCTGCAGGGGCTCAGCCGGTGCGGGCGAGGGGGTCTGATCCGGGCGGGGGGCCGGGACGGGTATCGGGCGTTACCCGTTCCGGCCCCCGGCCCTCGCCCGGGGGGAAGTCGCCGTCCGGATCAGTAGCCGCGCGAAGGAACGGGAGCGCGGCCGCGGGCGGGCGCCGGGCTGGTCGACCGCCGGCCCCGACGACGGGGGTTCCGGCGACTCTTGATGAACATGAAGGCCGCGATCAGCAGGGCCGCGCCGCCCACCACCAGCAGGATGATCTGGGTGGTGCTCAGCCACGGCGTACCGGTCCACCGAACCTCACCGAGCGCCAGCACCGGCTGGTTGTCGACCTTGAGGTTCACGGCCCAGGTGAAGACGGTGTGCTGGTTGTGCGGGTCCGCGACCACGATCGGCGGCCGCTGCTTGTTGGTCCACTGCACGCGGTAGTCCTTCCACGTCGCCGACGGCGTGTTGGACTTGTGCACCCAGTTCGCGGGCTGGGCCATCGCGCTGGCCATGTTCGCGGACATCTTGTCCAACGAGGGGCTGGCGTTGATCGTCGCGGTGAGCGAGTTGGCGTTCTCCTCCACCCCGCTCGGCGTGATCCGCAGGTAGTCCTCGTTGGTGTAGCCGACCACGGTCACCGTCTTGCCGGTGCCGTTGACCACCGTGACCGTCCCGTTCTGGGCGCCGACCTTCACCTGCAGGCCGGGGACGGCGGGCTGGATCGAGGTGACCACGGACTGGTAGTTGGCGGCGTCAGGGGAACTGGAGTCCGCGGCCATGGCCGGGGCCATGACCGTTCCGGACAGCAGTAGGGCAGCAAGCCCCACCTTGAGCGTGTGCCGCAGGGTGATCACCATCTGGTCCTCCACAGGAGTCCGTCGCTGTCGGTACCGATCCGGTGGGCCGGCCGGACCCGGTAGCACCAGGTCCCTCGCTTCCCGATCGGTCTCCCTGAAATCGCTGCCCGAGCCCTCCGGGTTGCCTGTCCGGATCAGGAATCTGACGCGAACGCACCATTGGCCTGCGAAGATCGCGACATAGGGGGTTGTTGACGTGTCGTTGACGAAGGATTGACGTTCGCTTGAAGGGCAGCGATGGACCGCTCTCCCCCAGCGCCCGCCGATCCCTGGGCAGCTCAAGGCCGTCACGGTGCGTGCTTGCTCCGCCGATTCCGCCGAGCCCTGCCGGACCCGCCCGGCCCACCGTCGGCACGGCCGGACGCCTCCCGGACCCGGATCATCAGGCGCCGGAACGGTGAGGTCTGACGGCCCCTTGACCGAGGTTGGCGATCCCGGACCGGGCGCTCCCGGATCACTGCGGTCCGGGCGATCCCGGATCACTGCGGTCCGGTCGCTCCCGGATCACTGCGGTCCGGTCGCTCCCCGGGTCGGTCGCTCCCCGGCCAGTGGGCCACCCGTCCGGGCGCTCCCCAGGCCGGGAGGCCACCCGGTCCGGCCCGCCTGCCGGGTCGGTCAGGTCGCGGCGCAGGTCACCCCAGGGGAGGACGCTGAGCCCACCCCGATGAAGCCCAGCACCGCCTGGCCCCCGACCGGGAGGCTGCCGTTCCAGGTCGCATTGCCCGCGGTGAGCATCGAGTTGCTGATGGTCAGGCGACCGTTCCAGGTGGCGATCAGCCGCTGCCCCTGGGCCATCGGCCAGTGCACCCGCCAGCCGTGTACCGGGCTGCCGACGGCCGTCACGATGACCACTCCGTAGTAGCCCCCTCGCCAGGAAGCCATCGTCTGATAGCGGGCCGTGCAGGCCGGACCACTGGCGGGCGGGGACGCGGTCGTCGTGGGCGACGGCGGAACCGTAGTGGTGGACGGGACCGCAGACACAGTCGTGGACGGGACCGCAGACACGGTCGTCGTGGTCGGGGCCGCAGACGCAGTCGTCGTCGTAGGAGACGGCGGAACCGTGGTGGTGGTCGGGACCGGTGAACTGCCGGCACTGGCGGTGTACGTCACCGGCGTGTAGGCGGGGCCGCACTGGGGGCTGCAACCCGCCGGCAGGGCGAAGCTGTACTCCCGCCCACCGAAGACCAGGGCGTCGGCCGCGTCGGTGACCCGGATCCGGAAGTCCCGGCCAGCCTTGGCCGTCGGCTCCACGACGTAGGCCTGGCCCATGTCCCCGTTCATCTTCGCGGCATGCCAGGATCCGCCGGACTGGTACTCCACCCCGTGGATGCCGTTGGGCAGGTGGGACACCGCGATCGCGCCCCAGTACGGCTGCGCGCCGCTGAGGAAGCCGATCTTGAGGTCCCCGGTGTAGTCCGGGGCGGTGGTGAACTGCCAGCTGATGTGCCGGTTACCCCAGTGCGCCGGGTCCAGGTCGCCCACCGGGGCGCCATTGCGCAGGAACTGGTTCAGGGAGGCATGTGCCAGGTCCAGGTGGTACGGGTCGTCTCGGCACCAGGCGTTGGCGTCGCCGCAACTGTCCGCCACGAGCATGTTCAGGGTGGCACCGTTGTAGGCGTCCGCGGCCCAGGACCCGTTGCGGCAGAACGGCTGCCCGGGCGCACCGTCGTTGACCCCGCTGCAGTGGTCGCTGATGGTGACCTTCACCCAGCGGCCGCAGTTGTGCCCGTTGTCCCACATCCCGCGCTTGCCGAGGTCGGCCCCGGCCAGCGGGCGGGTGTAGTTCCCGTAGTCCCCGGGCGTGTTGAACACGTTGAGCGCGACGAAGTGCGGCGAGTCGAGCTGGTCCTGCGGAAGGCCGCAGCCGCCGTACGGACTGCCCAGGGCGTCGAACCAGGTGGCACTACCGGTCACCGGGGCCGAAGTGCCGCCGACCTCCAGCGCCCGCCCGGGACTGGACACCGAGGTGACCGCCAGCACGGCTCCGAGCGCGACCAGGAGGCCGGTCCACAACGCCTTGCGCCGACCGACGATCCTGCGCCCACCCATCGGTCCACCTCCCGTAGCGGGGACGGCCACGGTGCGGTTCACCGGGCCTGTCTGCGGCGTAGTGGCTTCCGGAGCCCCCTTTGGTTGCCGCCGCGGTTCGACCCGTGCCGGGAGGATCCCCCGGCGCCCTGCCCACCAGGCGATCTCCCCGGTCAAATAGGGCCGAAACCGACAGAACGACCCGGTGCCTCCAACAGACCGGCTCGGCGCCTCCGGCAGGACAGCCCGGCGTCGAGGTCCGGCCCGAGCCGTCCCGACCGGCCGAGTCCGATCCAGCGCGCAGCGTGCAGAAACGGAAACGGAACGAATTCTCGAAAGGGTGGCAACCTCGTGGCACCGGAGGACGATTCAGCCTGCGACGGTGCCGAACAAGGGCACCGGTCAACCGCGCGACCCCGGGAGAGCCACGGTGCTCCTGCGGCGACCGATCCTGTCCGGCCCTTCCGGCGGATCCGGTCCCAGGAGCATCGACCGGCACCGGCCGCCGGCGGCTTCGCCGGGGGTTACGCGCGGTGGCGGGTCTGGCGGCCGCCATGCTGGGTGCCGGTAGGGCATCCACGCAGGCGGCCGCCCGACCCGCCGCGGCAGCAGTCGCGGCCCGATCCCGCCCCGCCACACCGACACCGATCCGCGGGGCCCGCCATACCCCGCCACGCCGGCCCCGACCCGCGGATGCCGCTCTGGCACCGGCAGGTCCGGCTACGGCACGATGCCGGACGACGGCGCGTGCCACCGCACCCGCCGTCCGGCACGTCGCATGGCCGCCCGCCGGCCCATGCCGCCCGCGACGAAGGGACCGCCGATGGACCTGTTGCTGCGCAACGCCCGCGTGCTGGGAACCGACCGGCCGGCCGACCTCGGCATCGATGCCGGCCGGATCGTGCCGGTGGCCGACGGCCCCGGGGAGTCCGCAGCGGCGGCCGGTGCCGAGCAGGTCATCGACCTGGAGGGGCGCCTGGTCACCCCGCCGCTGGTCGAGCCGCACCTCCATCTCGACGCCGTGCTCACTGTCGGACAGCCGCGGGCCAACGCGTCCGGTTCGCTGTTCGAGGGGATCGCGGTCTGGGCGGAGCGGGTGAAGACGCTCACCGTCGAGGACGTGATCGGCCGGGCCCGCGAGGTGCTCACCTGGCAGCTGGCCTGCGGGGTGCAGCATGTGCGCAGCCACGTCGACGTCTGCGACCCGCAACTGCGCGCCCTGCAGGGGCTGAAGGTGCTGCGCGAGGAGTTCCGCGGCCTGGTCGACCTGCAACTGGTGGCCTTCCCGCAGCAGGGGATCTACGGCTTCCCCGGCGGCGAGCAGTTGATGCGCCGGGCGGTCGAGGAAGGGGTCGACGTCGTCGGCGGGATCCCGCACTTCGAGCTGACCCGCGAGGACGGGGTGGAGTCGGTGAGGTTCGCGATGGGCCTGGCCGACGAGGCCGGCCTGCTCGTGGACCTGCACTGCGACGAGACCGACGACGACCACGCCCGGTTCGTGGAGGTCATGGTCGCGGAGACGATCCGGCGCGGGATGTCGGGCCGGGTCACCGCCAGCCATACCACGGCGATGGGCTCGTACAACGCCGCGTACGCCTACCGCCTGATCGCCAACATCCGCCGGGCCGGGCTGCACATGGTGACCAACCCTCTGGACAACTCGGTGCTGCAGGGCCGCTTCGACACCGGTCCGATCCGTCGCGGGCAGACCCGGGTCAAGGAGCTGATCCGGGCCGGGGTCAACGTCGCGATCGGCCACGACTCGGTGATGGATCCGTGGTACCCGCTGGGCATCGGCGACCCCCTGCAGGCCGCGTTCGTCATGGCGCACTACGGGCAGCTGAGCGGTGCCACGGAACTGCCGTACCTGCTGGAGATGATCACCACCAATCCGGCCCGGGCGCTGGGCGTCGACGCGGGCGGGATCCGGGTGGGCGGGCCGGCCGATCTCGTGGTGTTCGACGCCGCCACTCCCGAGGACGCCGTCCGCCGGCTTGCCCCGCGGTTCCTCGTGCTGCGCGGCGGACGGATCGTGGCGCGCACCCAACCCGCCCGGACCACCGTCACCGTCGCCGGGCAGACCCGCGAGGTCACCTTCCGGGCCCCCTGAGCAGGGCAGACCTACCGAACCGGGCGCACCCGCCCACCGGGGCATGATTGAGCAGGGGAACGTGAGGGATCGGCGGTGATCTGCCGATTTCCCTGTCGCGCCAACGGATTTGCGCCCAGGGGGCAGTGGTGCACCGCACCGATCTGGCCTACCGTTCCGCCTCATGACCCGGTTACTCGTCGGTAGCCTGCTCGCCCTCGCCGTGGCGCTGCCGTCCGCCCTGTCCCCCAGCCCGGCCAGCGCCGCCTCGGGCCTCTGGTTCGACGGTGATGCCGCCGCACGGGTGTCGGTGGCGCCGGGCGCACCCGGTGGCGGCCCCGTACTGCGCGACCAGTACGGCCGCGAGGTGGTGCTGCGCGGGTTCAACGTGTCCGGGGAGGCGAAGCTCGCGGAGAACGGCGGGCTGCCCTTCGCCAACCTCGACGACGCCCGGGCCTCGGCGGCGGCGATGCGCGGGCTCACCGGATCGAACACCGTCCGCTTCCTGGCGGGCTGGTCGTCGGCCGAACCCACTCCCGGGGCGATCGACCGGGGATACCTGGACCGGCTCGCCGCGCAGCTGCAGGTGTTCCTCGACGGCGACTTCCGGGTGATCCTCGACTGGCACCAGGACCTGTACTCACAGTCCCTGTTCAACGCCGGCAGCTGGTACACCGGCGACGGCGCCCCCGCCTGGGTGATCGCGGCGGGCGGGTATCCGCGGGAGTCGTGCGGGATCTGCTTCCAGTGGGGGCAGAACATGACCCAGAACACCGCCGTCCAGTCGGCGATCTACGACTTCTGGCACAACCGGGCGCTGACCACCTCCGCCGGGACACTGCGCGTGCAGGACGAGTTCGTCCGGATGTCCGGGCAGTCCCTGACATACCTGAAGTCCAGGCTGACCGCCTCCCAGTACGCGGGGATCCTCGGCGTGGACCCGTTCAACGAGCCGTTCCCCGGCAGGTTCGACCCCGGGCAGGACGGCGCAGCCTGGGAGCGGGACCTGCTGGTGCCCTTCTACCAGCGGTTCCGGGCCTCGATGGACACCGCCGGCTGGGCGGACAAGCCGGCCCTGGTGGAGCCCGACCCGTTCTGGAACATCAACATCCCGTTCGAGGCGCAGACCGGCGGGTTCTCCGCGCTGTCCACCCTCGGCCCGCGGTTCGTGTTCAACACGCACTTCTACGACGCCGCGGAGCTGTCCGGGCTGTTCATGTGGGGCAGCGCCGCCAGCGGCCGCTACAGCACGGACTTCGCCACCGTGCGCACGCGGGCGGCGGGCCTGGGCTCGGCGGCGATCGTCACCGAGTTCGGCAGCCCGATGTCCGGGTCGGTGGCGGGCAAGACGCCCTCGGTGTTCAAGGCGCTCTACCAGTCCCTCGACTCCACCCAGCCCGGCAGTTCGTGGTGGAAGTCACCCGCGGCGTCGGGGGCCGCACTGTCGGGGACGATGTGGCAGTGGGACGTCTACAGCGGACGGCACCACGAGCTGATGAACGGCAACCCGGGCAAGGTGCTCACCGCGGCCGACGCCTGGAACGGCGAGGACTTCTCCGTGGTGGCCCGGGACGCCGCGGGCAACGCCACCCTGCGGCAGGACCCGCGGGTGCTGGACCGGGTGTACCCGCAGGCGGTGGCCGGCACCCTGCGCGCCTTCACCTACGAGGACAGGGCCCGCGACGGCGGCACCACCCTGGTCTGGAACTCCGTCCCCGCGACCATGCCGAACCTGGCCGCCGTCGCCGGCAGCGGGCGGTTCGCCGTCCTGGCCTGGACCTCCACCGGGATCGCCGCGCCCACCGAGTTCCACCTGCCGGCGGACTTCCCGGCTGCCACCACGGTGGTGTCCGACCTGGGCAGCGTCACCGGTCCCGGCGCCTACGCCGGCCCCGGCGGCCCCGCGGTGACCGTCTCCGGCCAGCCCGGTCCGGGCGGCGGGCGGCGTCTGCTGATCACCTCCCTGGACAGCGCCCGGCACGTCGCCCTGGTCACCGACGGCACCCCGGTGTCCGCCGCCGTACTCGCCGCCGCCCAGCGCGAGCTGACCTCCTGGGCCGCGACCACGCTGCCCTGACCTGACCTGACCTGACCTGACCGGGCCGGGCTGCGGCGCAGCCTCGCCGACGACCACCAGGGCGATGCCCCCGCCCTGGACCCGGACCCGCCGTCCGGACCGAACCAGGTCCGGACGGCGGGTCCACCTGTCTCCCGGGACGCCTCGCCCGTCCGGAACGGTGAGCGGGGTCACAAGCCGGTCGGCCTGGAGCCTCCCGCCGTGGTCAGGCCGCCCCCGCCCCTGCGAAAGATCACCGAAACCGTGGTGGATCAAGCCAAAAGGTGCGGGCCCTTGATGCCCGGGGTAGGAACTGGGAAGGGTGCGTCCGCCGTCAGGCGCCGCTGCCCCGAGGCACCACCAGCGCGTCCACCACCGCGCGGACACCGCACGGCGCTACGAGGAGCCCCATGACCACCACCCTGCCCGGCGCTGCCTCCGCGGGGGCGGGCCGGATCGACGACCCGAGGCTGGGAGTCCGGCGCGGGAAACCGCTCGGCAGAGCCGTCCTGGAACTGCTCACCACCACCGACCACAAGCAGATCGGGTACATGTACCTGATCGCCTCGTTCGTGTTCTTCCTGCTCGGCGGGGTGATGGCCCTGGTCATCCGGATGGAACTGTGGGCGCCGGGCCTGCAGGTGGTGCAGAACCCCACGCAGTACAACCAGTTGTTCACCATGCACGGCACGGCGATGCTGCTGTTCTTCGCCACCCCGGCCTTCGCCGGCTTCGCCAACGCGGTCATGCCGCTGCAGATCGGTGCCCCCGACGTCGCCTTTCCACGGCTGAACGCCCTGTCGTTCTGGCTGTTCCTGTTCGGCGCGCTGATCGCCCTGGCCGGCTTCCTCACCCCGTACGGCCCGGCCGACTTCGGCTGGTACGCCTACGCGCCACTGTCGGACAACCTCGGCAGCCCGCTGATGGGCGGCACGCTGTGGGCCGCCGGCCTGGCCCTGGGCGGCATCGGCACCATCCTCGGCTCGGTGAACTTCATCGCCACGGTCATCTGCCTGCGCGCCCCGGGCATGACCATGTGGCGGATGCCGATCTTCACCTGGAACATCCTGGTCACCTCGGTGCTGGTGATGTTCGCCTTCCCGCTGCTGGCCGCGGCGCTGATGGGGCTCATCCTCGACCGGCAGTTCGGGGCGCACCTGTTCTACGCCGACAACGGCGGACCGGTGCTGTGGCAGCACATGTTCTGGTTCTTCGGGCACCCCGAGGTGTACATCGTCGCGCTGCCGTTCTTCGGGATCATCACCGAAGTACTGCCGGTGTACAGCCGTAAGCCGATCTTCGGCTACCGCGGCCTGGTCTTCGCCACCCTCAGCATCGCGGCCCTGTCGGTGGCGGTGTGGGCGCACCACATGTACAGCACCGGCCAGGTGGCGCTGCCGTTCTTCTCGTTCATGACGATGCTGATCGCCGTCCCGACCGGGGTGAAGTTCTTCAACTGGATCGGCACGATGTGGCGCGGCTCGCTGAGCCTGGACGCGGCGATGTACTACGCCATCGGCTTCCTGGTGACCTTCCTGTTCGGCGGCCTGACCGGGATCATCCTGTCCAGCCCGGTGCTGGACTGGCACGTCACCGACTCGTACTTCGTCGTCGCGCACTTCCACTACGTGCTCTTCGGCACCGTGGTGTTCGCGGTGTTCTCCGGCTTCCACTACTGGTGGCCGAAGTGGACCGGGCGGATGCTCGACGAGCGGCTCGGCAAGGTCGCGTTCTGGTTCCTGTTCATCGGGTTCCACATGACCTTCCTCATCCAGCACTGGCTGGGCGTGGAGGGTATGCCGCGCCGCTACGCCGACTATCTCCCGGAGGACGGTTTCCAGCTGTACAACCAGATCTCCACCGTGGGCTCGTTCCTGCTGGCGATCTCGGTGCTGGTGTTCCTGTGGAACGTGCTGCGGACCCAGATCGGCCCGCGGACCGTCTTCGTCGACGACCCGTGGGGCTTCGGCCGGTCCCTGGAATGGGCGACGCCCTGCCCGGCGCCCCGGCACAACTTCCCGTCCCTGCCGCGGATCCGGTCGGAGTCCCCCGCGTTCGACCTGCACCACCCCGAACTGACCGCGGCCACCCAGGTGCCGGTGCACGCCGACTCCTCGGCACTGGAGTACCTGCTGGGCGACGCCGAGAAGGACTATCCGCGGGACTGAGCTCCCACGGCCGAGGCGGAACGGCCGGAATCAGCCCTGGACGGCCGGAACCTGCTGGGTCACGCAGTGCACGTTGCCGCCGCCGAGCAGGATCTCCCGGCCGGGGACCGGCACCACTCGGCGGTCCGGCAGCAGGCGCCGGTAGGTCTCCAGGGCGGCCTCGTCGTGGCGGTCCCCGAACACCGGCACGACGACGATCCCGTTGGCCAGCAGGCAGTTGACGTAGGAGCCGGCCAGCCGGTCCCCCGCCCGGCGCGGCTGCGACCCGGCGACCACGTCCACCCCGGCGGCTTCGTCGGCGGACAGGTGCAGCGGACCCGGCTGGTGGACCTTGACCACCTCCAGCTCCCGGCCCCGCGCGTCGCGGACGGACCGGAGGATCTTCAACGCCTCCGCCGACCGCTCGTACTGCGGATCGGTGGTGTCGTCGGTCCAGCTGAGCACCACCACCCCGGGGGCGACGAACCGGGCGAAGTTGTCGATGTGCCCGTCCGTCTCGTCCAGGTACACCCCGCGGGGCAGCCAGATGACGTTGTCCACCCCCAGATGCGAACCCAGGTAGCCCTCGATCTGCGCGCGGGACAGGTCCGGGTTGCGGTTGGGGTTGAGCAGGCACTCCTCGGTCGTCAGCAGGGTGCCCTGCCCGTCCACGTCGAAGGAGCCGCCCTCCATGACGATCGACGGCTGGTAGCAGTCGGCTCCCTCGAGCTCGGCGATCTTCTGCCCGAGCAGATCGTCGCTGTCCCAGGGGAAGAACAGGCCGCCGCGTAACCCGCCCCAGGCGTTGAACGCCCAGTCCACGGCACGCCGCCGGCCGGAGCCGTCGACCAGGAAGCTGGGCCCGCTGTCGCGCACCCAGGCGTCGTCCGTGGTGGCCTCCACCACCCGGACCTGCCGCGGCAGCCGGGCCCGGGCATTGCGCCACTGCTGCGCGGACACCAGCACCGTGACGGGTTCGGCCGCGCAGATCGCGGTGGCCAGCTCGACCCAGACCGCCTGGGCCGGCTTGCCCCCGTTGCGCCAGTTGTCCGGACGCTGCGGCCAGACCAGGTAGCAGCCGCTGTGCGGCTCCCACTCGGCGGGCATCCGGAAGCCGTCGGCGCGGGGTTCACCGGTGAGGACTGCGGGCATCCGGTCACGGTAGGGCACGGTGCGGGCCGCCCCCCAACCGGAACCCGCAGAATGGCCCGGTGAGCGATCCCGACCGCCCCGCGAACAGCCCCAACGAAGGTCACCCCGGCCGGACGAGCGACTCCCCGGCGGCAGACCCGGTGGAGACCGGGCAGACGGCAACCGATCGGGCGGCGATCGACCGGGCGGAGAGCTACCACCGGCGGCGCCGGATCCAGGAGATCTGGCTGGTTCTCGGGCTGTCCCTGGGCCAGTCCGCGGTGTACTCGGTGATCAGTCTGACCGCCAAACTCACCGCAGGCAGACCCCTGGCACAGCAGACCGCCACGCTCAACGCCCCGGCCAGCGCGCGCCCCTACGTGGACCTCGCCTATCAGCTCGCCGACGTGGTGTTCACCGTCGTCCCCGCGGCCCTGGCCCTGTGGTTGCTGACCGAGGCCGGCCGTACGGGCGCACGGCGTCTCGGCCTGGACGCCCGTCGCCCCGGTCGCGATCTCGCGGAGGGCGCTCTGCTGGCCCTGGTGATCGGCCTGCCCGGGCTGGGTCTGTACGTGCTCGGCCGGCACCTCGGGATCACCGCGACCGTCGTCCCCAGCGCACTGCACACCTACTGGTGGACCATCCCGGTGCTGGTCCTCCAGGCGCTGAAGAACGGGCTGATCGAGGAGGTCGTGGTCGTCGGGTACCTGATGACCCGGCTGAGGGAACTGCGCCTGCCCGTCTGGGCCGTGCTGGGGTGCAGCGCCGTACTCCGCGGCTCGTACCACCTGTACCAGGGGTTCGGACCGTTCCTGGGCAATGCCGTGATGGGCCTGGTCTTCGGGGAGTGGTTCCGCCGCAGGGGCCGGGTGATGCCGCTGGTGATCGCGCACACCCTGCTCGACGTGGTCAGCTTCGTGGGCTACGACCTGTTCGCCGGGCCCCTGCACCTGCGCTGAGCAGCCCGTCCGATCCGCGTCCCGCACCCGAACGCACCCGAACGCCCACCCCGCACCGGCAGGACGGCAAACGGTCCCGCCCGCCGGGCTCCCGATCGGGAACCTCGGTGGGCGGGACCGTGCGGTGAAACGGATCCGGGACCGGTCAGGCGACCCCGGCGTCCACGACGGGCGCATCCACGGCGTCCGCCTGCAGGGCGTCGTGCGCCTGCAGGGTGGCCGCCACGGCGTGCACGGTCGAGGCGATGCGCAGGGCCTCATGCACCTGCTCGCGCGGCACCCCGGCCTCACGCAGCACCTGCTCATGCGAGGCCAGGCAGGCCCCGCACCCGTTGATGGCGCTGACGGCCAGGCACCAGAACTCGAAGTCCGCCTTGTCCACGCCGCCGCTGGAGCCGATGATCTGCATCCGCAGCCGGGCCGGGATCTCGTCGTACCCCTCGATCCCGCCCTCGGACAGCAGGTGCTTGGCCCGGTAGTAGATGTTGTTCTGGGCCATCACCGCGGCTGCCCCGGCAGCGGCGTCGAAAGCGGTGTCCGACAGGTGCCCCCGGGCGTCGGCCGCCAGGGCCGCCGTCACCCGGTCGTTGCGGGAGGCGATCGCCACCGCCAGCACCGTCCCCCACAGCCGCTGCTCGGGGAGGGTCGAGGTGCCGATCACCGACCCGAGGTTCAGCTTGAGGTCCCGGGCGTACCCCGGGAGGGCCTCCTTGAGCTCGTCCAGTCCAGCCATCAGCTACTCCGGGATCAGGCCGTCAGCAGGCTGACGACGTCGAGGGTCTGGGCGCCCTTGCGCCAGTTGCACGGGCACAGCTCGTCGGTCTGCAGGGCGTCGAGGACCCGCAGCACCTCCTCGACGTTGCGGCCCACCGAGCCGGCGGTGACGCTGACGTACTGGACCACGCCGTCGGGGTCGACGATGAAGGTCGCCCGGTCGGCCACACCGTCGCCGTTGAGCACGCCGGTGGCCGCGGACAGGTCCCGCTTGAGGTCCGACAACATCGGGAACGGCAGCGCCTTGAGGTCCTCGTGCTGCTTGCGCCACGCGTAGTGGACGAACTCGTTGTCCACCGACACACCGAGCACCTGGGCGTCACGGTCGGCGAACTCGCCGTTCAGCCGGCCGAACTCCGCGATCTCGGTCGGGCAGATGAAGGTGAAGTCCTTGGGCCAGAAGAAGACGACCCGCCACTTGCCCGCATAGGTGTTCGAGTCGACCTTGGTGAAGAAGTCCTCGGGCCTGCTCGCCTGGACGGCGGACAGGTCGCCCGGGACCAGCGCGGTCAGGGAGTACTCGGGGAAGGCGTCGCCGATGGTCAGCAGCGGCATGAAGCTCAGTCTCCTTGGGTCGTTGCGGACACGTGCCTGCCGCACGGTGCGGACAGCGCCGGGATGGCCCGCCTTCGCGGACGTCGGTCTCGCGCTGCGGGCACTGGAGCACCCGGCCGGGTGATCGCACCCGACCGGCACACGATCCCGGCGAACCGTGCTCCTCGATCATTCCGTTGCTCGGTCCAGAACGGAAATGAGTCGAGATCGGCCTCGGCGATAGACTCCGTTTATGAACAGGTCTGCATTGCCCAGCTTGCCCCAGTTGCGCTCGCTGGTGGCCGTGGCGGACACCCTGAACTTCCGGGACGCCGCCGCCATGCTGCGGATCAGCCAGCCGGCCGTCTCCGCGGCGATCGCCGGCCTGGAGTCCACCCTCGGGGTGCGGCTGGTCGAGCGGACCACCCGCCGGGTCCACCTCACCGCCACCGGGGCGGCCGTTGCCGAGCGGGCCCGGCAGGCCGTGCAGGCCGTCGAGGACGTCACCCGGACCGCCCATGCCGGGCGCCGTCCCCTCGCCGGTCCGCTGCGGCTGGGGATCATCCCGACCGTGGCACCCTACGTGCTGCCGGCCCTGATGGCGGGCCTGCGCCGGGACCTGCCCCGGTGCGCCCCGGACGTGCTGGAGGACCAGACCGCCCGGCTGGAGGAGGAACTGGACCGCGGCCGGATCGACGTCGCGGTGATGGCCCTGCCGCCCGGACCGGCCTCCCTGACCGCCTGGCCGCTGTACCGGGAGGACTTCCTGCTCGCCGTGCCGGCCGATCACGAACTGGCCGGACGGCAGGACCTCCCGCACGAGGTCCTCACCGACCTGGAACTGCTCCTGCTGAGCGACGGCCACTGCCTGCGCGACCAGGTGCTCGACGTCTGCCGCGGGGTCGGTGCCTCGTCCACGCACCCGGCCCGCACCGCCTCACTGGCCACGCTGACCAGCCTGGTGGCCGCCGGGATGGGGGCCACCCTGCTGCCGGCGAGCGCGGCCGGGCGGGATGCCGGTGCCGGGGTCGGGCTGGCAACGCTGGCCCCGCCCGCCCCCGGGCGCACCATCGGCCTGGTCCACCGGGCGGGATCCACACGGTCGCTGGAGTACGAGGTCCTGACCCTCGTCCTGCGCGACGCCGTGCGGGCCGCAGGGATCGGCGTCCACATCGTCGACGAGTCGCCCAGGATCTCCGCCCAGGCCCGCAACGCCCTGCAGGACAACGGGTCCGGACCGGGCGACGGATCCGGGGAACGCCCCGCCGGCGGCGGGAGCCGGCCCGGGGGCGGACCGCTGCCGCAACAGCCATCCGGCCGCCCCGAGCGCGGTCACCAGGGACACGACCGCCCCGACGAGGATGGTCCAGCGGGCGCCGAACTGCTGCCCGATCCAGCCGACGAGCGGTGAGCCGACCGGGGTCCCACCCATGAACACGGCCATGTACAGCGCCATCACCCGGCCCCGCAGTTGCGGCTCCACCGACAGTTGCACGGTGGCGTTCGCCGCGGTCATCAGGGTCAGCGCGGACAGCCCGACCGGGATCAGCGAGACCGCGAACAGCGGATAGCTCGGCATCAGCGCCGCAATCCCGCTGAACAGCCCGAAGGCGGCGGTCGCGGTGACCACCAGTCGGAGCGTCGGGTGTTCCCGGCGGGCGGCCAGCAGCGCCCCGGCCAGGGAGCCGATCGCCATCACCGAACCGAGCAGCCCGTACTCCCCGGACCCCTTGTGGAAGACCAGCCGGGCCATCAGGGCCGTGGTGATCTGGTAGTTGAGGCCGAAGGCGCCGACCAGTCCGACGATCACCAGCAGCAGCAGGATGTCCGGGCGGTGCCGCACGTAGGCCAGCCCGTCCCGGGTGGCGCCCCGGCCACGCGGGACCCGCGGGGCGGGGATCAGCCGGTCGACCCGCATCCGGGTGAGCGAGACCAGCACGGCCCCGAAGGTGGCGGCATTGATGAGGAAGACCGGCCCGGTGCCGAACCAGTGGATCAGCAGCCCGGCCAACCCGGGACCGATCAGCCGGCCGGCATGGAAGGAGGCACTGTTCAGCCCGACCGCATTGGGCAGGTCCTCGGTGGGGACCATCTCGGACACGAACGCCTGCCGGGCCGGCCCGTCCACCGCCGCCACACAGCCGAGCAGCAGGGCCAGCAGATACACCTGCCACAGCTGGGCGAGGTGGAACACCACCAGCAGTCCGAGCACCGCCGCCAGCACCCCGGAGGCGGTCTGGGTGCCCAGGAGCACCCGGCGGCGCTCCAGCCGGTCGGAGACCGTCCCGGCCAGCGGCGCCAGCAGCACCACCGGGCCGAACTGCAGGCCGGTGGTGATCCCGACCGCCAGCGCGGAGTTGTGCGTGAGCACGGTGAGGACCAGCCAGTCCTGGGCGACCCGCTGCATCCAGGTGCCCGTGTTGGACACCAGGGCGCCGGCCGCCCACAGCCGGTAGTTCGGGTTGCGCAGGGATCGGAAGACGGGACTCACGCGGTGGCGATCCTCCTCAGGATGGTGCTGGCCTCGGCGAGGACCTCCCGCTCCCGGGGCGTGAGTTCGGCCAGCCGGCGGGCCAGCCAGGCGTCCCGGCGGCGGCGGGTCTCCCGGACGACCCCGGTCCCGGACGGCGAGAGGGTGATCACCACCTGCCGCCGGTCCACCGGGTGCGCCGCCCTGGTGACCAGTCCCCGCTCGGCCAGCGCGGCCACGGTCCGGGTCATCGACGGCGGCTGCACCCGTTCGAACTCGGCCAGTTCGCCGGGGGTCATCGGGCCCTGGCGGTCCAGCACCGAGAGCACGGACAGTTGGCTGTCGGACAGGTCCTGGTCGGACTTCTCCGCCCGCAACCGGCGGACCGTGCGCATCAGGGACACCCGCAGTTCGGCGGCCAGCGATGCGGGCCGGCATTCACCCGGGCGGCGGCGGGCCGGTTCCGGCGACGGCCGGGCGGAGGGTTGTGCGGACGGCCGGGCCGGGGATTGTGCGGCGGGCGCACCGGGCGCGGTCCCGGAACGGCGTGCGGGGTCGGCGGTGGCGTTCATCATGCTTAGCCTAACTCATTACCTTGGCTAAGTATTTCGCGAGGCGTGACCGTCCGGTCACCTCCGCCTAGCCCCGTCCCGATCCC
>DASTGO010000073.1:0-15080 GCA_035719045.1 Kineosporiaceae bacterium | reverse complement strand
GGTCTCGTCCGGGCATGCGCCGGTCCTGGTCACCCGGGTGATGGAGGCGTTGCACGCCTTCGGCGACGACTGCGTGGTGGTCGCGGTGGCCGTCCCCGATCGCCCCGGGCCGGCGACGTTCTCCGTCCGGTTGCCAGGTCGTGCCCTGCACCGCACCGGGCTGCACCGGCTCACTCCGTGCGCCCGCCTCGAACTCGACCTGCTGGTGCCCTCCGCAGATGCCGACCGGCAGGTGCTGATCCGGCTGCCGGACGGGATCGGGCTCACCGGTGACGCGGCCGGTCGGTCGCCGGCGGCCAGGGTCGAGGTGCGCACCGGTGTACCCCGGGCCCTGCAGCGCTTCCTGGAGCTGTGGTGGCAGGTGCCGGCCGGTGGTCCGGCGACACTGACCGGCGCCGGCCGCTGCCTGGCGGAGCTGGCGCTGGCGCAGGCGGACCTCGCTCAGGACGTGTTCCGCTGTCACGAGCCCGTGGACGGTCCGGCGGTGCAGGAGGCCTTCGACCGGACACAGGCCCGCCTGCGGCTGCGGCGGCCGGGCGAGGAGCCCGGGGAGTTCCCCGTCGGGACGGGCAGGGCGGGCGGGGCGCCGGCGGACCGCACGGGGACCGGCACCTCCGGCGTCGATGACCCGGGCGCCGACGGGGCCGTCCTGAGCGGGTTGCTGCAGGCCGAGGGCCCGCTGCTGCGGGTCGCGCAGGTGGAAGCGGTGGGCCCCCGGTCGGTCCTGGTCCGCCTGGACGCCGTGGAGGACGCGGTGCTGCGCGGCGGGGTGCAGTCGGCGCGGGTGACGCTCGACGTGGTCGCGGAGGATCCGGCGATCCTGCGTACCGCGAGGGCCGCCAGTTCCGGCGGCCTGGTCGTCCTCGGTGCGACGGTGGTGGTGCTGACCGCGTTCAGCGCGACCCGGCCCGATCCGCGGGTGCTGGCCACCATGCTCGCCCTCTTCGCCGCGGTCCAGTTCAGCCGGTTGGAGCGGCCCGACCGGTCCACCCTGCGCGGGCTGCTCACCTCGGTCAGCGCATGGATCGGTGTGGCGGGCGTGCTGCCGAGTCTGCTGCTGGGCGTCGCGACGGCGTTCCTGTCGGAGGACGCCGGGTCCGGGACCGAGCCCCGGGTGCTCGGGCTCACCGTGCGGCAGCTGTGCTGGGGTGCTCTCCTCCTTCAGGTCGTGGTGCAGATGCTGCTCACCGGGCCGTTGGCTCACCGCTCCACGGGCCGGTCGGCGCTGCACCGCGCTGGCCCGCCCGCGCCACGGATGCGGCTGCGCACCGAGCCCGCGCCGGACCATCGCCGGGTCAGCGTGCTGCAGGGCACCTGGTGGCGGGACATGACAGGTGCCGCGCTGCTGCTCGGCCGGCCCTCCCACGCCTGCCTGGTCCTGCCGGAGGGCGGCGCGCTGCCGCAACTGCTCGGGACCGGGAGGCGTCCGCGCGAGGTGCCGTGCCAGGAATGGATCCCCGGCAGCCGGGCGCAGGGCTTCGAGCTCA
Organism: Kineosporiaceae bacterium; assembly: GCA_035719045.1. Lineage (GTDB taxonomy): Bacteria > Actinomycetota > Actinomycetes > Actinomycetales > Kineosporiaceae > DASTGO01. The sequence continues at coordinate 13,593 of DASTGO010000073.1, read as the reverse complement.
CCCCCGATCGACTGGTCCCGAGGGTGGCCCCCGCCGGGCTGGTCGACGTGTTCCTCGGGCTGCCGGGTGATGAGCCCACACCCCTGCTGCACTGCCACCCCGTGCTGGCCGTGCTGCGTGCGGTGGCCGACGAGGGGTGGGAGGTCGGCGAGGTCCAGCTCCCGGTCCCGGCACCACCGGGCGGCGATCCGGGACGGCGTTGGCTGCGGGTGCGGGTCTGCGTCGACGACGGTGAGCTGCGCCACCTCGGCGACTTCCTGCGGGGGCTCGCCCGGCAGGCCCACCTCGGCCGGACCGGGGAGGACGCCGAACTGCTGGTCCGCGGCGTGCCGCGAGGCCGGCCCGAACGGCTCTACCCCGACGACGGCGGGGAGCCGCCGTCGGCCCGGCTGCCCCACCGGCACCCCGTCCAGGTCGCGGACCTGGACGGGGTGAGCCTGCCCGGGCCTGCCCGGGACGCGCCGGACTGGAACGTCATCGGCCTGTGCGGCGGCACCCGGACCGGGATCGAGAGCGCACTGCTGGAACGGGCCGGCACCCGGCGGGAGAAGCTGCATCTGGCCGGACTGACCACGAGCCGGCTGTACGGCACGACGGTGGTCTTCCTGCTCGGGTATCGGCCCGGCGGTCGCCGCACCGAGGACGAGCCCCTCCAGCTGCTCCCCCGCCACCCGGGCGACCTGGCGGAGGTGCTGCACGACAGCTGGGTGTCCGCCACCGTGTTCCGGCTCCGGCCCGATCAGCCCGTGACCGACCGGTAGACCTCCATCGTGCGCAGGGCGATCGACTCCCAGGCGAACTCCTGCTCGGCGCGGCGCCGGCCGGCCCGGCCCAGTTCGCGGGCCCGCGCCGGGTCGGCGGTGACCTCCGTCAGCGCGGCGGCCAGGTCGGCCACGAAACGTTCGGGATCCCTCGGGGTTCCCGTCCCGTCGTCAACCTGGTCGATCGGCACCAGCCGGCCGGTGACGCCGTCATCGACGACCTCCGGGATCCCGCCCGTCGCGGTCCCCACGACGGGCGCCTCGCAGGCCATCGCCTCGAGGTTGACGATCCCGAGCGGCTCGTAGACCGACGGGCAGACGAAGGTGGTCGCAGCCGACAGCACCTGGCAGAGCTGTTCCCGGGACAGCATCCGCTCGATCCACACCACGCCGGTGCGCTCCTGCTGGAGCTGTTCCACCAGCCCGGACACCTCGGCCATGATCTCGGGGGTGTCCGGGGCGCCGGCGCACAGCACGAGCTGGACCTCCGGCGGCAGCCGCCGCGTCGCCCGCAGCAGGTACGCCAGCCCCTTCTGCCGGGTGATCCGGCCGACGAACACCACGCTCGGGCGGTCGGGGTCGATCCCCAGCCCGCGGACCGCGTCCGGGTTCTCGTCCCGGACCCAGCCGGACAGGTCGATCCCGTTGTGCACCACGTGGACCCGCTCCGGGGCAATCTGCGGATAGCAGCGCAGGATGTCCGACCGCATGCCCGCGCTGACGGCGATCACCGCGGCCGCCCCCTGATAGGCCGTGCGCTCAGCCCAGGAGGAGACCGCGTACCCACCACCGAGCTGCTCGGCCTTCCACGGCCGCAACGGTTCCAGGCTGTGGGCGGACAGCACGTGCGGGATGTCGTAGAGCAGCCCCGCCAGGTGCCCGGCCAGATTGGCGTACCAGGTGTGGGAGTGCACGAGGTCGGCGCCGGCGCAGTCCGCCGCGATCGCCAGGTCGACGCCGAGGGTGCGCAGTGCCGCATTCGCCCCGGCAAGTTCGGAGGGCTCCGGATATCCCGAAACGCCCGGTTCGTCACAGGGTTGCCCGAAGGCGCGTACCCGCACGTCAGCGTGGGTCCGCAGCACCGCGGCGAGGTTCTCGACGTGGACTCCGGCACCTCCGTACACGTTCGGCGGGTATTCACGGGTCAGCAGGTCGATGCGCACACCCGGCACGGTAGTGCGAACTCAGCGCGAACCCCTAAGGTCACGGGTATGGCCGCTTCCAATGTGCTGGCAATCGTCCTGGCCGGGGGTGAGGGCAAGCGACTGATGCCTCTGACCGCCGACCGCGCGAAGCCCGCAGTCCCCTTCGGCGGGGTGTACCGCTTGGTGGACTTCGCCTTGAGCAATCTGGTGAACGCCCGTTACCTCAAGATCGTTGTTCTCACCCAGTACAAGTCACACAGCCTCGACCGGCACATCTCACAGAACTGGCGGATGTCGACGCTGCTCGGCAACTACATCGCCCCGGTGCCGGCGCAGCAGCGGGTCGGCAAACGCTGGTACCTCGGCAGCGCGGACGCGATCTACCAGAGCCTCAACCTGATCGGCGACGAGCGGCCGGACATCGTGGTCGTGGTCGGCGCCGATCACGTGTACCGGATGGACTTCGGGCAGATGGTCCGCGCACACATCGAGTCCGGGGCGGCCTGCTCGGTGGCGGCGATCCGGCAGCCGCTGGCCCTGGCCGACCAGTTCGGTGTCATCGACACCACCGATGACAAGAAGCGGATCTCGGCCTTCCTGGAGAAGCCCAAGGACGCCAAGGGCCTGTCGGACGCCCCCGACCAGGTGCTCGCGTCGATGGGCAACTATGTCTTCGACGCCGACGCCCTGGTCGAGGCCGTCACCCGGGACGCCGACCGGGAAGGCTCCCGCCACGACATGGGCGGCGACATCGTGCCGGACTTCGTCGACCGCGGTGAGGCCGCCGTCTACGACTTCCGGGACAACGAGGTTCCGGGTTCCGTCGAACGGGACCGCGAATACTGGCGCGACGTGGGGACCCTCGACGCCTACTTCGAGGCGCAGATGGACCTGGTGTCCGTGCACCCGGTCTTCAACCTCTACAACTACGAGTGGCCCATCTACGCCAACATCGGGCCGTGGCCCCCGGCGAAGTTCGTGCACGGTTGGCACGGCCGGATCGGGCATGCGGTGAACTCGATCGTCTCCCCCGGGGTCGTGGTGTCGGGTGCTCTGGTGGAGAACTCGGTGCTGTCCCCGAATGTCCAGGTCCACTCCTGGGCGACGGTCAGCGACAGTGTGCTCATGGACAACGTCCGGATCGGCCGGCATGCGGTGGTCCGGCGGGCGATCCTCGACAAGAACGTCGTGGTCCCCGAGGGTGCCCGGATCGGGATGGACCCGGAGGAGGACCGGGCCCGCGGGTTCACGGTCACCGAGTCCGGCATCACGGTGATCGGCAAGGACCAGAAGGTCAGGGTCTGAGCGCCGCCGCACTCACCGATCGCATCACGCCGAACAGATCACACGGCCATCACCCATGTCCCACCAGGGTCACCCATCGTGTGTGAGGAGCCGCACAATCAGGGGATCGATCACTCATCGCAGTCGGCTCATCACAACTTCTTCCCAGATTGTGATGAGAATTCTGTGAGAAAGCTGATCGTTCCATGCGAGCACCGCTTCGATCCGTGATTGGGTGGCGCAGTCCTGATCTCCTTCCTCTGCAGGAGCTGTCCGTGCGCAAGCTGACCACGTCCCTCGTGGGCGCCGTGGTGATTCCCCTGAGCCTCATGCCCTCCACCGCCTGGGCCGCCACTTCCGACCCTGCCCCCGTGGCCCCTGCGGCACCGGTCGCTGCTCCCCCGGCAGAGCCGCTGGGCGGCACCTTCACCCGGACCCCGGAGTCCGGCCCGGCGGGGACGAAGATCACGGTCACCTCGGAGACGAAGTGCGCTGACCCCAAGCGCGAGATCACGGGTCCGTACGTCAGCGTCGCCATCTTCGACTACGACACCCTCCAGAGCCCGACGGACCCGACGCCCATCGACTCGGTGGACCTGCGGACCGAGAAGGACGGAAGCTGGTCGGCGACGCTCGCCGCACCCGAGGGCGCCAAGGACGGCGCCAAGTTCGTGCTCGCCGCGGTGTGCCTGGACAACGCCGAGGCCATTGAGCCGTACCTGGTGTACGACGCCGAACTGTTCACCGTGGTGAACCCGGCCGCTCCGGCCACCACCCCGGCCACCACCCCCGCCACCACGCCGGTCGCCACGCCCGTCGTCACGAAGGCCCCCGTGGCCAAGCCGGTGACCAAGACCCCGAAGTTCACCGGCTGAGCGGGTGACCGTCGTCCAGATGGATCGTCTGCAACGCCCCGGCTTCCGCCGGCTGCCCCGCCCCGGCCGCATCGCGCTGGCCGGGGCGGTGGCCGGTCTGGTCCTGGTCTGCACCGGTTGTGGTGGGACCTCCGCGGCGCCGACAGGTCCCGGGACCGGGACCGGGACGGCGGCCTCGGCCGGCACCCCCGTTCCCAATCTCACGCCCAAGGTGTGGACCAAGCCGACCCCCCAGGCCACCGCGTCCGGGTCCACCCAGACCGGCGGGACCGTCTTCGGCAAGCAGCCGATCACGGTGTCCGACGCCAGCCTGGTGGCCCAGGCGAAGGGCACCGGTATCGGCGTCTACACCTCGGCGACCGCGGGCAGCCCGGCGCTCACCCTGACCAACCCGTTGCCCTCGGGGGCTCCCCTGGTGTTCCTGGTCCAGGAGCGGCGTCCGGACCGGTTGCGGGTCCTGCTGCCGATTCGCCCGAACGAGTCGCAGGGGTGGGTCCGGGTCTCGGACGTCACCCTCAGCCAGCACGACTACCGGATCGCCGTGTCGACGGGCGGGCACACGCTGACCCTCTACAAGGGGGGTGCCGTCGTCATGAACGTCCCGGTCGGACTGGGCACCGGGGCGACGCCGACCCCGGGTGGTGTGTTCTACCTCAAGGAACTGCTCCGCCCGCCGAACCCGAACGGGGCCTATGGGCCCTACGCCTACGGGCTTTCCGGGTACTCCACCGTCCTGGAGAACTTCGGCGGAGGTGACGGCGAACTCGGCATCCACGGCACGGACGAACCTGCCAGCATCGGCAAGAACGTCAGCCACGGCTGCATCCGGATGAGCAACGACAACATCACCAAGCTCGCCAACATGCTCCCGCTGGGCGTGCCGGTCCAGATCATCAGCTGACCGACACCCCCTGAACGGGTCCGTCGCCCTCCCCTGGGTGGCGGGCCCGTTCGGTGTTCAGGCCGACCGGTGCGCGGCCAGCCTCTCGCAAGGTCCGCAGAGGCGATCTGATCCGAGCGCAGGAGAGGCGTGACGTGGGCCTTGCCCTGCCCGCTCGGGGCGACGGAACCGGTCACCCGGAGCCGGGTCGGCGACGCTTCCTCCTGCTGTGGAGCGGTCAGACCCTCAGCGCCCTCGGGAGTCAGGCACTGGTGGTCGCCCTCATCGCCAGGATCGTCACCGAGCGCCCGGGTGGCCACGGCGACCTGGCGTACCTGCTCGCCGGGCGGAGCACTGCCGGGGATGTGGGCCCCACTCGCCCAGTGCCTGTTCGTCGGCCCTGCTCGGTCCGCTCACGCCCGGCTTCAGCCATGCGGTCCTGGTGCTGCTGCATCTCGTTGCGGGCGGTGGTGTGCTGACCGCCCGGGAGCTGATGGTCAACGCGGCTCCGGTGATCGTCGTCCCGACCATCGCCGTGCTGCCGGTTCGCGGAGTTCTCCGCTTCGCCTGAGCCGGGATCCCTGGAGTCTTTCGTCACGATCACCGACAGGCCTGCCCTGTCCGGACGGGGTCACACAACCTCACCGGTGTCTCGGATCTTGAGACGCTAGTATTGCCATATGGACGCCATGGGAAGGCCGGGCCTCCCGGGGGCCGCACGGAACGCGGGTGCCGTCCCCGACCGGCGCCGCTGGGCCGTCCTCGCCGCGGGAGTCGTGGCGATCTCGGTCGGCTGCCTGTTCCAGTTCGGACTGCCCTATCTCGTGCCGCACCTGCGGGCCGAGGGGCTGTCCCTGTCCACGGCGAGCCTGCTCGCGGCCAGCCCGAGCTTCGGGCTGATGGCCACCCTGGTCCTCTGGGGTGCGGCCGCAGACCGCTGGGGTGAGCGGGTCGTGCTCGCGGCGGGGCTGGCGCTGGCCGCACCATGCCTCGGCGCCGCGGCCTCACTGTCAGGCCAGGACCGGGCCGGGGTGGCCACGGTGGCCGCCTGCCTGGTCGCCGCAGGCGCGGCGGGAGCCTGTGTCCACGCCGCCAGCGGTCGGCTGATCCTGGGCTGGTTCACCGCCGGCGAGCGGGGCCTGGCGATGGGGATCCGGCAGACCGCCCAGCCCATCGGCGTGGGGACGGCGGCCCTGCTGCTGCCGGCGCTGGCCGGGCGGGGGACGCCGCTCGCACTCGCCTGCCTGGCCGCCGCCTGTGCGGGCGCGGTGGTGCTGGTGATCGCGGTGGTCCGGGATGCGCCGCGCCCGCAGCGGGCCCCCGGGGCGGGCGCACCGGTCTCGCCCTACCGGACGCCGGTGCTGTGGCGGATCCACGGCGCGAGCGCCCTGCTGGTGCTGCCGCAGTTCACGGTCGCCGCCTTCGGGCTGATCTACCTGGTCGACGTGCACGGCTGGAGTCCGGTCGACGGCGGCCGACTGCTCGCGCTCGCCCAGGGCGGCGGGGCGCTGGCCCGGCTCGCGGCGGGCTGGTGGTCCGACCGCGTGGGCAGCCGGACCGGACCCCTGCGCCTGACCGCCGCCGCCATCGCGGTCACCCTCGGCGCCCTGGCGGCCACCACCCTGACCCGGTCCCCGGCGGCGGTCGCCCTGCTCGTGCTCGCCGCCGTGGTCACGGTCAGCCCGAACGGGCTGGCGTTCACGGCGGTCGCGGAGTACGCGGGCAACTCCTGGGCCGGACGGGCCCTGGGCGTCCAGAACACCGCACAGAACGCGGTCGCCGCGCTCACCCCGCCGCTGCTGGCCATGCTCATCGACGGCGGGGGCTACGCACCTGCCTTCGCGCTGGCCGCCGTGCTGCCGGTCCTGGCCGGGGGGCTGGTCCCCCATCCTCTGCCCCACCCTCCCGCCGCGCCCGCTCCTGGGCCGGTCCACACCGCCGGATAGCCTGGCCGCCATGCCGCAGCCGACGTCCGCCCTGCCCGGCTCCCCCGCACCGGCCCCGCTGCCGCCACCGTCCAGCGGCCCCGGGGCGCCACCGACCCTGCTGGTCACGGTCACCGGTCCGGACCGTCCCGGGGTCACCGCCGCCGTCTTCGAAGCTCTCGCCCTGCCAGGGGTGGCCGTCCTCGACGTCGAGCAGGTCGTGGTCCGGGGGCGGCTCACCCTGGCGGTCCTGGTCAGCGGCGGCGATCACGACGGCCCGGCGATGGCGGCCGTGCACGCCGCCGGAGCTGCGCTCGGGATGACGGTCACCTGTGTGGCCGGGTCCGGCGACAACGCGCCCCGCCGTTCGGGGCGGCTGCACGTGACGATGATCGGTGCGCCGCTGCTGCCGACCGCCGTCGCCTCGATCACCGGTCGGCTGGCCGAACGGGGTGCCAACATCGACCGGATCCGGCGGCTGGCCCGCTGGCCGGTCACGGCGGTCCAGTTCGACGTGTCCGGGGACGACGCCGAGGTGCTGCGGGCCGAACTCGCGCAGGCGGCCTCGGCCCACCGGGTGGACGTCGCCGTCTCCCCGGCCGGGCTGGCCCGGCGCGGCCGCCGCCTCGTGGTGATGGACGTGGACTCCACGCTGATCCAGGACGAGGTGATCGAGCTGCTGGCCGCCCACGCGGGCCGGCATGCCGAGGTCGCCGCGGTCACCGAGCGGGCGATGCGCGGGGAGCTCGACTTCGCCGCCAGCCTGCACGAGCGGGTGGCCTGCCTGGCCGGTCTGCCCGCCTCCGTGCTGGACGAGGTCCGCGACGCGGTGCGGCTCACCCCCGGTGCCCGGACCCTCTGCCGGACACTACGCCGGCTCGGCTTCACCCTCGCGGTGGTCTCCGGCGGCTTCATCGAGGTGGTCCAGCCGCTGGCGGAGTCCCTCGGGATCCACCACGCCCATGCCAACCGGCTGGAGATCCGCGACGGTGTGCTCACCGGACGGGTGGTCGGCGAGGTGGTGGACCGGGCCGGCAAGGCGGCCGCCCTGCGCCGGTTCGCCGCGGCCGAGGGCCTGCCGTTGTCGAGGACCGTGGCGATCGGCGATGGCGCGAACGACCTCGACATGCTGGCCGCCGCCGGGCTCGGGGTGGCGTTCAACGCCAAGCCTGTGGTGCGTGAGCAGGCGGACGCGGCGGTCAACGTCCCGTACCTGGACACCGTGCTCTACCTGCTCGGCATCCCCCGCGCCGAGATCGAGGAGGCCGACGCGGCCGACCCCGGTCCGGAGCCGGCCGCGCCGGGAGCGGTTACCCGCAGCTGACCGTCAGCCGTGGTCCCCGGGTCGCAGAACCCTCGGTCGAGAAGTACCGGGCGCCGTCGGTGCTGGAACTGCTGATCCGCAGCCCGACGGGGCCGTCACCGGTCACCTGCGAGGTCACGTCCACCGGGTAGCTGGTGCCTGCGCTCACCGCCCCGAGGCTGGCCACCGTGGGCCCGGGGGCTGGGGCGGTGTCCCAGGTGACCGTGGACTGGCTCCAGGTCGCCGCTGCCGGGTGGACCTCACCACCCCGCGCGGACCCGTCGTCGCCGGACGTGCCCACGGTCAGGGTCAGGACCGCCCGGCTCACCTGGCAGCCGCTCAGCCCGCTCACCGCGAACCTCAGCAGGACGTCGTTGACCGGGCTGTGGTCGGCGACGAGCCGCGTCGCCGACCCGAGGTTCGTGGTGGGCCGGGACAGGTCGATCGTGGCGTCATCGGTCGGCGTGAAGGTCAGCGTGCGGGGTCCGGCGGTCGCCCGGTGGCAGGTCGCGCTGCCGGTGTCGGAGTAGGTCCGACCGGCGACCGGTCGGAAGGCCCAGTCGTAGGACCCCTGGTGCAGCGTGAGCCGCAGGGCGCCCATCGCCGTGTTCTGGTGGGCCTGGCTGTTCGGCTCGATGCCACTGAACCCGGTGAAGAAGGCCCCGCCGGTGCCGACCACGAACTGCCGGATCCCGCTGCCCGGGTTCGCCCGGGAGGCGTTGTCCTGCGGGGCGAACCGCTCGTAGTCGTGGGAGTGGCCGCTGAGCAGGACGTCCGCCCGGGCGGCGTACAGGTCCGCGAACAGGTCCGCGGTCGCCGTGTTGTCCCCGCCGTAGCCGCTGGAATAGCGCGGGTGGTGCCAGAAGGCGGCGGTGCACGGCCGGGTGTTCGCCGCGAGGTCGGCGCGCAACCAGGTCTCCTCGGCGGAGCCGGTCTGGCAGCCCCCGACCTTGGCGCAGTTGCTGTTCAACGCCACCACGTGCCAGGCCCCCACATCGAAGCTGTAGTACCCGGCCGGCCCGTGCGCGGCGGAGCCGAAGTAGGAGTAGTAGTTGGCGGCGCTGGCCGTGCCGTAGTCGTGGTTGCCCGGAACCGGGGAGATCGCCGTCTGGAAGCGGCCCCAGGTCGGGCGGAAGCGCCTGGTGTAGTCGGACAGCGAGCCCGTGTTGTTCGAGATGTCGCCGAGGGCGAGGACGACATCCGGGTGCTCACCCAGGATGACGTCGGAGACCTTCGCGTAGTCGCAGCTCGTGGTCGACGTGCACGAGCCGATGATGTCGCCCGCGGCCAGCAGGACGACATCGCCGGTCGCCGCGTCCGCCGGCGCCGCACCGGCCCAGGTCAGGGCGGAGGCCAGGAGAGCGACCACCGCCGGCAGGGTCAGACGGCGAACCCTGGACCGGGTCCGGGGTTCCGGCGTACTGGGCGGGTGGGCGCAGGGATGGGAGCTGGAGGGGCGCAGCAGAGGGCAAAAACGCAAAAACGTGGACATACCGCCTCCCGTGGTTACCGGCAGCGTCCACCCATGCACGGAACCCCGACGAGGGGCCTAAGTCCCTCGCCGGGGTCCGCGGCGGTTCAGGATCACTGCGAGCGCGGGACCTCGAAGGTCTCCAACGACGCATTGTGGGCGTCCAGGTCCTCCCAGCGGCCACGGAATCTCAGCACGGCGACCCCGTTCGTGGGGAACTTCGTCCGCAGCCGCTGCAGGGCGTTGCGGTCGGACCCCGCGCCGGCCAACAGGACCGCGGCGTCACCCAGCGTCGGCTGATGTCCGACCACCACGACCACGGCCATGCTGTCCGGAACGTCGTGCAGCAGGTCGAGCACGTCGCAGGCATCGGCGTCGTAGAGGGCAGGCTCCACCTTGACCACGGGCGGGTCCCCGGACAGCGCCGCGGCGATGATCTCCCAGGTGTGCCGGGCCCGGGTGGCATCGGAGCAGAGCACCAACTGCGGCCGGGGTCCCTCGGCAGCGAACCACTCCCCGGTGGCCTGGGCGTTGCGGCGGCCCTTCCCGGCCAGCGGGCGTTCGTGGTCCGGGACTCCGTGCGGCCAGGCGGACTTGGCGTGCCGGAGCAGCACCACATGCCGCTCCGGGCCCTCCGCCGGCCTCATGGATGTCCGTCCCATCCCGTCGCAACCCGTCCGTCTCAGCCCATGGCGTGGAAGCCGCCGTCGACGTGGACGATCTCCGCCGTCGTGGCGGGGAACCAGTCGGACAGCAGGGCGGCGCAGGCCTTCGCGGTCGGTTCGGCGTCGTGGAAGTCCCAGCCGAGCGGGGACCTGGCCGGCCAGGCCTCCTCGAAGGCGGTGAAACCGGGGATGGACTTGGCGGCCGTGGTCCGGATCGGGCCCGCGGCCACCAGGTTCACCCGGATCCCCTTCGGCCCGAGCTCACGGGCCAGGTACCGCGCGGTGGACTCGAACGCGGACTTGGCCACGCCCATCCAGTCGTACACCGGGTAGGCGCGGGAGGCGTCGAAGGTCAGCCCCACGATGCTCCCGCCACCGGACATCAGCGGCAGGGCGGCCACCCCGAGCGCCTTCAGGGAGTACGCCGAGACCTGGACGGCGGTCGCGACATCCTCCCACGGGGTGTCCAGGAAGTTGCCGCCGAGCGCGGTCTGCGGGGCGAAGGCGATCGAGTGCATCACCCCGTCCAGGCCGTCGACGTGCTCGCCGACCCGCTTGGCGAGGGCCTCCAGGTCCGCGGTGTCGGTCACGTCGAGTTCCACGATCGGGGGGGCCTCCGGCAGCCGCCGGGCGATCGCCTGGGTGATCCGCATCTGCCGCCCGAACGATGTCAGGACGATGGACGCACCCTCCTCCTGAGCGATCCGGGCGACGTGGAACGCGATCGAGGTGTCCGTGAGCACCCCGGTGACCAGCAGCCTCTTGCCTTCGAGCAGTCCCATGCCGTTCCTTCTGATGTCGCGGGGCGGCGGCCCGCCCTGGGCCGTTGCCGTGAGCAGATCCTGTCAGAGCCGGTCAGTGGCCCATGCCGAGACCACCGTCGACGGGGATGACCGCGCCGCTGACGTAGGCTGCGGCGTCCGAGGCGAGGAACCGGACCACCTCGGCGACCTCCTCCGGCCGGGCCATCCTTCCGGCCGGGATCGCCTTGACGTAGGCCTCCTTGCGCTCGGCGGGCAGGTCGGCGGTCATGTCCGTCTCGATGAAGCCGGGTGCCACGACGTTGGCGGTGATCCCGCGCCCGCCGAGTTCGCGGGTGATCGAACGCGCGATCCCGACCAGCCCGGCCTTGCTGGCGGCGTAGTTGACCTGCCCAGGTCCCCCGTAGAGACCGACCACGCTCGAGATCAGCACGATCCGGCCGCGACGCAACCTGATCATGCCCTTGCTGGCCCGCCGGACGCAGCGGAACGCCCCGGTCAGGTTGGTGTCCAGGACGGACTCGAACTCCTCGTCGCTCATCCGCATGAGCAGTTGGTCGCGGGTCATCCCGGCGTTGGCGATCAGCACCTCGACCGGTCCCTGTGCCTGCTCGACCTCCGCGAACGCGGCGTCCACCGAGGCGGTGTCGGTGATCTCGCACTTCACCCCGAGCAGGCCCTCCGGTGGGTTGCCGGAACGGTAGGTGATCGCCACCGAGTCCCCGTCGGCGGCCATGGCCCGGGCGATGGCCAGGCCGATCCCCCGGTTGCCTCCGGTGACCAGCACGCTGCGCGGCATCTGTCTCCTCCGTGTGGATCGGTTCGACGTCGTGGGCCCTGGCGGTCCCGGGGCCGGTGGCCGGCCCACGGTCGCGGGTTCAGGGCACGACGCTAGCCCACCTGGCGCCGCTGACCCGCCGAGGCTCCCAAGGCGGAGATCGGCCGCGGCCGGTAGCGTGCGTCAATGCGCGCTGTGCAGATCACCGAGTTCGGCGGACCCGAGGTGCTCACCCTGGTCGACACCGAACCCCCCACGCCGCCCGAGGGCTGGCACCTCATCGACGTGACCGCGGCCGGCGTGAACTACGCCGACACCCACCAGGCGGAGAACTCGTACCTGGCGCCCCAGAGCCTGCCGCTCATCCCCGGCGCCGAGGTGGTGGGCCGGGTGCGTGGCGGCGAACTGGACGGGACCCGCGTGGTCGCCCTGCTGCTGGGCGGCGGCGGCTATGCCGAACAGGCCGTGGCTCCGTCGGAGCTGGTGTTCCCGATCGGCGAGGACGTCGACGACGCCACCGCGCTGGCCGTCGTCCTGCAGGGCACCACCGCCTGGCATCTGCTGCGGACCTCCACCTCCCTGCGGCTGGGTGAGAGCGTGGTCGTGCACGCGGGGGCCGGTGGGGTCGGGACCCTGGCGGTCCAGTTGGCCAAGCAGTGGGGTGCCGGGCGCGTGATCGCCACGGCCTCCAGCCCGCAGAAGCGGGAACTGGCGCTGTCCCTGGGCGCGGACGCCGCCGTGGACGTCTCCGCCGCGGCCGGCGCGGACGAGGTCGAGCGCATCCTGCGGGAGGCCAACGACGGCCGCCGGGTCGACATCGTGCTCGAGATGACCGGTGGTGCGGTGTTCGACGGATCGCTGCAGGCTCTCGCGCCGCTCGGGCGGCTGGTCAGCTACGGGATGGCCTCCCGCACGCCGCCCACCCCGGTCGACCCCCGGCGGCTGATGGCGCAGTCGACGACGGTCAGCGGGTTCTGGCTGGTGCACGCGGCCCGCCTTCCCGGCGGACTGCGCCCGGCGATGGAGGAGCTGCTCTCCCTGACCCGCGCCGGACGGCTCACCTCGGTCGCCGGTGGCCGTTACCCGCTGGGCGAGGCGGCCGTCGCGCACACCGAGCTGCGTGCCAGGCGGACGGTCGGCAAACTCGTCCTCGACACGGCGTCATCGCCCAGAGACTGACGCCGCTGCGTGCGGACCCCCGGTGGGCAGTCGGCCCCGGGGGTCGTACCGTGGCGGTATGGCGCGATCCGACTCCGGTGACCCCGAGGTCCACCGGATCACCGCCGCCAGACGGGCCCACTCCGACGACCAGGACCAGCGGGTGGGCCGCTACCTGCTGTCCATGCTGATCCGGACCCTCTGCTTCGTGATGATCTTCGTGGTGCACGGGATCTTCTGGCTGCAGGTCGTCTTCGGGATCGGGGCCATCTTCCTGCCCTACGTCGCGGTGGTTTTCGCCAACGCCGGGGGCGAGCCGAGGGAGAAGCTCCCGCCGACCTCCGCGACGACGCCCGAGCGACCTGCCCTGGGCGGCGAACGACCGGGTCCGGAGGGGGATCAGCCGAACGGCTGATCTGACCCTGCGAGAGCACTCGGATTACCCGGTCAGCCCGCATCGCTGACATCACGTCGTGTAATACTGAGCCAGCGCGTTCTGCATCCCCCGTCGGGACGCGCGCAGGACGCCGGGCGGCATCCCCCGTGGCCGCCCGGCGTCCGTCTTGTCCGGGGGCCAGTGCGAAACT